>NZ_CAWLFA010000001.1:601609-902414 GCF_963860125.1 Picosynechococcus sp. PCC 7002
CTGCCCCGTTTTTTGACCGAAGCCAAACCTCCCCGGACAACTTTGGTCCCTACGCTTGTCGTTACCTTGTAATCAAAAATTCATGCCGTATTTTCAATCGTTCCTTCTCAATGCGCCCCCCGCTAGTGAAGCAGCGGAACCCTCCATGATTCTGGCTGCGGTGCTACTGAGCCTTGTGGTCATCTACTTTGCGAGTAAAGTGGGCGGAGAGCTTTGTTCCCGCATCAATCTCCCCCCAGTACTGGGCGAATTAGTCGGCGGAGTATTGGTGGGCGTATCTGCCCTGAGTTTACTGGTCTTTCCAGAAGGGGGCATCGAAGCGTCCCAATCACTACTGATGCAATTTCTGCAAAATACAGCCGGTTTAAGTCCAGAGGCAGCCCCGGCAGTGTTTGCCACCCAAAGCGAAGTAATTTCTGTCCTCGCAGAACTAGGGGTCATTATCCTTCTGTTTGAAATTGGTCTTGAATCGGATCTACAAGAATTGATTAAAGTTGGCCCCCAAGCCGCCATTGTCGCCGTGGTTGGGGTTGTGGCACCTTTTGCTGCAGGGACAGCAGGTTTAGTCTTTTTATTCCATCTCAGTACAGTGCCAGCGATTTTTGCGGGGGCAGCCCTCACGGCAACCAGTATCGGGATTACCGCGAAGGTGCTAGCAGAATTGGGTCAACTGACCACCAAAGAAGGACAAATTATCATTGGCGCGGCTGTACTCGATGATGTCCTCGGCATTATTGTCCTCGCTGTGGTTGCAAGCTTGGCGAAAACAGGAGAAGTGCAGGTTGTCAGCACTATCTGGCTCATTGTGAGTGCTGGGGCGTTTCTCATTGGTGCGATTATTGTCGGTCGCCTCCTGAGTCCTTTATTTGTCAGTTTGGTGGATGGGATGAAAACCAGAGGCCAATTGTTAACCGTATCCGTTGTTTTTGCCTTTGTGCTGTCCTACATTGCGACGGTGATCCAACTGGAAGCGATTCTTGGGGCCTTTGCGGCTGGACTGATTTTGGCGGAAACGGATAAACGGGGCGAACTAGAAGAACAAGTATTGCCGGTGGCGGATTTGTTTGTGCCGATCTTTTTTGTGTGCGTCGGGGCAAAAACAGACCTCAGCGTCCTCAACCCGGCGGTTCCGGCCAACCGTGAAGGATTAATTATTGCGGCCTTTTTGATCGTGGTCGCAATTGTCGGTAAGGTCATTACGGGCTTTACCGTCTTCGGCCAAGACCAGTTGAACAAGTTGGCGATTGGGGTAGGCATGATTCCCCGGGGCGAAGTGGGCCTTGTGTTTGCAGGGGTTGGTTCGGCCAGTGGCGCCCTCTCGGAATCGACGGAAGCGGCAATTATTATGATGGTCATCTTGACGACATTTATTGCACCGCCATTTTTGCGTTTGGTCTTTAAGGAACCCCAGGCGGCGATCGCCACTGGAGAGACGCCGGAGAAGCTACAATAATTCAGCCTTGGGCAACCATTGAAACATATCCTAAGCGACCCACGTCCCTTGGGAGAAGGTAGGAAGAGGTTTTATCTCTATCCACCGGAATTGTTCTATATCTTGAGGGCGTGGCATTTTCCCTTGTGAGTCGAGGATTTTTAACTGTGAGATTTTTCTGGTTTTTTCTGACGCTACTGACGCTATCCACTTGGCAACTACCGGCTTGGGCAGGTCAATTGGTCTTTTGGGAATTTAATACCCAACGACGTCAATTGCAGTTTCGCACCAATGAACGGGTGCAGCCCGAAGCGCAACTGATCCCAGATCCCAGCCGTTTGGTGATTGATTTACCGGGCACTGTCCTGGGAAGCTCTACGGTCAATCGCAGCTATGGCGGCAAAATTACGAGCGTACGGCTAGGTCAGTTTGCGCCAGATGTCACACGGTTGGTGGTGGAATTAGCCCCTGGCTATACCTTAGATCCTGAGGCAATTCGTTTTGAAGGGCGATCGCCGACGGATTGGGTTGTGAATTTACCAGAACCTGAACTCATTCCCGTGGCCCCAGTAGCTCCCAGTACCCCAGAAATTTTTAACAATTCTACCAATCCTGGAAATCCCAGTAACGCCGCTCCAGAAGAAGCTTTTTTTAATAACTTGGTGCGGGTGACCCAACAGGGATTCCTCGTCAACCTGGATCCCCGGCCCGGTAGTCGCATCACCACCGACCAAGATGGCGATCGCCTTACCTTTACCCTGCGGGATTTGCAATTGCCCCGGAGCTTAGAAAATCAGACCCTAGATGTTAACCGCTACAAAGTCCGCCAAATCAAATTTGAGCAACCCAGCCGTACCGAAGCCCGCATTACCTTAAATTTAGAACCCGGTAGCCCTCGGTGGCGCGCGCTGTATACCACCTACGGTGATGGCGGTTTGGTACTGCTTCCGGATGGGGGCACCAGTAGCCTAGGGGGAAGAGAAACCGGGGCGATCACCGTCCCCACCCAACAATCAGTCGCCACAGCTCAACCCCAACAAACCATCGTTGAAGCCCTAGAACTTGCCCGCAACAGTACCCAGTTAGTCATCCGTGGCAGCGATCGCCTCCAGGCCGATGGTGGTTGGAATCGTAACGCCGGCTTCTACCAAATTCGCATTAACAACGCCCGCCTTGCCCAACCTGTGCGTGGCCCCCAGTGGGGGGGAGATAGTCCCATTTCCCGCATTGCCATCCGCCAGGAAACGGCCAATACGGTGCTCGTCCAGATTGAACCCGCCGAGGGGGTACAAATTGGAAGTCTCAGTCAACCCAATGCCCAGTTTCTTGCCCTAGACCTCAATCGTCCCCAAACGGCAAGCCCCCTGTTTGTGCCGCCGGCCCCAACGGCACCGCCCCCCACAACCCAAGCGGTACTGCCAAATTTTCGCCCGCCCCGGAGCAATATTATGGTCATGATCGACCCCGGCCATGGTGGTCGTGATCCCGGTGCTGTGGGGATTGGTGGCCTACAGGAAAAAAACGTGATTCTCCCCATCTCCCAGGAAGTAGCCCGAATTCTGCAACAAAGTGGCATCACTGCCCGAATGACCCGGGATACGGATTATTTCGTCAGCCTAGAAGGACGTACTCAACTGGCTAACAATGCCAACGCCGATTTATTCGTAAGTATCCATGCCAACGCCATCAGCATGAGTCGCCCTGATGTGAACGGTCTAGAGGTGTATTATCACCAGACCGGGAAGACTTTAGCCGAGTCTATTCATCGCAATATTATGCGGCGGATTCAAATGCGAGACCGGGGGGTGAGAACGGCGCGCTTTTATGTATTGCGTAATACATCCATGCCTTCAGTGCTCGTGGAAACAGGTTTTGTCACGGGTCGGGAAGATGCTCCCCGCTTGAATGATCCTGCATTTCGGAGCCAAATGGCCCAGGCGATCGCCGCTGGCATCCTGGAATATATCCAAAACAATGTGCGCTAGCCCAGGGGGTTGCCAGAAAATCAGTAATTCGCCACAGAAATAAGCGCAAATACCTTAAAACTGCGCTAATCTTTGTTTAATTTATTTGGTGTGAACGAGAATCTATGGGCAACCAACAGCAACACCCCATTGGCATTTTTGACAGTGGCTTGGGGGGCATCACCGTCCTTCGAGCCCTTTACCGACAACTCCCCCAAGAGTCGATTATTTATTTTGCCGATACGGCCCGATTACCCTATGGTGATCGTTCACCTGAAGAGTTGATTCAATATGTGCGCGAAATTCTGACTTGGATGGAAGCCCAAGGGGTGAAGATGGTGGTAATGGCCTGTAATACCAGTTCGGCGATCGCCTTGGATGTGATCCGCTCAGAATTTAAAACCCCCGTTTTAGGACTGATTCTTCCCGGAGCAAGGGGGGCAGTCAGTCAAGGGAAACGCATCGGGGTGATCGCTACCCAGGCCACAGTGAATAGCGGCGCTTACGAAAACGCAATTCTGGAAGCGAACCCAGAGGCGGCGGTGTGGCAAATGCCCTGTCCAGAATTCGTCCCCCTCATTGAGGCCAATCGCATTAATGATCCCCACACGAAACGCATTGTCCAAAAACGTCTGCAACCACTCCTCGAACAGGGCATTGATACCCTGGTTTATGGGTGTACCCACTATCGCCACTTGTCTGGGGTAATTCAATCAATTTTGCCGAGCCATGTGATTTGTGTCGATCCGGCGGAATATGTGGTCAGTGCCACGGAACAGGAATTGGAATTGATGGGTTGGAAAAATCCCCAGTCACCATTACCAACCCGCTTTGCGGTGAGCGGTTGCCCAGACCAGTTTGCCCAATCGGCGAAGGGATGGCTTGGACATCAGCCCCTAGTGGAACAAGTAGACTTAAAAAACCTAATTATGAATGCATCGCCCCTTTCGATCACCAATGGCTAAAGGGCGATCGCCTGCCTGAAACAGGTGTCCCTACGAGCGATCGGGCCAGGGTAGACCCGCAAAAAAGAGCCGTTTTCTGCTGAAACGAATCCATTGCCATACAATATAGAATATGTAAATTTTCGTAAATTTCGTTTCCCTCGGCTTAATAATGATTTCAGCGACTACCCTTTTTTCTCCCGTCGAAGCCGACCTCAAGGAGCTCAGTGAAAATCTGACGCGGCTAATTAGCGCCCGACATCCGATTTTGGGGGCCGCGGCAGAGCATCTGTTTTCTGCGGGGGGGAAACGAGTTCGACCCGCCATTGTGCTTTTGGCCTCCCGGGCAACCCTAGGCGATCGCCCCTTGACCCAGCGGCACCGTCGCCTGGCAGAAATCACCGAAATGATTCACACGGCGAGCCTTGTCCACGACGATGTGGTTGATGAAGCGGCCCTGCGCCGGAGTGTGCCCACCGTGAACAGTCTCTTTGACAATCGCATCGCGGTTTTGGCCGGAGACTTTCTCTTTGCCCAGTCCTCGTGGTATCTCGCGAATTTAGATAATCTCACCGTGGTGAAATTGCTCTCTGAGGTGATCAAAGACTTCGCCGAAGGGGAAATTCAACAGGGGCTGAACCGCTTCGACACCGGAATGAACCTCGAAATTTACATCGAAAAATCCTATTACAAAACAGCGTCATTGATTGGCAATAGTGCCAAAGCGGCGGCTGTTCTCAGTGAGGTTGACCCAGAAATTGGCGATCGCCTCTACGACTATGGCCGCAATTTAGGCTTGGCCTTCCAAATTGTCGATGACATTCTCGACTTCACCGGCTCTACTGATGTTCTGGGGAAACCCGCCGGATCCGATCTGATCGGCGGCCACATTACCGCCCCAGCCCTGTTTGCCATGGAAGAGCATCCCAACCTGACCCAACTGATCGAGCGGGAATTTGCCGAAAACGGCGACCCCGAAAAAGCCCTCGAAATTGTGCGCAACAGTAATGGGATCAGTCGCGCTAAAGAACTTGCGGCCCATCACGGTCAATTGGCTCGCCACAGTTTAGAGTGCCTAGATCCGTCTCCCTCCAAAGATGCCCTCACGGATCTCATTGACTACGTTTTGGGCCGGATGTATTAGGCCGCACCCTGAAGTAAAAAAGCAACCTGAAACAAGGCGACATCCAGTTGCAATGATTGACCATGGCACGACAGCGTAAAAAAGCCGATCTCCCGACAAAAACTTGCACCGTTTGCGGACTGCCGTTTACCTGGCGCAAAAAATGGGAAAAATGCTGGGATGACGTGAAATATTGTTCGGAGCGGTGCCGGCGGCGGCGTAACCAAGGGTAATTTTCTCCTAGGATGAAAGGGTACGCTTCCCTCTGTTCAACCATGAGAACGATCGCCAGCATCAACGAAAAGATTCTCGCCCACCAGGCCGTTGTCTGGACGGTGTCTGAAGTAAAAGCACGGGTGGCGGAATGGGGCATCAAAAAAATTGCTGAAACCGTTGATGTGGTGACCACAGGTACCTTTGAGCCGATGGAATCTTCGGGGGCAATGCTCAACCTGGGCCATACGGATCCCCCCATTAAAATTCGCAAATGTTGGCTTAATGGGGTGCCCGCTTATCCTGGCCTGGGGGCGGTGGATATTTACCTAGGGGCGACCATGATGGAAGACCCCCTGGAAAATGAAGCGGCGGAAATTGGCGATCGCCCCCTCTCCCAGAAAGGCGGCGGCCATGTCATTGAAGATCTGATCGCAGGTAAAACCGTCCATCTCCATGCCCTAGGCCATGTGACCGATTGTTATCCGCGCGCTACCTGGGACAATACCCTCACGAAAGATCAAATTAATCAGTTTTATCTGTTCAATCCCCGCAATCTTTATCAAAATTTTATTGTGGGCGTTAACGGTGGCGATCGCCCCCTCTATACTTACCTCGGCCCCCTCCAGCCCCATTTGGGAAATGCCGTCTATGCCTGTGCTGGAGCAATTTCTCCTTTGTTAAATGACCCAGATTTAGAGTTGATCGGGGTCGGCAGCAAAATTTTCTTGGGGGGCGGTATTGGTTACGTGGCCTGGGAAGGCACCCAGCATTTTCCCCTCCAGAAACGTCTGGGCAATCGCACACCCCTGGGGCCAGCCTCCACTTTGGCCTTGATCGGCGACGCAAAACAAATGGACCCCAAGTGGGTACGGGGTTGTTATTTCACCAAGTACGGCCCTTCTTTAATGTTGGGTGTGGGGGTGCCCCTGCCAGTTCTCCATGAGGAAGTCATCGCCCACTGTGCTGTCCAAGATAAAGAAATTGTCGCCCCGGTGATGGATTTTTCGATTCCGCGCCGGGTGCGGCCCACCTTTGGTTTGGTGAGCTATGGCCAGCTCAAAACCGGGAAATTAACCATTGAGGGAAAAACCGTAAAAGTTGCTCCGGTCACAAGTCTATATCTCGCGGATCAAGTGGCAGAAACCCTCAAACAATGGATTCAAGCCGGAGATTTTACCCTCACCGAACCCGTGGCGACCATCAGTGGCGATCGCCCCTTTTTGTCCCAAGACCAATGGAGCCAGCGTTTGTAATACCGACGAAAAAAGCCACCATCCTGAAACGGCGGTGACCATCGATCATTTTTTAGAAAACAGAATTTTCCCAGTAAATTTCGTTAGCTCATGGTGGCATGACTAGGGCCATAGTCCGCACGCACTTGACGAGGGAGTTTACCTTGGATCGTGCCTTGATAGTCTCCTTCTGGTGCCATGCCGATTTCTGTGGCAGAACGGTTCAGGAGGGACATTTGACGATTTTTAATGGCGTGGTGATGGCGCATCATTAATGCACGGGCTTGTTGTTGGGTTCTCATGGTTTTGCTCCTGACCGACCGCGAAACACGGGGGATTTGTGTTTTATGCTTTGTTCTCTACCTCATTATATTTTATTTTCTGTAAAATTTGATACAGAAAACATATTTTAATAAGAGCAACTGGCCTTTTTGACAAAAAAGTTGGGAGAAAGCAACCTTGCTAGCTGGCAGGTTCTTGCGATCCCCTAGGGCAATCAGTATGATCTGGTGAGGCTTTACGCAAACTTTCGCGAGTACATTGGGACTTCATGGGTAATCAAATGGCATCTACTCCCCCGTTAGAGAGCAGTGATCCGATTACGGCAGCCTTGCAGCGGGCCCATCAGGCTTCCCTAGAACTAGAGTTACTCAAAGGTAGTGAACGTCATCTGGGTATTGAGGCGATCGCCACCGCCCTAGAGGCCAATATTTCCGTCATCCTCGAAGCGAATACCAAGGATTTAGAGGCCAGCCGCGAAATGGCCGTGCCGAAGCTGATTCTGGATTGGTTAAAGTTGACCCCCGAACGGCTGCAAAAAACAGTGCGTCTGCTGCGTCAACTGCCAAAACTACCCGATCCGCTGCAACGGGTGAAAAATGCGACCTATCAAATTAGCGGTTACCAGACCTATTCCCAACGGATGCCCCTGGGGGTGATTTGTCTGATCCATGAAGCCTTGCCCGAATTAGGGGCGATCGCCGCTGGACTTTGTTTAAAGACAGCCAATAGCCTCGTGATTCGCGGTTGCGGTGATGCCAGCCATACCAATCATCTGATCGCTGAGATTATGCAAACGGCCCTTGCTGACCAGGGTTTACCCGCAGGCTGTTTAGAATCTCTCTCTTCTGAGGAAGGTTGTACCGTACAACAGCTAGTGGCCCAGGATCGCTACTTGAACCTGATCATTCCCTATGGCCGTCCCAACATGATTCAACAGGTGGTGCAACATGCCACCACCCCTGTCCTGAGAACCACCGTAGGCAATTGCTACCTCTACCTCGCCCCCAGCGGTGATCTGGAATTGGCCAGTTGGGTGATCCAAGACAGCCATAATTACGAACCCGATGCCGTCAATGCCATCGAAAAAGTCCTGGTGTGTCCTGAGCAAAAAACATCCCATTTAATTAGTCTGTTTAAATCCCTCCAAGAACAAGACTTTGAGCTACGGGGAGATGCGTCCCTCGTCGAAGAATTTCCTGAACACCTCGCCCCCATCGGTACCGAAGAAGAATGGCAGCAGGCTTATTTGGAAAAAATTGTGGCGTTTAAACGGGTGCCGGATCTGGCCGCAGCCATCACTGAAATTAATTGCAACTCCGGTGGCCATGCTGATTGTATTGTCACGGAGTCCTACCATGAAAGTCGGCAATTTTCCATGGGACTCGATAGTGCCTTGATCTATATCAATGCCTCCCCTTGTTTTTCGCGTCATCCCTTGGGGAGCGATTCGGTATTTCTTGGGGTCTCGAACCAAAAGGGAAATCGCCGGGGTTTAATTGGCCTCGAAAGTTTTACGACCATTAAACAGGTGGTTCAGGGGGATAGTACCCTCTAGGTTTCAACGCCTCAAAGAACGCTGTCTCGATGGAGATGGCCTTTGTAAGCTTAAAAAGTTAAGGACAAGATTTATGTTTAAAGCGATCGCCCTCAGTTCTGGTATTGCCGTGGCCCTGACCTTTCCGGCGATCGCCCAGTTTCCCCGCCAAAGCGATCGCCTCCAATTGGTCTACCCCCCAAACAATCACCAAACCAGCGCCGCCCAGATTTTCTTGATTGGCTCAGCCCCAGCGGCGGGCACCGTGGCGATCAATGGTCAACCGATTACCCGGAGTGACTTTGGCCATTTTGCTCCCAGTTTGCCCTTGGCGGTGGGTCAAAACCAAATCACCCTGACCTATCGTCAGCCTTCGGGACAGACGGAAACAAAAACCCTCACCGTTGAGCGTTTGGCGAACAATACAATGCCGCCCAACCAACTCGAAGCCCCTTTCCCGGCGGTGGATATTGCCCGGCAAGCCGACGAGACAATTTGTTTCCAAGTCCAGGGGCCAGCCCAAGCCCAAGTTAGGGTTGCCCTCGGCGGAAAATCTTTTTCCCTACAACCCCAGACCACGGTGACGCTCCCCAGCAATGCCGCCGTCTTAACCCTAGAGAATGAAGCTCCTGCCGAAGTTTTTACGGGAACCTACGGGGGCTGTCAGCGCTTTACCCAAGGCGGGAACCTCGGCCAAGCCCGTTACCAGATGAATGTCCAGGGGCAAACCAGCACCGCCACCAGCCCCGGTCGCATCGAAATTTTAGACACCCAAAATACTGAGGCGATCGCCGTCACCAGTTTAGCAGGGGTGGCCCGCACAGGCCCCAGTACCAATTTTTCCCGCCTCACGCCCTTGCCCCAGGGAACCCAGGCCCTGGTTACTGGCAAAGAAGGGGATTGGTTGCGTTTAGACTATGGCGCTTGGATTCGCGCTTCGGAGACCACACCGATCCAGGGTGCAGTGACGCCGACGACATTGATTCGCAGCCTGCGATCGCAAACCACCGCCACGGAAACAAACGTTATTTTTCCCCTCCAAAGACCCGTACCAGTTACCGTCAGTCAAAATGACGACACCTTTAGCCTGACCCTCCACCAGGCGATCGCCCAAACTGACACCATTTATCTAGATGACAGTCCAATTATCCGCCGCCTCGACTGGGCACAGCTTGATCCAGAAACGATCCGCTATGATTTCCGCCTCAAAACAGACCAACAATGGGGCCATTCACTGCGTTATGAAGGCAGCAATTTAATTTTGTCCCTCCGCCACCCGCCACAACTCCAGGGGAATTCGCTCCGGGGCGCGACCATTTGGCTCGATCCTGGCCATGGGGGGGCTGAATCCGGTGCCTTGGGGCCAACGGGCTACCCTGAAAAAGCAATTAATTTGCTCATTTCCCAAAAAATTCAAAAACAACTGGAAGCCAAGGGCGCGGAAGTGATCCTCAGCCGTACCACGGATCAAGATTTATCCCTAGGCGATCGCCAGGCCGCGATTCGCGACCTCCAGCCCACTTTGGCCCTGTCTGTCCATTACAACGCTCTGCCCGATGCGGGGGACGCGGAAAATACGGCGGGAATCGGGATGTTTTGGTACCATCCCCAGGCCCATGACCTGGCGCAGTTTCTCCACGACGACTTAACGACGCAGTTAGGCCGTCCCAGTTATGGTGTCTTTTGGAATAACCTAGCCCTAACCCGGCCCCAGGAAGCTCCGGCGGTTTTGATGGAGTTGGGTTTTATGATTAATCCCACGGAGTTTGAGTGGATTACCGATCCCCAGGCCCAGGAAGAACTCGCCGGGGCGATCGCCACGGCAGTTGAAACCTGGCTGCAAACCAAGGCGATCGCTCAATAATCCCTAGGGAGCCGCCGGGGCAATCACCGCATCCCCTAAACCGACTTCCCGTTTCAGTTGGGCAAAGGCACGATTGTAATCGGTGACTGCCTGAAGATAGTTCCCCCGGGCCGTATTCAGACCCGTTTGGGCAGAGATTACATCGGTTTGGGTGCCGACCCCTGCATTAAAGCGCAGACGAGCCAGGCGTAAACTTTCTTCTGCTAAAGTGACTGCGGCGGCTGCCGTCGTGATGTTTTGTTCGCTGGCTTCAAAGTCATAGTAGGCCGTTTCCACCGCCAGGCGAATTTGGTTTCTTTGGTTAGCAAAACGATTTTCGGCGATCGCCTGATCAACTTGCTCTTGATTTGCCCGGGCGGCCGCTGCACCCCCATCAAAGAAATTCCAACGCATCCGGGCCCCAACCGTTAACCCATCGGCGGGGCCAAGGCTATCATCAAACACTTCCAAGACATCATAATTCGCAAAAACGCTGACTAAAGGTCGAACGGCAGCCAATGCAATCCGTTCCTGGTAACCATCAACTTCCCGCTGGAGGAGCTGCTGGCGCAATTCTTGGCGGTTTTGCAATGCCAGGACAATGGTTTCTTCTAAAGAAATTTCCCATCTTCCAGCGAGGTTAATCTCATCGGCGGTGCGGGGATCGATGGTCGGTTCCAAACTCAGCAGTTGAGCCAGTTGACGCCGGGCGGTTCTTTGGGTGGCTTCAGCCCTGGTGAGCCGCTGTTGGGCACTAGCGAGTTCGACCTCGGCCCGCAACACATCAAATTTTGTGCCCAAGCCTGCCTGTTCTAGTAGGGTGGCATCCCGTAAACTCTGGGTGGCATCAAACACCGAACTTTGCTCGATAACCACCTGGGCGTCGGCACTCTGGAGATTGTAATAGTTCACCGCAGCGGCTAGACGAGTTTCTTCGGTGAGGCGCTCGATGTCTAGTTCAGCAATTTGCAATTGGGTCTGGGCTGCTTCAATTTGGGCAGAGCGACGCCCCCCGGTATAGATGTCATAGCTGACTTCGAGACGACCATTGATCGCTGTGGTGGCATTGTTGTCTCCCCCCAGCCGTCGGGCCTGGAGTTCTCCGTTGGCGCTATCGGTGCGGGTAATGTCAACCTGGTTGCTGAGATTTGGGTATTCGGCGGCGATCGCCTCTCGCACCAGTTCCTCTGATCGGTCGTAGTTCAGACGGGCTTCCTGGAGCGTTTCATTGCGCTCTAGGGCCAGACGAATCGTTTCTTCTAGGGTGAGGTCAACAACATTGTCAGTCGTCACCGCCGTGGCCTCCTGGGGGACTGTCACTGCCGGATTATCGATGGGCTCTAGGAGCTGATTTAGATCTTCATTAATCACCCGATCCGGCGGTAAGGGTTGCACAAGGGGAATCGTCTGGTTTGTCTCTGCGGTGGGCAGGGTCACATCAATGGCGGTTGTTGGGGAGGGGGTCGCCGTTGTATCTACCTGGGCAAGGAGCGGCGAGGGAGCTTGAATTGTGCCGAGGTGGGCAGTCGGGGATAAATTGAGCTCTGGGGAAGGTAGAGGTAAAGCGGCCAGGGTTGTGGGTTGGCTGAGACCACCGAGACTCGGTAAAAAGGCTGCTGTATCGAGGGATTCAACGCTAGGAGCGGCCAATGGTGGCAATGGCGCCTGGGGGGTCTGGCCGATGAAAGGTTCTGGAGTAGCGATTTGCGGCGGGGTTGTTTGGGCGATCGCCACCCCACCACCAGAGAGAACCACAAGGCCACCGGTACTGAAAGTAAGAAAATCTCGAAAAGCGAACATTAGCTTCTAAGGGTCCAGCTGAAAATAGTTTAAAAATTGCCCACTAGCGAGCTTGGCAACGGGAAAAATTGCGCGGCCTAGGAGCTAATGACTTAGTTTAAGTCAAAAAACTTTAAACTACTACTTGTCACTAAATCCTCCAGCAAAAACCAATTGATCTAACCAGAAGAACTGGAACAAATTATTGGAATGCCTGTAATTTTTCTGTAATTGAATGTCATTGGCCGTTGCTAAGCGTTAGCTGCGCATCCCGCAAGCTTTTATGTTGTCACCAAATAAAGCGCTCAAATTGGGCGATTTTTGCCCCTTTATTTTTTTGACGACCAACGGCATCAATAACAGTAATGCAACTTACTGAAGCCGCATAATCTCAAAGCAAAACCTAGTGAGTTTCGGAGCGATCGCCAATTTCGGTGATTTCTCGACCGCCAAAAATTGCCTCTGGATGGCGATACCATTTAAATTCCAATAGATTAAAAAACGGATCTTCGAGGAAAAAAGTACGATGTTCCGTTAATTTTCCTGGAAACCGGAGGCGGGGGCGATCGCGGAAGGGGAGTTGATAGTTTTCTGCCCGATTTAAGACCTGTTGCCAATCCTGTTCATCGAGAAAATTTAGACCAAAATGGCGCGGATAAACGCTCTTTTGGGGGCGGAGGGGTTCCTTGGTGACATGGGCCACCAGTTGATGACCAAAGAAGTTAAAAATCACCGCCCCGCTATTTTCTCGTCCCACCGTGCAACCGAGGGCATCGGCATAGAATTTTTTGGCGACAACTGGGTCAGTAATCGGAATTGCAAGGTGAAACAGGAGGCGATCGCCCATGGCAATTTTTTCTCATAACGAAGATCATTTCCCCATTGTAGAGGGATTTTTCTCAGCACTTTTTCGGCCCTAACGTAGGACTTTAGTCGGCAGCTCTTCTTCTACAACCACCGGGCGGGGACGCTTGGTGCGGGGGGTACCCAGTTCATGGAGCAGGGTATAAAAACAGGGAATAATAAAGAGGGTCAACACCGTTGCCAAAGAAAGGCCGGAGAAGACCACAATCCCCAAAGGCTGAAGAAATTCTGAGCCTTCGCCAATGCCCAGGGCCAGGGGAAATAAGCCCAAGACCGTCGTAATTGTTGTCATAAGAATCGGCCGGAGACGCAGGGGAGCAGCTTCTAAAATCGCCGCCCGGTAACTAAGGCGATCGCGTTCTCGAATTTGGTTGGCCAATTCCACCATGATGATCGCGTTGTTAACGACAATCCCCACCAAGAGCACCGCCCCAACAATCACCGTCGCCCCAATTGCCGTTTGGGTAACAAATAGACCCAAAATGCCGCCTGCCAAAGCTAGGGGCACCGTCAGCATGATTACCAACGGATCGATGAGGGAGTTGTATTGCACTGCCATCACCACAAATACGAGGAAAGCCGCCATCCCCCCAAGGAGTTGGAGGGCCAGTTGAATTTGACGATTAGTTTCTGCTGCCGAACTAGGCAAGAGACTTACCCCTGCGGGCAACTCAAGACCGGCAATGATTTGATTTACTTCGCTGAGGGCGTCACTCAGGCTGGCCCCTTCGACGAGATTTCCTTCGAGGATCAACACCTGTCGCTGGTTAATGCGTTGGATTTCCCCTGGGGCATCACCGGAGGTAATGGTGGCGAGATCCCCCAGTTGTACCGGTTGTCGGGTGCTGGTAAATAAAGGAATACTCCGTAATTGGGCGGCCCGTTGAATGGTCTGGGGTTCGAGTTGGACACGGATATCCACCAGGCGATCGCCCCGTTGCAGTTGGGTGGGCACAGAGCCATCGAGGGCCGTTTGAATCGTGCTGCCAATCGCTTCAGCAGAAAGTCCTAGGGCGGCGGCCCGTTGCCAATCAGGGCGGATTTGCACTTCCGGTTGGGGGGGAGCCGCATCGGGTTCATAGCTAGCGAGAGTTGCCTGGGACTCCAGGGCCGCTAAAACCTCTGCGCCCGCCTGCTCAAGGATGTCTGTATTCGCACCTTGGAGCATCACATCCACATCGGCCCGGGACGGAGAATTACTTAAAATCAAGCCCCGCACACTGCCCGGTCGCATCCGAATTGAGGTGCCAATCGCCGGAATTTGTTCGGCCACGAGCTGATTGATCCGGTCGGTGTAGGCTTGGACATTGCTGCCAGGCTTGAGGGTGACACTACTCGACCCCCGCAGCGCGTTACTGACCGTTGAAGTGCCGAATAAAGCCCCCCCCGAAGTGGTAAAAACATATTCTGTCTCTGGTTGCGCAAGCAGCAACTCTTCTACAGCTTGCATCACTGTGCGGTTTTCTTCGACCGTGGTGCCTGGGGGGAAGGTCGCCCGTAATTCCGCTTGGCCTGTATTGATCCGGGGTAAAATTTCCTGGGGCAATTGGCCCACCATCCACAAACTGCTGCCCCCAAAAATGGCGATCGCCCCGGCAATCACCAATAATTTTCGCCGCAGAATCAGGCCCAAAACGCGACTATAGAGGGTCGTTAAACGATTGATAAAAGCACCAAACCACTGAATCGGCAGCGCCCGCTGGAGGTTACTAGACCAACGTACCGCGAGTAGTCGTGAAGAAAGGGCAGGTACCACCGTCAGAGCAATAATCAGAGAAGCAGCCACCGAGAAACTGATAGTCAAAATCAGTTCGCTAAAAATCAGTGCTAAAAAGCCCCCCACCAACAGAAAGGGCAACACGGAAACCAGGTTTGTCGTCGTCGAGGCAAATAGGGCCGATTCCAACTCCTGACTACTGGCTTCGACGGTGCGTTGCAGTTTCCGCCGTGAACCCTGCTCGGATTTCACTTTTTCGGCCCCAGCGGTAATATTTTCGAGCATCACAATGGCGTTATCCACCACGACCCCGACCCCCAGGGCTAGGCCCCCCAAACTAAACACGTTGAGGGAAAGATTAAAGGTAAACATCAAGATCAGTGCCGTCAACGTCGCCAGGGGAATAGACAAAACAATAATGAGGGTTTGGCGTACTGAGCCTAGAAACAATAAAACGGCGATCGCCGCGAGGGTTGCCCCGGTCAATCCTGACACCGCCACATTCTGAATTGAACTGCGGATAAACACCGACTCGTCTAAGGTTGCTGTACGATCCATATCCGCAGGGATCAGGCCGGATTGTTGCAGTTCTGCTAACTTTGCTTTCACCCCATCCACCACTTGCACCGTGTTGGCATCGGGTTGTTTCTGGACGCTCACCTTCACCGCTGGTTGGCCATTGAGGGTAACGACTAACCGTTCCTCCACCGTGCCATCCGTAATCTGGGCCACATCCTGGAGGGTGATCGTCTGGGGATTTTCTGGGGTGCCCAGGCGGATCGGTAAGTTACGAATTTCCGTTACGTCATTAAATTGTCCCAACAGGCGGGTGAGGGATTCTTGATCACCACCCCGCAACAAACCACCAGAAGCATCTTGGTTCCGTTCCCCCAGGGCGTTGAGTACCGTGGGGACATCTAAACCCAGGGCTTGGAGGCGTTCTAAATCGAGGTTAACTTGGATTTCTTCTTCAACCCCACCGGAAATATCCACATTGGCGACCCCCGGCACCCGGATTAATTCTCGCGCCAGGTCATTATCAGCGAAAATTCGTAGATCCACTGGCGCCAGGGTACTGGAGGTTAAGGCCATCTCGTAGACAGGCAACTGGGACGGATCAAACTTAAATACCCTAGGCTGACTGATGTTGTCGGGGAGGGAATTGCGCGCCCGGTTGAGGGTTGCTGTTGTGTCGTTCAGGGCTTGATCGACATCGGCGCCAGGCTGAAAAAAGAGATCGATACTGATCCGGCCTTCCCTGGTCTGGGAAAAAATTTGAGTCACCCCTTCCGTGGCGGCGAGGGCTTCTTCGAGGGGTCTAGTAATTTCGTTAACGGCTACTGCGGGGACAACCCCAGGGGCATCAGCCCGTACACCAATGCGCGGATAGGTAATGGAAGGGAGTAAATCCACGGGCATCCTGAAGATGGCATAAAATCCCATCACCACGACGGCGATCGCCAACATCAGGGTGCCGATATGACGCCGGATGGCGAGGGTCGTCAAGCTTAGATTCGATTTTGCGCTCATGACGGATGCACCGGGAAATTGGACAAGAAGAAGCTACTTTTTAGACATTAGGGAGCAATCTTTGGTTCAAAATTTGTCAATTTAGCCAAAAAATCGCTACCTCCTGCAAATCACCCTAAGATGTTAACTTTTTTAGCAACTGGTTGACTTGTCCTTGTATTTCATCTCTGACATTTCGAAAAATTTCGGGAGGCTGTCCATCGGGATCTTGAATTTGCCAATCTTCAAAGAGGGGCCGTGTCACCCAGGCGGCGGGCAGATTGACCCCGCAACCACAGAGGGAAATCACCGCATCGTAATCTTCTGGGTTAAATTCGGCTAAAGCATTAGAGGTTTGCGGCGTCAGATCAAGACCCACTTCAGCCATGGTGGCGATCGCCCCTGGATGAACCCGCGAAGCTTCGAGACCGGAACTGTGGACGATCACCTTGTCTGCACCGAGATGTTTCGCCCAACCCTCCGCCATTTGGGAGCGACAGGAATTGCGCCGACAGACGAACATAATTTTTTTCATGGCAGGTTTTGCTTCCCTAAAAATTGCACGAATTAAGACAACGGGGATCGGGGAGCGTCGCTTTTTCCGGCTCCCGGGGAAACCAAAAGGCGGTTTTCTGGCACACCTTCACCAACATCAACATCACCGGCACTTCGATCAAAACTCCCACCACCGTGGCGAGGGCAGCCCCAGAATTTAACCCAAACAGCACCACCGCCGTGGCGATCGCCACCTCAAAATGATTACTCGCCCCAATCAAGGCTGCTGGAGCTGCATCTTCATAGGTAAATCCCAACTTCTGGGCCGCAACATAGGCGATCGCAAAAATGACATTGGTTTGGATCAACAGCGGGATGGCAATCAGCAGAATATGGAGGGGTTGATTGATGATCAATTCCCCCTTGAGGGCAAAGAGCAGCACTAAAGTTGTTAGTAATGCCAGCACCGCCACCGGGGTGAGAAACTGCAAAAACTGGGTTTCAAACCAGGCCCGACCATAGCGACGCAGCAGCCATTGCCGACTCAAGATGCCCGCCGCTAACGGTAAACCCACATAAATCAAAACCGAGTACACAATGGTTTGCCAGGGCACCGTCAGATTATTCGTCGCCAGGAGCCATTTTCCCAAGGGCGCATAGACAAACAGCATCATCAAAGAATTTACTGCCACCATCACCAAGGTGTGGCCCTGGTTGCTGTAGGAGAGATAGCCCCACATCAGCACCATCGCCGTACAGGGGGCAATTCCCAACAGAATACAGCCCGCGATATAGGAATCCGCCAGGGCAATTTCTGTCCCCCGAATGATCTCCGTGGCACTGAGCAAAGGCCGAAATAAATACCCCAGAAAAAACTGGGCAAAAAAGACCATCGTAAAGGGTTTAATCAACCAATTGATCACCAACGTGAGGGTCACTGGTTTTGGGGTTTGGGCTGCTTTGACGGCTTGGGAAAAATCAATTTTCACCATGATCGGGTACATCATAAAAAACAGACACACCGCAATCGGCAACGACACATTGTAGAGACTGAGGGCATCGAGGCTTTGGGCGATCGCCGGAAAGAGACGACCGAGCAAAATCCCCGCAACGATACAAAGGGCCACCCAGAGGGTCAGGTATTTCTCAAATATATTGAGCTGTCCCCCTGCCTGCACCGCCTTGGTTTTAACCATGACTAAAAAAATCCTGCTGAGGCTTACAGGACTCAATATATCAAAAAAAATTGATTTATATTCTGGGTTGGGGTTTTAGTCTGCACAGGGGCGAGCAGGTAAGATTTCTCCAAAGCGGCGATATTCCGCCAAATAAGATTCTAGGGCGATAAATTGGGCCAAATTCAGCCGATAGTAAATCCAGCGGCCTTCTTGTCGGGTCAGTACCAACTCACTCTCTTTAAGGATTTTCAAGTGAAAAGAAAGTTTGGACTGCTTTAAATCCAAGACATCACACAATTCACACACACATAATTCTTGGGCGCGCAACCGTTCCAGAATCTCCAAACGAATGGGATCTCCTAAGGCTTTGAAGCCCTGCAAAATTAGGGATAGGTCTTGGGTGAGGGACATTAAATCAAAAATAATTGATGCTTTATGGTTATTCGGACAGCAAACTTAAGCGGACTGTTTGTCCAGTTTCCAGGGGGCGATCGCCTTGGACAACATATCGTTCCCCGGCACTGAGGCCACTCAAGATGGCGACCATGCCATTATCTTCGGGGCCGACCTGCACCGGACGCGCTTGCACAGTTGTTGTGTCCCCCTGGGTAACGGGCACAAATACCGTCGTCTGGTTGCCATTATTCCCCGTGGTGAGGGCGGATGCGGGAATCATGACAGCCGTGGTGAGGTTGGGATCTGTAAGGCTGACCCGCGCCAATAACCCCGTGGCAATTTTTCCTGCGGGATTAGGAATGGTCACTTCAATGGGAATTAAACGGGCAGCGGCATCGGCCACAGGAGAAATGCGGGTGACTTCGCCGGGAAAGGTTTCCCCAGGGAAGGCATCGAGGGCCACATTAACCCGTTGACCTTGGGCAAATTGGCTCAGATCCCGGTCAGAGATTTGGATTTCAACCTTAATGGCGCTCAGATCGCCAATTTCGACGAGGGTTTGCCCCCCTTGAATCGTATCGCCAGCTTCGGCTTGCTTACTGAGGAGAATGCCACTTTGGGGCGCTGTGATTTGGGTATAGGTAAGGCGTTCTTGGGCCTGGGCGAGGATCGCTTGTTGGGCCGTCACCCGTTGCTTGGTGGCGGCGATCGCCTGTTGACGGGTAATGACTTGTTCTTGGCTGGCTTTTAGTACCTGGGCGGCAGTGGCTTGCTGGGTTTGGGCGACTTCAGCTTGTTGGGCGGTGATCGCTCCCGCTTCGGCTAACTGTTGGAGACGGCGGGCATCGGCTTCGGCTTGTTTGAGTTCGGCCCGGTTCCGTTCCACCTGGGCTTTAGCTTCGGCAAGAACAGATTCTGCTTCTTTCACTTCAAATTGCCGGGCGGCCAGTTCAGCTTGGGCTTCACTGACATCGGTGCGGGGTAAGTCCTGTTCCACGGCGGCGAGCAGTTGACCTTGGCGAATAAAATCTCCCACATCTGCATTGAGGGTAAGCAATTGTCCTTCGACCCGGGAGCGGACTACCACTTGTTTCAGGGCCATGGTGGTGCCGGTATAGCTGGCGGTGGGGGCTGTTTCTGTCCCAGTGGCGATCGCCACCTCGACTAGGGGCGGTTGGTCTGACTGTTCTAGGCGGCCCGCTGGTTGGGCATTGCTATTTTGTTCGAGGGCGCATCCCGTCGAAACAAAGGCCAGGGTTAGGGATAAACAGGCACCGATGGGGAGATGAAATTGCTGAGCCATAGGAGAGCACCAAGGAGGGGAATAGCAGGCAAAAAACTTAATGTTTCTTAAAGGTTTTGTCGCCGCTGATTCTAACATCTCAATTTTGAGGCTGCCGCTCACCCAGGTCTTTCTCCCATAACTCCGATGGCGATCGCCTACAATAGCTAGAACATAAAAAATCACTACAACATCAAGAGAACGTTATGTCCGTACTGGCGGCGATCGCAGTTTTGGCACTCCTCATCGTGATCCATGAGTTGGGTCACTTCTCAGCAGCCCGACTTCAAAATATCCATGTCAACCGCTTTTCCATTGGCTTTGGGCCGACCCTGCTCAAATACCAAGGCAAAGAAACCGAGTATGCGGTGCGCGCCTTCCCCCTCGGTGGCTATGTGGGCTTCCCCGATGACGACCCAGACAGTGATATTCCCCCAGAAGACCCGAACCTCTTGCGTAATCGTCCCGTCTTTGACCGGGCGATCGTGATCAGTGCCGGGGTCATTGCCAATTTAATTTTTGCCTACTTCCTCCTCGTGGTACAGGCAGGCACCGTGGGTTTTCAAGATATTAACTATCAACCGGGTGTACGCATTCCCCAAGTATTAACCGAAGTAGACTCCCCGGCAGCCGCAGCAGGTATTCAAAGCGAAGATATTGTCCTAGCTGTTAATGGCCAAACCCTCCTCAGTGGCCAAGCCGCCCTTGAGGAATTGCGGGTGCTGATTCAGGAGGCTCCCAACGAAACCCTTAATCTGCAACTCCAACGGGGCGAAGCAACGCTCACTGTAGATGTAACCCCCGATGCGGGGAGTGATGGGCAAGGAAAAATTGGGGTGATGTTAGCTCCCAATGGTGAAATTGTGCGCAACCGTGCCGGTAACCCCATTGCGGCCCTCCAGGCAGGCTCCCGGGAGTTTCAGCGGCTTGCCAGTCTCACAGTGCAAGGCTTTGGTCAACTCATCTTCAATTTCCAAGAAACAGCCCAACAGGTGGCTGGCCCCGTGGCGATCGTGGCGGTGGGAGCCGATTTAGCAAAAGATGATCTAAGTAATCTGTTCCAATTTGGTTCACTCATCAGCATTAACCTGGCGATTATTAATATTTTGCCCTTACCCGCTTTAGACGGCGGCCAACTGGCCTTTCTCCTAGTAGAAGGAATTCGCGGTAAACCTCTGCCGATGCGCCTCCAGGAAAACATTATGCAAACGGGCTTAGTCCTGTTACTTGGCCTTGGGGTTTTTCTCATCGTGCGCGACACCGTCAACCTGGCTTTTTTCCAAAATTTAATTCGTTAATTTCTTTGTTCCGTAGGGGTTAACGCTGGTTAATCCCTCGCAATTGATACAACCATGAGTCAAAAGTTCACCCCCGAAAAAATGGCCCGTCTACGGGCGGAAGCCAAAAATCCTTACCGTTCGCTCCGCCAATTTATTTATCTATGCTTTGGGTTGTCTGGGGGCATTGGGGGGATGATTTTTCTGTTGCAAATTGCCGCTGGGCGAGATTTAGACCAGGCGATTCCGAATCTGGCGGTGCAGGCTGGGGTTGTGGGTTTAATGATTTTTCTCTGGCGCTGGGAAAACAAAAATAAACTCGCCAGTCAAGAGAAAGAATAAGCTGGATCTCACCAATTGGCCCGTTAATTTTAAATGAATAAATTGATGCTGCCCCCTTGGTTACAACCGGGGGATTTATTGAAAGTGATTGCCCCTAGTGGTCGTTTGCTAGAGCAGGATGCCTTTTGGGCTGGGGTAGATATTTGGCGATCGCAAGGATATCAGGTAGAACTGACGGCGGGTTGGGATGCGCGCTGGGGCTATTTAGCGGGCAACGATCAGGGGCGACGGGACGCCTTAGCAGAAGCTTGGTTTGACCCAGATTGCAAAGGCATTCTCTGTGCGCGGGGCGGTTATGGCGGGATGCGCCTCCTAGAAAATTGGGACTGGAAAATCGACCAAGTGACTCCCAAATGGCTGATCGGCTTTTCGGACATTACCAGTCTATTGTGGAGTTTAGGCACGGTGGGCATTGCCAGTATCCACGGCCCCGTTTTAACTACTTTTGCGGCAGAACCCGATTGGTCTAGGCAAAGATTATTTGATTTCTTGACGGGAAAACCCCTTGAAGCGCTCCAGGGCAAGGGCTGGGGCAATGGCCAAGCTGAAGGAATTTTATTGCCCGCAAATTTGACGGTGGCGACCCACATTCTCAAAACACCGTTACAGCCGAATTTTAAGAATGTCATTCTGGCCCTCGAAGACGTGACAGAAGCGCCCTACCGCATTGATCGCCTGTTAACTCAATGGCGACTGCTGGGGGCTTTTGAAAAAATCAAAGGCATTGCCCTCGGTCGTTTTAGCCAATGTGATGAGTTGGGTTCAGCGGACAGTTTTAGCGTTATGGAAGTGCTTGGCGATCGCCTCCAGGATTTAAACATTCCGATTGTCGCCGAGTTGCCCTTTGGCCATGATGGGATTAATGCCGCTTTACCCGTGGGGGTTCCGGTAATTTTAGATGGCGATCGCGGTTTACTCTCTTTCCCGGAGAAGCCGACCCCCCATTAGCACCGCTTCGGCAATGGGGTAAACTGGATCCCTGTGCATTGTAAGGAAAGCATTAGTAGGAAAGCCGTGCGAAAGATCATTATTGCGGGTAATTGGAAAATGTATAAGACTCAAGCCGAGTCTTTAGACTTTCTCAAAGCATTACTGCCCAAAATCGCCGATGACCATGAAGAACGAGAAGTGGTACTCTGTACGCCCTTTACCGATTTAGGCTTAATGTCCAAGAGTCTCCACGGAACGCGGGTACGTCTAGGAGCACAAAATATCCACTGGGCTGACGAAGGTGCCTTTACTGGGGAAATCTCCGGGTCAATGCTGACGGAAATGGGCGTCCGTTATGTCATTGTGGGCCATAGCGAAAGACGGCAATATTTTGGTGAAACCGATGAAACCGTAAATCAACGCCTTAAAGCGGCCCAACGCCACGGTCTAACGCCGATTCTCTGTGTTGGTGAAAGCAAAGCCCAACGGGATGCTGGCGAAACGGAAGCGGTGATTTTTGCCCAGTTAGAGCAAGATTTAGTCGATATTGATCAAAATAACTTGGTTGTTGCCTACGAACCCATTTGGGCCATTGGCACAGGTGACACTTGTGATGCCACCGAAGCAAACCGAGTCATTGGTCTGATCCGCGAAAAACTCACCAATAAAAATGTCACCATTCAATATGGTGGTTCCGTCAAGCCGAATAACGTTGATGAGATTATGGCCCAGCCCGAAATTGATGGAGCCTTGGTAGGTGGTGCGAGCCTAGAGGCAGAGAGTTTTGCCCGCTTGGTGAACTATGTGTAAGTTCTAATCAATTTTTCATTGGGTGGGGGTTTACCATGGTAAACCCCTACGTTTTAATCATCTTTTCATTTCCACATTGCCAAACTTTTATTTTTATAAAAACTTTTTTGATAGATGCCTACTCTCACGACATCGCGCACGACCTTTCCCCTAACAGCGGTGGTTGGTCAAGATGTAATCAAAACTGCTCTCCTGCTGGGGGCCGTTGATCCTGCCCTTGGTGGGGTGGCGATCGCCGGGAAACGGGGCACCGCAAAATCCGTGATGGCCCGGGGAATCCATTCTCTTTTGCCCCCCATCGAAGTTATTAAGGACAATCCCTTTAACTGTGATGTGCAGAACCGCAGTGATTGGGACGATCTCACCGCAGCGACCTATGGTGAAACGGCCAGCGAAAACATTCCCACAGAAGTGATTGCCGCGCCTTTTGTGCAAATTCCCCTGGGCGTTACCGAAGATCGTCTCTTGGGTTCTGTGGATGTCGAAGCTTCCGTGCGCCAGGGAGAACCTGTTTTCCAACCTGGTCTATTGGCCCAAGCCCATCGGGGTGTGTTGTACATCGATGAAATCAACCTCCTTGATGACCAAATTGCTAACCAACTCCTGACGGTCTTAACCGAAGGACGCAACCAAATCGAACGGGAAGGTATTAGTTTTTCGCACCCCTGTCGGCCCCTCCTCATTGCCACCTATAACCCCGAAGAAGGAAATCTGCGGGAACACCTCCGCGATCGCATCGCCATTACCCTGTCCGCCGATCGCCCCCTCAGCCTCGAAGAACGGGTAGCAGCAGTGGATCAAGTCGTGCAATATGCCACGGCTCCCAAGGATTTTCTCCAAAGCTATGAAGAAGACCTTGATGCCCTCCGCACCCAAATTATCCTGGCCCGGGAATGGCTCAAGGAAGTCAAAATCAGCAAAGACCAAGTGGCCTACCTCGTGAGCGAAGCAGTGCGTGGTAGTGTCGAAGGTCACCGAGCCGAACTGTTTGCCGTACGCGTTGCCATGGCTGCTGCCGCCCTTGATGGCCGTAATGTTGTGATTGCCGATGATCTCCGCACAGCGGTCGAACTGGTGATTTTGCCCAGGGCCACGACAATCCCCACCCCAGAAGATGAGGATATGCAGCCACCTCCACCGCCGCCACCCCCTCAATCCCAAGACGATCAACAGGACGAGGAGGATCAATCCCAGGACGAAGATCAAGAGGATCAAGACGACGACGATCAAAACGAAGACCAAGAGGAACAGCCGGAACAGGAGCCGACGATTCCCGAGGAATTTGTATTTGACCCAGAGGGGGTTGTGCTTGACCCAGGGATTCTCGCCTTTGCCCAGATGATGCAAAACAAAGGTAACTCCGGGAAACGGGGCTTAATTTTCTCCGATGACCGGGGCCGTTACATTAAGCCGATGTTACCGCGGGGGAAAGTACGGCGCATTGCGGTGGATGCGACCCTGCGGGCGGCGGCTCCCTACCAAAAGGCGCGACGACTGCGGCACCCTGAGCGAAAAGTGATCGTCGAGCAAAGTGATCTGCGCTCTAAACGGATGGCCCGTAAAGCAGGGGCTTTGATGATTTTCCTTGTTGATGCCTCTGGATCTATGGCTCTGAACCGAATGCAGGCAGCGAAAGGGGCGGTGATGCGTCTGCTGACAGAAGCCTATGAAAACCGTGACCAAATTGCGTTGATTCCGTTCCGGGGCGAAATGGCGGAGGTGCTTTTACCTCCTACCCGTTCGATTACTTTGGCGCGCAATAGATTGGAAACGTTGCCCTGTGGTGGTGGTTCACCGCTGTCCCATGGGTTAACCCAAGCTGTGCATATCGGTGTGAATGCGCAAATGTCCGGTGATGTGGGTGAAGTAGTAATCGTCGCGATTACTGATGGTCGGGGCAATATTCCCCTCTCTCGTTCCCTCGGCGAAAAACCAGAGGAAGGGGAAGAAAAACCTGATATTAAAGAGGAACTTCTGGATATTGCCGGTAAAATCCGTGCTTCTGGGATGAAACTGCTGATTATTGACACAGAGAAGAAGTTTATTTCCTCTGGCTTCGGTAAAGAGCTAGCTGCTAAAGCGGGGGGTAAATATTACCGTCTGCCCAAGGCCACAGATCAGGCGATCGCCGCCATGGCCAAAGGAGCAATGGCCGAAATTTAGGCGATTTTAAATCCATAAAAGCTTCAGGGGCGATTGTCTACAAAGGCGATCGCCTTTATTTTTCCTTCTGGGGGCAAGGCTACAATGAAACCATCTGGCTCACGGGAAAACATACTATGGCAACCACTCTCTTGATTCAAAGCAATCTGGCTCCTCTTGAGGTTTCTTTTCCGGCGATCGCCTTTTAGTTCAAGAATTTTTGGTGACGAAACCCCGTAGGCTATACTAAAAAGCTGTGCCAAACGCCATCCAAAATCACTGCCTTCACCATGACTGTTAACGCCGAAGAACGGGCTAAACTTGACAACGAATTATCCAATCGGTTTATTGACCTCGATCCCGACGGTTATTTTATTATCTACCTAGACCGTGAACAGGGTTTAATTTGCGCGAAACATTACACCAATACGATTAACGACAAAGGTTTAGCCACAGATCCAGAAACCGGAGAAGTCCTCGCCTGCAAAGGTAGTTTAGAACGGACTCATGTCACTGTTTACGCTGGCCGCACCGCAAAAGAATTAGGTATTGAAATTACCGAAAAAGCCGATCCCTGTCCCATTTCCAAGTTAGATCATGCCCTATATCTCGGACGGGAATTTGTCAAAGCCGAAATCGCCCTTCTTTCCGGCACAGAATACATTCAAGATTAACAAAAAGCATGGCTAAGTTTTTAACTACATCTGGCACTTCTTATCACATTGAACAAATCATTATTGGTGCTAAAACAAATATCATCCTTCTTTCTCCCTATTTATTCCTTTCAAGAACTTTATTAGAAAGGTTACAGGATGCAGAGCGCAGAAATATTAAGATTGTTGTTGTTTATAGTCAAAACAAACTTAGACAAGCAGAAATTGAAGTAGTAAGAAACTTTAAGAATTTGGATATTCTTTATTCTCCAAATCTCCATGCAAAATGCTACTTTAATGAACAAGAAATGATTATCACTTCAATGAATATGTATGAATTTTCAGAGAAGAATAATCGCGAAATGGGAATCTTAATCAATCGACAAGAAGACAATCAAATATATGTCGATACTTGTCGAGAAGTAAAATCAATTCTTGCCGCTGCTCAACGTTGTGACGCGACGGGTGAGCCTTTAGCATCTCCGCCCCAGACATCTGAACAAAATACTGTATCTCAAGATAATCAAGTAACAGAAACAAAAGCCTTCTGTATTCGTTGTCGCGGCGATATTCCCTTAAATACTCACCGTCCCTTGTGTTCTAAATGCTATGTTGCTTGGGTGAAATTCAAAAATCGTAAACATCCAGAAAAATATTGTCATCAATGTGGCCTGGAAGTGAAGACATCACTTGTTAAGCCCATTTGTAAAACTTGCTTTGCAGCAAACAAAGCATAAAAAATATTTTTATATCGTCAAAGTTTAAAAAGTAATTATTTATCATGAAGTCTATTTTATCGCAATTAAAAACGGCTGTTTCTGAGGCTCTGATCAAGGCATTTGGCGAAGATCTTAAAGATACTGATCCCCTTGTTGTCCCTGCTAGTAATCCGAAATTTGGTGATTATCAGTCTAATGTTGCCCTGTCGCTAACGAAAATACTGAAGAAAAATCCCAGAGAAATTGCCCAAAGTATTATTGAAGCTTTAGATATTGCTGATACTTGTGAAAATCCGACCATTGCTGGGCCTGGTTTTATTAACTTCAGCCTCAAACCGAGCTATTTAGCCACACTTTTGAAGGAAGTCCAGCAAAGCGATCGCCTGGCCATTGAGCCAGCAGAAAATCCCCAGAAAGTCATTGTAGATTTTTCTAGTCCGAATATTGCTAAAGAAATGCACGTTGGCCACCTCCGCTCAACGATTATTGGGGATTCTATTGCGCGGATTTTAGAGTTTCGGGGCCAGGATGTTTTACGCCTCAACCATGTGGGGGATTGGGGCACGCAATTCGGGATGTTGATCACCTATTTAAAGGAAGTTTACCCTGATGCTTTAACGAAAGCAGATGCCCTCGATATTGGTGATTTGGTCGCATTTTATAAAAAAGCAAAGGTTCGTTTTGATGAAGATGAAGCCTTTAAAGAAGCCTCTCGAAATCAAGTCGTAAAATTACAATCTGGGGATGAAGAAAGTCAAAAAGCGTGGCAATTGCTCTGTGAACAATCCCGCCGAGAATTTCAAAAGATCTATGACATTCTAGATATCAAATTAACGGAACGGGGCGAGTCTTTTTACAATCCGTATCTGGCGGATGTCCTAACGGCATTGGACGAAGTGGGCTTATTAGAAGAAGATGCCGGGGCGCAATGTGTTTTCCTCGAAGGGTTTAAAAATAAAGATGGCGATCGCCTACCATTGATCGTCCAAAAATCTGACGGGGGCTTTAACTATGCCACCACCGATTTGGCGGCAATTCGTTATCGGATCAAAGAAGATCAGGCCAAACGGATCATCTATGTGACAGACTCTGGTCAGGCCGGACATTTTGCCCAGGTGTTCCAGGTGGCAGAGCGCGCTGGGTTTTTACCCGATGATGTGGAAGTTGTCCATGTGCCCTTCGGCCTTGTGCAAGGGGAAGATGGCAAAAAACTCAAAACCCGTGCTGGCGATACGATCAAGCTCAAGGATTTATTGGATGAAGCTGTCAACCGCTCCCGCGCTGATTTAGAAAAACGTCTCGCCGAAGATGAACGCCAGGAAACAGCAGACTTCATCGAAAAAGTCTCCCAGGTGGTCGGGATTGGAGCTGTGAAATATGCTGACCTGAGCCAAAATCGCACCAGTAATTACATCTTTAGCTTCGATAAAATGTTGGCGCTCCAGGGCAACACGGCACCCTATATGCTCTATGCCTATGTGCGTGTCCAAGGGGTCAGTCGCCAAGGGGGCATTGACCTCAGCACCCTACCCACCGATACGCCGATTATTCTTGAAGAGGCCGCTGAACTGACCCTGGCTAAACATTTACTGCAACTGAGTGAAGTCCTGATGAGCGTTGAGCAGGATCTGATGCCCAATCGCCTCTGTGAATACCTCTATGACCTCAGTCGCAAATTCAACCAATTTTATGAGGCTTGCCCGATCCTCAAGGCAGAAGGCGATCGCCGCATTTCCCGGTTAATCCTCGCCGACACCACGGCCCGCACCCTCAAATTGGGTTTATCTCTCCTGGGGATTGAGGTGCTAGACCGAATGTAGTCCTAAACCCTTATTCCCTCAGAAGAGTTGCCAACATCGCCCGCGAGATCGATAAGCAAATATTACAAGATATAAAGTATCCATCACCGCTACCTATCTTTGCTGATACCTTATAAGCAAGGTACAAAATAAAAGTTCTGAAAAAGCTTTTATTCGGACGAAGAGATTGAGCGGTTGTACCTCCTTTGTTCGGTCTCGCCCAGAAGTCCTTCTCAACATTTCAAGTTGAAGATAGACTCGGTTATTCCCCCTAACGGAATCGGGTAATCGGGCTATAATCACTGCCTGTTAGGTACCGTTTTTCGAGAAGCGCTTGTTGGGTTCGTTGTTAACCTCGTTTTGTTGTTTGGTAAATCTTTTTGTTAGTTAAATTTGGATTGTAAGCCTGCTCCCCTGAGTAGGCTTTCGCCTTGTTTAGGGGAAAATCATCCCAAACAGCGGTAGATTAATCTTGGGTTAATACCTCTGGCAGAGGGGTATATTCACCGATGGGGTAGCCCCTTTGCTGAATTAACGTTTTGAGGTGTTGCACTCGTTTTGCGGGGGCCGGGTGGGTCGCAAGAAAATCCCAATTGGCCCCTTGTTTTTGGCTCATCGCCTCAAAGAAATCCGTTGCACCAGCGACCTGTCCATAGGTGGCATAGAGCAAATCTAAACCATATTCATCGGCTTGTTTTTCTTGGGCTTGGGAAAAGCGCGAGGTACTGACAATTTGCGCGACATCTCCCAACCAACTGACATCACCAAAAATAGAGGAAATCACTGTACGGATTACGAGAGCCCGACCAATATTACGCAGGTGGTCTCGGTTGGCAAAGTGACCGATTTCATGGCCCAACACCATCATTAAGGCGTTTTCTGAGTCCATTTGATCTAACAACCCTTGATAGACCAATACCGTATCCCCCGGCAGGGCCGCGGCATTAACCACATGCTGGGGAATATAGAGGAGTTGGTAGTCGCGTTTTTCTTTAGCGCCAGTAGGAATTTCTGCTTCCAGGCGGTCAAGCAGGGCATTTAGTTCATCTTGGGCAGGCGAAGGTTCGGCTTGGGGTTCGTAGATTTTGACCAGGGCTTGCCCTAACCGTTGTTCCCAACTCACGGGCATCTGGACAATGAGCCAGTTGACACTGAAGTTTAATAGCCAAATCAAGAGGGCGATCGCACAGAGAAACATGCTCCCAAGGGTAAGGAGTTCTCGGAGGGACGCTTCAGGGTTGCGATCTTCTGGGGTTGGGGGAGCAGGCATCGTTAATCGAGGAGTGTGGCAAGACGCGGCAACAGCAGTGCAAAGGCTTGGCCCCGGTGACTGACGTTATGTTTGAGCGCCGCTGACATTTCCGCAAAGGTCTGTTGATATTCTGGCACATAAAAAATGGGGTCATAGCCAAAGCCCCCTCTCCCCCGCAGTTCCGGGAGGATTTCTCCGGGACAGTCTCCTTGCACTTGGGCGGCAATGGTACCGTCTGGTTTGGCGATCGCCACTGCACAGATAAATTTCGCGCGGCGATTGGGGTTGTTGCCCAGTTCCGTTAACAGACGTTCAATGCGTTCTTGGTCGGTGGTGCCGTAGCGGGCTGAATACAGACCAGGGGCACCGTTGAGGGCTTCGACGGCTAAACCAGAATCATCGGCGATCGCCCATTGGTTGAGGGCCTTTGCCACCTGAGAGGCCTTGAGAGCTGCATTTTCGAGAAACGTTGTGCCTGTTTCTTCGATGTTGAGTTCCGGGGGCTTGAGCTGCAATTCCCAGGGCAAATCCTGGAGATAGGCTTGCATTTCCTGTAATTTACCGGGGTTTCCGGTGGCGACGACAAGGACGGGCATGGGCGTTAAATATCTGGATGAGAAATTAAAAAAGTTAACCGGGAGTACCGGGCAGCGACTCCTATTTTAAGGAAATTTGCTAAAAAAAAGACGACCAAGGGCCGCCCTACACAAACTTATGCTGTTGAGATGTTGTTTGAAAAAATTAAAAGCTGTTGGTCTTACTGAAAAATACCAATGACACCGTGGCCGGTGAAGATTTCGAGAAGAAGTAAAGAAGCAAAACCGATCATTGCGGCGCGACCATTGAATTTTTCTGCGTATTCGGTAAAGCCGACGCGGGGATTTTCTTGGACGTAAACGGTGGGCTCTACGGCAAAGGTATTCATTTTGCCTTGGTCGTCGATGATGTTGCCTTGGTATTTTTTAGCCATATTTTTATCTGGGGTAAATTAGGTTGTTTTTTATCTTGATTCAAGATTAACAAGTTTTGTAACAATTTGCAACATTTTATTTTTCGAGGTTGACAAAAGCTGCAAGTGTAAGCGTTTATCCCATTTTAGAAAAGAATTGCAAACTTTTTCTTGATGTTCTGGAAGATGGTGCCATGGGCTACAGATTTTTGGCCCATATCTTTTTAGGTTGATAGTTGATTTGTCCTGCACCTGAGGGGCTGCGGTCTATGGTCTGCTCGGATTTCCCCGTCATTTACTCCACGCTATCGGCGATCGCCCTCCGGGAGCGTGTGCTGCCGCAATATGGCCTTAAGACCGTCAGCCAATGTGAGTTATGGAATCGGGGCTTGAGTGATATTTATTTTGTGCAAGCAGCCCAGGATACGTTTGTCTTGCGGGTCTCCCATCACCATTGGCGATCGCCCACGGAAATTTTTTTCGAGCTCGATTTTTTAAATTTTCTCAAGGCCCAGGGTTTACCGGTGGCGGCTCCTTTACCGACGGAAGCTGGTGAATGGGCGGTCAAAATTCAGGCTCCAGAAGGCGATCGCTATGCCACTCTGTTTCCCTTTGCCCCAGGGGAAATTGCCCTAGGGGGGTGGAACGAAAGCCAAAGTCGTCATTTAGGGGCAGTGGTGGCGCAGATCCATCAGGTCAGCCAAGACTTTATCTGTGACCACCCGCGCAAACCCCTAGACCTTGAGTATTTGTTGGATGAATCCTTGGGCGTGATTTTGCCGTTTTTTGGCGATCGCCCCCGGGATTGGGGTTTCATGCAGGACATTGCCCACAAAATCCGTGAAACTTTAGCGCAACTCCCCAAGGAAAAGCCCCTCTGGTCGGTCTGTTGGGGTGATGCCCACTGCGGCAACGTCCATTTCACCGAAGATCATCAGCTCACCCTCTTCGACTTTGACCAATGCGGCTACGGTTGGCGCGCCTTTGAAATTGGCAAATTTTTCCAGGGGGCACTCACCACAGGTCTCCAGCGACGGGTGCGAGAAGCCTTTATCGCGGGCTATGAGTCCCAAACCACCTTTGTCGCCCAGGAACAGGCGGCCCTCCAGGCCCTCACCCAACTGGCTTATATTTGGTCGTGGCGCATCAGTCTCACCAGTATTCAAATTTTTAACAACAGCCAACTGGATCGTCACTACCTCACCCAGCGGCTAGAACGGCTCAAGGCTTTATCTTCGCGGGATTGGCAATTATTCTAAATCTCCCCAGTGATAAATCTATGTGACATGACCCAGGCTGAGGGAAAATATCGCGAAAAGTTGAAAAATTCCCTGATCAAAAATGGTATGTTCTGCTACACTTAGCGTTGTGTAAAGAAATATTTCGGGCTTCGTGCTGGGAACGCGTGGTTTGAAATCTTGTATTTTTTCGATGCAAAAACAACAACAAGCTTGAGTCATGCCAGCGATCGCCTCGCTGGTTTTTTCTTGGGGCCCTTGCTGGGATAATGGAAGCCACAACTTTTAATGATCCCTTAATTAACTGCACTGGCCTTGTGCCAAAACGTTTTTACCGAACTGACCCATGGAAAATTTAGATTTTGCCCTTTATACCCAGTGGTCTGCCTACGCCACCTTATTCTTTGCGGTCTTGGCGATCGCCGCGTTTCTTTTTAAGTGGGGCATCCGTTTCCGCTTAGTCGGCACCACCGGCTTTATGATTGTGCTCACCATTGGTTTGTTTGGCCTCAGCTTAGGACTCTTTAGCCGTAGTGTCGTGCCGGGGGCCGTGCGCTATGCCCTGGTTTACGACAATGGTGCCAACCTAGCCGTTGTCTCCGTGAAGCCTGAAGTGACTGCCGAGGAAGTCAATGCAACCCTCCGCCAAGCTTCCAATGACCTCTTTTCCTACGGCCGCATTGGCAATGGCGATAATAAATTTACCGTGCGCCTCCGGGTCATGAGTCATCCCGAACCCGGCGTTTCCGAACCCCTCTATCTGGGTCAAGTCCAACGCGCCATTGCTGACCGTGAAAATGGAGCCCTGGACATCCAGCTTTATCCAGAAAATCTCAAAAAGCTGCCCCAACCCAATGCGATTAGTTAGGATCTAGGGAAGTTTTTCTCAACCGTTTCGTCGCCATTTCTTCGCTACCAATACCCATGAAAAAGCCTGCTGCTACCCAAACCCAAACTGTTCCCATGCAAGTGCTGATTGCGCCGGCCCAAGTACTCAAGGGAAATAACGCCCTAGCCCAAGCTGGTGCGGCGATCGCCCGGTGGGGAAAACGTCCTTTTGTGGTGGGAGGGCAGCAGAGCCTCGAAAAATTGGCAGATCCGCTCCAAACCCTAGCCGAGCAAAAAAAACTCGATCTCGCCAGTGGCAGCTACAGTCCTGACTGTTCCGAAGCGTCCCTCCAGGAACTCAACAAAAAATTTAAAGCCCACAAAGCAGATTTTGTCATCGGTATCGGTGGCGGTAAAGCCCTCGATACAGCCAAGCTCCTTGCCCATCAGCAACGTTGCCCCATTGTGACCGTGCCCACCTCGGCGGCTACTTGTGCTGCTTGGACAGCTCTGTCGAATATTTATTCTGACCAGGGGGCCTTTCAATATGATGTGGCCTTGGAGCAATGTCCGAATCTGTTGATCCTGGACTACGAGTTGGTACGCACGGCGCCGCAACGGACTCTGATTGCCGGGATTGGGGATGCGATCGCCAAATGGTACGAAGCTTCCGTCAGCAGTGGCCATTCCCCCCAGACCCTCACCATTGCCGCCGTCCAAGAAGCGCGGATTCTCCGGGATCTCCTCTTTCAAAAATCCTCCCAGGCGATCGCCGATGTCCACAGTCCCGAATGGCAGGAAGTCGTTGATGCAACAGTTCTCCTCGCTGGCGTGATCGGTGGCTTGGGAGGGGCAAACTGTCGCACCGTGGCCGCCCACGCGGTTCACAATGGGTTAACCCACCTACCTGCGGCCCATGGCATTTTGCACGGAGAAAAAGTTGCCTACGGCATTTTGGTGCAACTCCGCCTCGAAGAAGTCTGCCAAAAAAGTCAACTGGCTGAGACCGCCCGCCAACAGCTCCTCCAGTTTTACCGCGATATTGGCTTACCGAAGAGCCTCGCTGATCTCGGTCTGAATACAATGACCTTGGCCGAGCTGCGCCAGGTGGCAGAGATCACCTGTCAGCCCCAGTCAGACATCCACCGTTTACCCTTTACCGTCAACCCAGACCAGTTAATGGCGGCGATGGTTTCCACAGAAGCAACCAGAGAGAGTACCGCCTCTGAGCCCCAGTCTGCCCCAGAGGTAACTAAAGCTCAGGCTTAGGCTCGCGGATCTAGACAATTGACATCCGGCAGCCCTCCTAGGGTTTAATGGGGCACGGGCAATCCATATAAAAACGGCAAAAACAAGAGCATGAAACATAAAGTGGGTGTCATTGGCGGCGGACAACTCGCCTGGATGATGGGAGCAGAAGCCCGGAGCCTCGGCATGGAACTGTGGGTACAAACACCCAACGCCAGTGATCCGGCGGTTTCTAATGCTGATCAAGTGATCATTGGGGCGATCGACGATTTAGAGTCCACGGCCAAGCTGGTGGAAAACTGCCATGTGGTCACCTTTGAAAATGAATTTGTTGATCTCGAAGCCCTCGATACCCTCGTTAAACGGGGGGCAAAATTCTTCCCTTCTCTGCCTTTCCTCGCTGCCCTCTTGGATAAATATGATCAACGGCGCTGTTGTCAACGGTTTGGTATTCCGGTGCCGACCTTTGTCCCTTGGCAACTGGGGGAACTGCTCCCCTCTGGTTGGGAATTTCCACTGGTCGTGAAGGCCCGTCGCCATGGTTATGACGGCAAAGGGACATTTATCGTGAAAGATGCTGCGGCGTTACAGACTTTACCAACGGATTTAGCTGATACTCCCTTACTTTTAGAAGCGTTTGTGCCCTTTGAGCAGGAATTGGCGGTGATGGTAACGCGCAACCGCCGGGGAGAAATTCGCACCTTTCCGACGGTGGAAACCCAACAGATTGATCAAGTGTGTCGTTGGGTGCTGGCCCCTGCGGCGATCGCTCAAGATGTAGTAAATCAGGTCGAAAAGATTGCCCGTACCTTAGCTGAAGGGTTAAATCTGGTGGGCATTATGGGGATTGAGCTGTTTCTCACTCCCGAAGGACAAGTATTAGTCAATGAAATCGCGCCCCGCACCCACAATTCCGGCCATTTTAGTTTGGATGCTTGTCAGACTTCGCAGTTTGCAATGCAACTCCAGGCGATCGCCGATTTGCCTTTAGGGAACCCCAAGATGATCACCCCTGGGGCGGTGATGGTGAATTTACTAGGGTTTGAGCACAGCACGGGGAACTATGCCCACAAACGGCAAATGCTGAGCCAATTTCCCCATAGCCATGTCCACTGGTACGACAAAACCAGCGCCAGTCCAGGCCGCAAGCTGGGTCATGTCACAGTTTTAAGTGAGACGAATGACCGAGAAACATTGGTGGCGATCGCCCAGCAAATTGAAGCCATTTGGTATGGTGACTCTAGCCCCACCTAGAAGTTCGAGAAGTTTTGGTTAGCCGTCCAGCGGGAACCAGAGAAAGGCGTCCCTCCCAGTTGGGCAACCTTTTCTGGGGTCATCCCATAGACCCAAGCCTCCGTCAGGAGCGTTTTTGTCTCCGTGTAAACAGGCGCTTGACGCCGCTGGTATTCATTGAGGCTTGGCGATCGCCCCGGTTGATAATCTTCAAGGACATCTAGTTTCCCTAAAACATTGGGATCCCTGAATCGCAACAGACAACCCTCTACCCAGCCAGGCTCTGGGGTGAGGGCCGGATAACCCACCGGTAACTGATAAAGCTTCCCTGGGATGAAAGCCTTCTCAATGTGGGGGTGATAGGGGGCACAGTAGCGGGGAAAATTTGCTTCTCCTGGCTGGAGGGTGCCATACACGAAAACCTTGAGCATGGTGTGATTTCCGACAAAGAACAACAGAGGGCAAAACCGTGAAAAGCTATAATCAGGGGCAAGATCATGCGCTTTCGTAAGGGGAAAATGGGCGATGGATAAACGCTACAATATTTTGCTTGTCGATGATGAACCGGGCGTCCGGGAGGCGGTTCAAGCCTATTTAGAAGATGATGAAGCCCTAACCGTCACCACCGCTGAGAATGCCACAAAAGCCTGGGATGTTTTGCAAACGTTTACACCGGATTTGGTCATTTCTGATATTATGATGCCCCAGGTGGATGGCTATCAGTTTTTGGGGCAACTGCGCGAAGATCCGCGCTTTAAAACGCTTCCGGTAATTTTTCTAACGGCCCGTGGCATGACTGGCGATCGCATCCAAGGCTACCAAGCAGGCTGTGATGCCTATTTACCGAAACCCTTTGAACCCGAAGAACTCGAAGCCATTGTCAAAAATCTCCTCACCAGGGAGGCGGCGATCGCCGAACAACAAGACGGTGGTGGCAGCAATCTCGAAGGCATCGCCCAGGATCTCCGGGAGATTAAGCAATTCCTCGGCCAGCAAAATCAATTGGTCACCACCCCACCGCCTTTAAAAATTGACCTGACCCCCAGGGAGCAAAGTGTCCTTGACCTCGTGGCCCAGGGACTGATGAATAAAGAAATTGCCAAGGAGCTCGAAACCAGCGTCCGCAATGTTGAAAAGTATGTTAGTCGCCTATTTAGCAAAACGGGAACCAATAGTCGGACAGAATTGGTACGCTACGCCCTCAAGCACGGTTTAACGCAATAGTTGACGAAGTAATTCCTTCGGTCTTGCGCCATGATTTAGCTTTTTTTGTAGTTGTAGTTCTATACGCGACGATGCCCCAACAAGATCAAGTCCATCCCCAAGCCAACCGCGATCGCCTGATTGTGGATAGTCTCCTCAAGGGAGAACCCACAGAAAATGCCCTGGTGGAATTGGCACGGCTCCATCTGCGCTATGACGGCTTCCCCGGGGCAAGGGAAATTCAACAGGATTTGAAATTGCTGTTCCAACAGTGGGGCCTGACGGAGGACGTTTTATTCGCTAAAACAAGGGAAATCCATGCGGCCGGGCGGGCCTACAAACATCTACGCCATGGCGAGGAGCAACAGGATTGGAGCTAGCACCCGCAACTTTCACCGAAAAACTCACTGGGGCGATCGCCGCCCAAAAGACCCTCCTCGTGGCGGGCCTCGATCCGAACCCGGAAATGCTGCCGGATTCTTTGCGCACCGGAGATTTAATTCAGAACCTGAAAACGTGGCTTTTGGGGATTATTGACCAGACCCAGGATCTCGTCTGTGCCTACAAACCAACCCTCGGTTTTTATCAAGCCTTGGGTGTACCGGGGTTGCAACTGTTAGAAACAGTTTTAGCCCATATTCCGCCTGATATCCCCATTATTCTCGATGCGAAACACGCCGATCTCAATACCAGCAGCCTTTTCGCCCAGGCGATTTTTGAGGCGTGGCAAGTGGATGCAGTCACCCTCAGCGCCTACCCGGGCCAAGACCACGTTGCCCCTTTTTTGCTCTATCCCGACAAAGGCGTTTTCTTGCAATGCCGCACCTCGAACCCCGGCGCCTTTCCCCTGCAAAATTACCCCGACCCGCAACGGCCTTTTTATCTGCACCTGATCCAAGAAATCAAACAGTGGGGCACCCCGGAACAACTTTTCCTAGAAATTGGGGGCGATCGCCCGGCGGTTTTTCGCCAAGTACGTGCCATTGCCCCGGAACGGTGGATTCTCGCCCGCAGTATCTGGCAACGGAGTGAAAACCTCGAAGAAATTGTGCACCAGGGTTTAAATTCCAATGGGTCTGGCCTCTTAATTCCCATTCCCAACGATGACCTGAGTCAAACGGATTGTCGGCAACCCGTCGCCCAGCTACGGCAAAAGATTGAAGACATCCGCCAGCGTTATACCCCCAGCAATGCCCGGTGTGATTTGCTCCAAGTACCGACAAATTTCCCCGCAGCGCACCCCCAGGCGGAGTTGATTGTGCAGTTGTTTGACCTGGGCTGTCTGCTCTTTGGGGAATATGTCCAGGCCTCCGGAGCGACGTTTTCCTATTACATTGATCTGCGCAAAATTATTTCTAACCCCCAGGTTTTTAACCAGGTGCTCAATGCCTACGGGGCGATCGCCAAAAACCTGAAATTTGACCGTATCGCCGGGATTCCCTATGGTTCGCTCCCGACGGCAACGGGGTTGGCTCTGAAATTAAATTACCCGATGATTTTCCCCCGTAAGGAAGTCAAGGCCCACGGGACGAGGCGGGTGATTGAGGGCCATTTTGAGCCAGGGGAAACGATTTTGGTCGTCGATGACGTGCTGATTACGGGCAAAAGTATCGTTGAGGGGGCGAAAAAACTGGAGTCGGCGGGCCTCACCGTGCAGGAGATGGTAGTTCTCATAGACCACGAAGCGGGCGTTAAGGATCGGCTCCAGGCCCAAGGATATCAAGCCCACGCCATTTTAACCATTTCTGAAATCACCGAAACCCTTTTCCAAGCGGGTCGCATTAACCAGAGTCAGTATGATTGCCTCGTGAGCCATTGAGCTTTTTTCGGACAAAATTCTGCCAGGGCTTGGGTCTTTTGCGTACAGTAGAGAAGAAGCACCTTTATCGACGACGGCCCCATGGGATTACATCTGTTTGAGCATTTACAAATGGCGATCGCCACCCTCCGCACCAACAAAATGCGCAGTGGGTTAACGATGCTCGGCATCATCATTGGTAATGCGTCCGTGATTGCCATGGTCGGTTTAGGTCAAGGTGCCCAAAAACTTGCTACAGAGCAGTTTGAATCCCTCGGCTCCAATGTTTTATTTATCATCCCTGGATCGCGGGCGGCCCAGCGCACCACCATCGATTTACCCAAGACCCTCGTTTGGGAAGATGCCCAGGCGATCGCCGAACAGGTGCCAAACGTAGCGGCGGTGGCTCCCCAGATTAATAGTCGCGGTTTAGTCACATTTCGCGGGATTAATAAAGATTCCTTGCTTTTGGGGATTACCCCCGAATTCATTGATGTGCGCGAATTCACCCTGGCCCAAGGACGGTTTGTGACCGACAGTGATGTGGAGCGCAATAAGCGCGTTGCTGTGATTGGGTCTGAGATTGCCACGGAGCTTTTTCCAAATATTGAGCCGGTGGGTCAAAAACTCCGGGTTAAAAATCTAACTTTTGATGTGATTGGCGTTTTAGAAGAAAAAGGAGCTTCCTTTGGCACCAACCAAGACAACGCCGTTTATATGCCCCTAACCACGATGTCCAACCAGGTGGTGGGACGCACGTCTCCCTATGGCACCGAGTTAACCTTTATCTCTGTTTCCGGTGAAAGTGAAGACCGGGTCAGGGCGATGACCTTTCAGATCGAAAACCTGCTGCGGCTCCGCCATAAGATTGTTGATGAGGATGATTTTAGTGTCCAGAGTCAACAGGATCTATTGGATGTGGCGAATACAATTACCGGGGCTTTAACCACAATGTTGGCGGCGATCGCCGGTATTTCTCTCCTCGTTGGTGGGATTGGCATTATGAATATTATGTTGGTGTCTGTCACCGAGCGCACGAAGGAAATTGGTCTCCGTAAAGCCCTTGGTGCCACAGAAAACGACGTCTTATATCAGTTCCTGATTGAATCGGTGATCCTGGCGGGAATCGGTGGGATCTTTGGGACAGGTCTAGGCCTAGGGGGAGTGTTTCTCGCTAATGCATTGACCCCTCTGGCGGCCCCTATTTCTGTGACAGCGATTGTGATGGCGGTGGGCGTTTCTGGGGGAATTGGCTTATTTTTTGGGGTGTTTCCGGCGCGACAGGCGGCCCGTTTAGACCCGATTGTTGCCCTCCGCAGCGATTGACGCTCTCCCCCCCGGCAACGGAGATAGACCGGGGTCTACAGCCAAACTTCAATCTGCTATACTTTATTAGCCCAAAACCCTTGGACGCATAGCTCAGTGGATAGAGCAACCGCCTTCTAAGCGGTCGGTCGCAGGTTCGAATCCTGCTGCGTCCGTTTTTCTCGATAAATACATATCGTCTATGGCACTGGTACACGGCACTTGGATTTTTCAGGCACAGCAATCCTACTTTTTTCTGTGGAGTGAGGTCTGGCGCAGTGAGTCCGCAGTCAGCCCGCCCGCTTATCCTTTTGGGGGCGATCGCCAAAGCCTTGAAGCTCAACTCCAGGCTCATGGGGTGACGATGCCCGAAAATGCCCAGTGGCTAGAAACGACGTTTTCTCTACCCAGTACCAAAGGCACCAAGACAAAACCCTCGATCCCACTCTTGTCTAATCAAACCCAGATTCCCAATCAACTCGTGTGGGCCGACTGGCAAATTGCGGGCCTTGCCTTAAACGCTCGCCAAGCCACGAATATTATTCAAACATTACCCCTCACCGATGAGGCCCTTGCGGGGGATCTCCGGTTTTGGTGGCAGGTGTGCCGCTGGAGTCTTGATCTAGTTGTGCGGTGTAAATTTCTGCCCCATGTGACCCCCCTCCCAACGGGAGAAGCCCTGGCGACGTGGGTACCTTTGTTAGATAGCGTCACAGAACAACAGCGGTTTGCCCAGTTTTTGCAACAGATGCCAGGCATTTGTGCGGTCGGTCAAAGGCCAGCCCAGGTGTTATTGAGTTTTCTCACGGCGATGGTCGATGCCCAGGTGCGTCCCCATGCCAAGCCCCTACAAAATTTTCCGAAAACCTCTGTGGTGTTTCCCTGGTGCGATCGCCTTTCCAAAGCCAAGGCCACCTTTGAAGATCTGCCCCGTCAACTGGGCCATGCCTATGAAAATTGGACGTTTCCCGTGCGGGAATATTTGGTAAATCCGCCGGATTTTGCCCTGAAGCAGCCCCTATTTCGCGCCTGTTTCCAACTGTTGCCCCCCACCGCGGCCCAAGACCATTGGCAATTGCAATATGGTTTGCAGGCCTTGGGAAATGCGGCAAGTATTGTCACAGCGGATCAGGTTTGGCAAGATCCGAGTCAACCCCAGGAAATTTTATTAAAGGGTCTAGGCCTGGCGTCCCGGTTGTACGAACCCATTGGTGAAAGTTTAGGGGGGCCGCAGCCCTGTGGTTGTCCCCTCGATGCGATCCAAGCCTATGAATTTATCCGTTCGGTGGCCTGGCAACTGCGAGATAAGGGCCTGGGGGTCATCCTGCCAGAGGGGTTAGGAGCCGGAAGCAATGAGGTACGCCTTGGCATTAAAATCTCTGCCCAGGTTAAAGATGAAAGTCGCTTAAATCTCCAGAGCCTGTTGCAGTACAATCTGGCAGTGGCCGTTGGCGAAACGACTCTCACAGAACGGGAATTTCAGGATCTCCTCGCGCGGCGATCGCCTTTGGTAGAAGTCAATGGTCAATGGCTCGCCCTCCAACCCACTGATGTGCGGGCCGCCCAGGAAATTTACCAAACAAAAATCGGTGAACAGCCCCTGCGAGTCGAGGATGCCCTCCGTTTGGGGGCAGAATCGGGCCAGGTGTTTGCGAAGTTGCCTGTGATTGGCTTTGAGGCGTCTGGGGCGTTGCGAGAACTCCTTGACCATCTAACAAATAATGAATCCCTTAAGCTAATTGAGCCACCGGACTCGCTCCAGGGGACGCTCCGGCCCTACCAGCACAAGGGGATGAGTTGGCTGAGCTTTTTACAAAAATGGGGCTTGGGGGCTTGCCTCGCCGATGATATGGGTCTGGGGAAAACAATCCAGGCGATCGCCTTTTTATTGACCCTCCAGGAAAACAAAAAACTAACCCAGCCGGTGCTGTTGGTTTGTCCCACCTCCGTAGTCAGTAACTGGGAACGGGAAATCAGTAAATTTGCCCCCAGCTTAAAAACCTTGATTCACCATGGCGATCGCCGCGCTAAAGGAAAAACCTTTGCCAGTACGGCCCAGCAATATGATGTGATTCTCACCAGCTATTCCTTGGTTTTCCGGGATCAAAAAGATTTAGCCACAGTATCTTGGCAGGGCGTGATCCTCGACGAAGCGCAAAATATCAAAAATCCCCAGGCAAAACAGTCCCAAGCGGTGCGCGCCCTCGACAGTGGTTTTCGCATTGCCCTCACGGGAACCCCCGTGGAAAATCGCCTCAAGGAACTCTGGTCAATCCTTGATTTTCTCAATCCCAATTTCCTCGGCACCCAACAATTTTTCCAACGGCGCTTTGCAATTCCCATCGAAAAATATGGCGATCGCCAAACCCTCCAGAGTCTACGTAAGCTCACCCAACCCTTTATCCTGCGCCGCCTCAAGACCGACAAGACAATTATCCAAGACCTGCCCGAAAAACAGGAAATGGAAGTCTTTTGTAGTCTCTCGAAAGACCAAGCCAACCTTTACCAAAAACTGGTGGATGAATCCCTTGCGGAAATCGAAAACACCGACGGCATCCAACGGCGCGGCTTAATTCTCACCCTGCTGCTACGGCTCAAACAGCTTTGTAATCACCCTGTACTGCTCCAGAGCAAACCCAAACTCGGCAAAAATTTTGCCCCCCGTTCCGGCAAGCTACTCCGCCTCGAAGAAATGCTCGAAGAATTAATCTCCGAAGGCGATCGCGCCTTGATCTTCACCCAATTTTCTGAATGGGGGAAACTGCTCCAACCCTACCTCCAGGAACGCCTCGGCCAGGATGTCCTTTTCCTCTACGGAGCGACCCGACGGGAGACCCGCCAACAGATGTGCGATCGCTTTCAAAATGATCCCAATGGCCCGCCTATTTTCATCCTGTCCCTCAAAGCAGGGGGTACCGGGTTGAATTTAACCCGCGCCAACCATGTGTTCCACGTCGATCGCTGGTGGAATCCGGCGGTAGAAGACCAGGCCACCGACCGCGCCTTCCGCATTGGCCAGAAGCAAAATGTCCAGGTGCATAAATTCGTCAGTACCGGCACCCTCGAAGAAAAAATTAGTGCCATGATCGCCAGCAAAAAAGAACTGGCCGAACAAACGGTTGATACGGGAGAAAATTGGCTGACGGAACTGGATACAAATCAACTGCGAGATTTACTGCTCCTAGAGCGCGATCGCCTCATGGAAGAATAACCAGGCGAACTCCCCCACACCGTTATAATGGAAAGCCTGAATACCCAACCCACAGATTTATTACCACCTCGTATGCAAAAACGTAGCTCCTTCGATTCTGCAGAAATTATGCACCGGGCTGAAGATCTAATGCAGGCCGCATCCAATCGTTACCGCATTACCGTGCAGGTGGCTCAGCGGGCTAAGCGCCGCCGTTACGAAGAATTTGATGCCGTTGAAGACCCGTTAATGAAGCCGCCGATCCGCGCCATTATCGAGATGTCCGATGAACTGACCCAGCCTGAAATTATTGGCGAATAGTTCAAACCATATTCTTGTTTAGGTTTACCGTTCCTAAGGGGTTAACGGGTAGCCTTTAACCAGAAAATCCGCAAGAAGTTTGTGGGGAGCGATGTATTGCAGGCGTCAACCAGTACACTGGGATCGTTGGCAACTCAGTGAAAAACATTCCTAAGCTTCCCATGAAACTGCTGTTGGTAGATGATGATCCCATTTTTCGTCTAGGCTTTTGTACCGCTTTGGCCCAGGAAACGGATTGGGCGATCGCCGCAGAAAATTTCAGCACCATTTTGGCAGCATCCCCCCGCAAGGATTTGGATCTAATTCTCTGTGATCCCGCCTGGCAGGGGGATCGTCATTGGCGTCGATACCGCGAACTACAACGCCTTTACCCCACAACGCCCCTGGTTCTTTGCACGGCACAATTGGATTCAGAGCGGATTTTACAGGCAAAACGGGATGGACTGGCAGGTTATTTCCCGAAAGGATTGGCGATCGCCGATCTCGTCCCGGAGCTGAGTACCATCGCCGCTGGTGGTAAAGTTTGGTCCCAACGTCCCCAGGGCATTAACCAAAATTTGTTCGCTGGAATGCGTCGCCGGGGCCTTAACCAGATTTACACAGCCCTAGATCGCGTCGAAACCTACCTCGCCCAAGAGAATCTCCCGCCCCTGTACCGTGCAGTTTTCGCTGGACAACAACGGGAACTCAAAACAGCAGCCTGGCTCCTGCGCCATTGTCTGCCCCAAAGTGCCATTTTCCTCAATACAGTTCCTCCCGCCCAGCCCCAAACGCCTCCCGCCGGGGCGATCGCCATTGCCTCACCCGTAGAGATCACGACGACCAATAGCCGCTGGCAAATTCTCCTCGAAAAGACCTTTGTGAAGCTCAATGGCTCCCTGAAAAATGCCACTGGCAGTAGCCTAGAACTAGAGATTGTCACCCCAGAAAAACGACGGGAACTGCTCTACATCATTCTGCAACAACTCAATTTTATTTTTAATGATCCCCAGTGGAAAAATTTAGATCCCGAAGCCTTCCAAGCCCAACATCAACGCAGCATTCGCAACCTCTGGAAATTTAGTGCCCAGGAATTTATTGGCCGCTACCACCTCACCGCTGACAATCAGGCCGAGGGCTTTTTGGAGTTGCTCAATCGGGTGGCGATCGCCAATGCCCCAGACCTAAACCAAAGACTACCCCAAAGCGACGACTTATTCGCCTATCTCCTGCAAGACCAGCCCCTCAAGATTGATAATGTCACCTATCGCCTTGAGGCCAGGGAAGCCCTACGACGCAGCCAACTCATTTTAGAAAATTTGTTGATCACCGTCGGTAACGATATCCTGCAATTTATCTTGAATACCTTACCGGAACCAGAATTACTCAAGGCAGAAATTTACCAGCCAAAACTGCGCTCTTCCCGAAACATTGCCCGTTTTCGCAATGATCTATCGTGGGCCTATCGCCTGCGCAAATATTGGTTAGAACCGAAGGCCATTTTTGAAAGTCAACATCAATTTTTGAGCGTTAGTCCAGTCGGCATCGTGCAAACGGCCGTTTACCAACCCCGATCCGCAGAACTCGCCAACCTTGAGGGGATTCCCTGGCTGGTGACGATTCTCCTGGAACTGAGGGATGCCCTTGCCCCCCGGATTCGCGCCCTCGTGGCCTGGCTCGGTGAAATTTTAGTTTATGTGCTGACCAATGTGATTGGCCGGGCCCTTGGGTTAATCGCTAGGGGCATCGTCGAAGGAGCTGGCAGCAGTTGGCAACATCTCCGGGCGCGCCAAATTGAGCTAGCGAACATGGCCCGAAAAAATTCCTAAAAAGACAATAAGTCTGCAAACTGGCTTCAGAGAAACTGCTATGATCCTGGTTGCAATTGCCTTTCTCTGCCATGGCTTACCGTAATCCCGCTCCCACCGTCGATATCATTGTTGAACTCTGCGATCGCCCCCATCGACCAATTATTTTGATTGAACGCAAACATGAACCCTTTGGTTGGGCAATTCCAGGGGGCTTTGTGGATTATGGCGAAACAGTAGAGACAGCTGCCAAACGGGAAGCTTTAGAGGAGATCTCCCTAGAGGTGCAATTGGTTGAGCAATTGGGTGTGTACTCCGACCCTGCCCGTGATCCGCGCCAACACACCATTAGTGTGGTCTTTATCGCGACGGCAATGGGAGACCCCAAAGCGGCAGATGATGCGAAAACGGTCGGCATTTTTCAGCCGTGGGAAGTTCCGCAAAATTTATGTTTTGATCATGGGCGCATTTTGCAGGATTATTGGTCTTACCGCCACCACGGGATGCGTCCCCGTTTGGGTGCTTAACGTGATCTGCAATTTTTTAACGGTTTTAAGAATTTAGTGATGGAAAAACAAGTTATTCAAACTAATCATGCCCCCGCCCCCGTTGGCCCCTATAACCAGGCGATCGCCGCTTCAGGCAAGATGTTATTTTGTTCTGGCCAAATTGCCCTTGATCCCGCCACGGGCCAAATTATTGAGGGGGATGTCCAAGCCCAAACGAAACAAGTCATGGCAAATTTAGCGGCGGTGTTAAAAGAAGCTGGCGCCACCTGGGAAAATGTTGTGAAAACGGGCGTTTTTCTCAAGGATATGAATGATTTTGCGGCGGTTAATGCTGTGTATGCCACCTACTTTGATGAAGCCACTGCCCCCGCCCGCGCTTGCGTAGAAGTAGCGCGTCTGCCAAAGGATGTCCTCGTCGAAATTGAATGTATTGCCGTGCTTTAAACACACAACTAAAGCTGCATTTTTTTAAAGCCTTACCCAAAGAAAAACCTCCACTTCTCATCGGAAATGGAGGCTCTTTTTGTATTTCTATGATGCTTGTCGCATTCCCCTAGATTTAGTGAGTTGGCTCACCTGGGGAGTCAGCGATATCACATTTTTAGGAATGGTTGGAACTGTAGGAACGGCGTCCCCGGGAGCGATCGCCTTTGTAGCCACCGCCACTCCCTTTGTAGTTAGAACGACGTCCGCTGCGGCCACCTTTTTTCGTCGGCTTGGGGAGACCTGTCTTGGTGTTGACTTCCGGTACTTCCCAATCTTCGTTGAGCCATTCGGGGGAATTATTGTCGTACATCATTTGCAATACCGCCGCGGCGATCGCCTGGGGATCATACTCATCACCCAAACGCTTCACAATCGGCAAGAAGGAGGCCATCCGTTCCCCGGCCAAGGCTTCCCGTACTTGGGTTTCCAGGCGGGTCACTCGTTGGGCTTCTACTTCAGTGCGGCTCGGAATAGTCGAAACCTTGAGGGACTGTTTGACGCGCCGTTCAATTTGACGTAACAACCGGCGATCGCTGGGTTCGACGAGGGCGATCGCCGTTCCCGTTTTACCAGCCCGACCCGTCCGACCGATGCGGTGAATGTAACTTTCCGTATTATCTGGTAAATCAAAGTTAATCACGTGGCTGAGGTTTTCCACGTCCAGACCCCGCGCCGCAATATCCGTGGCGACAATCATCTTGATCTTGCCATCCTTAAAGCGACGTACCAGTTTTTCCCGTTGGTTTTGGTTGAGGTCGCCATGGTACTCATCGGCACTTTGGCCCGCTTCAACCAACTCATTGGTCAACTCCGAAGCTGTACGTTTCGTGCGCACGAAGATAATCGCCGACTCTGGGTTTGCCATTTCCAAGATGGGCAGGAGGGCTTTGGTTTTTGACCAACCGCGCGGAATCATATAGACTTCTTGGGCAATGCGGTCAGGCGTGACCTGGGGCTGTTTGATCGTGATGTTGATCGGGTCATTGAGGAAATTTTCCACCAGATCCCGGATTGCGGGGGGCATGGTCGCCGAGAAACAAACCGTTTGGCGAGTTTTGGGGGACTGACGCAAAATCTTTTTCACATCATCAATGAAGCCCATACTGAGCATTTCATCGGCTTCGTCAAGCACTGCCCAACGGAGTTCTTCAAAGGACAACTTACCCCGTTCGAGGAGATCGATGACCCGGCCCGGCGTACCCACAACAATGTGGACGCCCTTTTGCAGGCTGCGAATTTGCCGTTCCATGGATTGACCACCGCAGACGGTGAGCACCCAGAGACGACGATCCACGGCGAATTCCTTGAGGGACTGGGTCACCTGCACCGCCAGTTCACGGGTGGGGGTCAGAATCAAACCCTGGACGGTCTTTTGTTCCAGGTCAATTTTTTCAAGGAAAGGCAGGGAGTAGGCGGCGGTTTTACCTGTACCTGTTTGGGATAGTCCCACCACGTCCCGGCCTTCGAGGATTGCGGGGATCGCTTTACTTTGAATCTCGGTGGGCTTTTCGAAGCCGATATTTTCTAACAGGTCAACGCGAGCGTCGGATAAGCCGATGGTTTGAAAAGAAGTGGTCATAAAAAAGTTGTAAGGTTTATGGATGGGTTTTTGCTAAGGTTTGACAAAAATTGGGAATGACTTTTTTTGAGTACAATCCCTCCCCCAACCCTTTTCCCAAACTGGGTTCTTTGAAATAAAACCGATTGGATGCTTCTTGGCAGTCTGGACAATGCCGGGGGTGTGGCTGAACGGTCTAGTTATGCTTCAACGATGGTGCCGTAGAGGTCATAAATATCCGCAGCGGTAATTTGAACAGGGACAATACTGCCGAGGGAGGCTTCTCCGGTGACATATACCAGTCCGTCAACGTCTGGGGCAAACCGGGGCGATCGCCCGATTAATTCACCAGTCGCTGGGTTTTCCTGTTCGATCAGCACATCCACCGTTTGTCCGACACAAAGTTCATTGCGGCGGGCAGCAATCGGCTGTTGAATTTCCATCAGAGCATCCCGACGGCTATCTTTGACAGATTGCGGTAGTTGGTTCGGTAAATCAATGGCAGGGGTTCCTTCCTCAGCGGAGAAAGTAAACACACCCACATGATCAAATTCGTGACGTTTCACAAAATCCACGAGGTGCTGGAAGTGTTCTTCCGTCTCGCCGGGGAAACCCACGATAAAGGTGGTGCGCAAAATTGCATCGGGGAGTGCCTTTTTAAGATCTTCAATGATGCGATCATTGACGCGACCTTGCCAAGGACGATTCATCGCCCGAAGAATATCTGGATGGGAATGTTGTAGCGGGAGATCCAGATAGGGAATAACGTTGGGGGTATCACGCATCGCCGCGATCACCTCAGGGGTTAACCCCGTCGGATAGGCGTAGTGGATGCGGATCCAAGGTACATCGACACCCCCCAAGGCTCTGAGAAGTTCTGCCAATTTGGGTTTGCCGTAAATATCTTTGCCGTAGTTGGTGGTGATCTGGGAAATTAAAATAATTTCCTGGACGCCTTGCTCAGCCAATTGTTTGGCTTCGGCCACGATGGACTCAATGGGGCGCGATCGCTGATCCCCTCTGAGGTGAGGGATGATGCAAAAGGCACAGCGGTAATCACAGCCTTCCGCCACCCGGAGATAAGCCACCGCTTCGTTGGTGGTGCGGTAGCGGGGCACAGTTTCGTCAGCGATATAGGTGATTTCTTGGGAAACTTCCTTTACAATCTCACCCTGTTCGGTGCGTTGAATCACGTCAACAATTTTGTGATAATCCCCAGTGCCTACGAGGGCGACGGCTTCAGGCAATTCTTCTAAAAGCTGCTCTTGGAAATGTTGCGCCATGCAACCGGAAATGACGATTTTCTTGTTTGCCTCTGCCAATTCCACTAGGGTACGCACAGATTCGGCGCGGGCATCTTCGATGAAGCTACAGGTGTTGACGATGACGTAATCGGCCAGTTCTTCGTTTGCATCGACCTCATAACCAGCATTTACCAATAGCCCAATCATATGTTCGGAATCGATGCGGTTTTTTTCACAACCAAGATGGGAAATGGCGATTGTCGGTTTTGTGGTCATGCAGTTTCTAGTAAAGAACGGAGTTCAGGTCAAGATCTAGGAACGATTTCTTAATGCATTGTAACGGATCTTGGGGCGATGCTGAAATATTTTTTAGGAATTTGTCAGCAAACCTTGTTACCATTTGTCCAAAAATTTAGAGGATTTGCTCCAATTTTTGCACCCAATCGAGCATGTTGTGACGGTTGGCACGGTAGCTGGTGGGGTGGGCAATGAGGCGAACGGTGCTATGGAAGAGCACTTCAACTTCTTCGAGGTTATTTTCCCTGAGGGTATTCCCAGTGGAAACAAGGTCAACGATCGCCTCGGACATGCCAGTAATGGGGCCAAGTTCGACGGAGCCGTGGAGGGGGATGACTTCGATGGGGAGATCGAGATCGCGGAAGTAGTCTTTGGCGCAATTAACAAATTTGGAGGCTACACGGCAGTTGGGGGGGAGTTGCCGGGGATTTTTGTAGGGGCTGGCCTTGGGGACGGCAACGGAGAGGCGACAACCACCGAATCCTAAGTCTAACAGATTCGCGACATCGGGTTTTTTCTCCCGGAGGACATCGTAACCCGCAAACCCTAGTTGGGCCTGGCCATATTCGACATAGACGGGAACGTCATGGGTGCGCACGAGCATCGCCCGGGCGGTGCCAGTGGGATCGGTGATTTGCAGTTGGCGATTTTTTTTATCGAGGAAGGCGCTAAAGTCTAACCCGACTTGTTGGAGGAGGGCGATCGCCTCTGGGAGGAGGCCACCTTTGGGAATGGCAATGGTAAGCATTTTTTCGTTAGCAGTGATTCAAAAATCTTAAGGAAACAGAATTTAAGTTAGAGGGTTTCGAGTTTGGGTTCGCCACTGGGGTCAATCCAGGCGAGGTGGGTAATGTGGCTGCTGCGGGCATAGGCATAAATTTCGGCAGGCGATCGCCCTCCCAGTTCCACTTCGACGCGCACCATTTCATCCCCTTGACGCAGGGTTTGGGCATAGTGAAATACCTGCTGCTGGGCATTGGGTTCCGTTGCAATCACCAGCCAAGCACTACCAGCGAGTTGTTTGGGCAATTGGGGACTTGTCAACAGACAGGTGTGTAGTTCTTCAATATTCAAGCAAAAGCCAATACCGGGGTGATTTTCCCGTTGGGGATGATACAGACCCAGCAGCTGATCATAGCGGCCACCTTGACCCAAGATATAAGACTGATGATTGGCAAAATTAACCACCTCAAACACAATGCCCGTGTAGTAATCAAAGGTCTGAATTAGGGTTAAATCCAAGATAATTGGCAGTTGCTTCTGGGTACTCCCAGCCAATAACGCAAAGAGAGCCTTAAGATTCGCGACGATTTCCTGCGCCTCTGGCCCCAGATCAAACTGACTCACCCGCGCCAATATGGTTTCCGGCTCGCCACGCAGATCAAAAATGTCCAGGGCATAGGCCTTGAGATCCTCATCCAGGGGCAATTCCTGCAACCCAACCCGGTCTAAATTGGCCACACAATGACGAACTGTTTCCCTTACTGGTTCAGGAAACGGATCCAAGAGCGATCGCCCCAGGGCCGCCTCTCCTAAAATTAACTGCCAATCTTCTAAACCCAGGGCATCGAGGGAATCTGCTAGAAGCAATAAAATTTCTGCATCCGCCACAATTCCTGCCGCAAAGAGTAACTCTACCCCCGCTTGGTAAAACTCCATTTGTTTGCCGTGGCTGCCCCGGGGGGGATGACGAAACACATTGGCCCGGTAACAAAGCCGTTGGGGAAAGGTATTTTCGGCCATTCTGGTGACAGCCGCCCTGGCGATCGAGGCCGTTAACTCTGGACGCAAACCCAAAGCTTGACTTTCTGCCGTTTGTAGTTGAATGACCTTTGTGCGATCCACCGCCCCGCCAGCCGTGAGCGTCTCCAACCATTCCAAAGTAGAGGTGACGATCCGCTGGTAGCCCCACTGTTGAAAAACCCGTTGGAGATTGTCATTAATCCAGGCCTTTTGAGCAACTTCGAGGGGTAATAAATCCCTGGCACCTGCGGGGGGTTGATGAATCATGAAATCCGTATGTTGAGCTTTGCCGTCGCCTATTCTACTTCTTTTTCCCGCCAAACAAACCGCCAAATAAACCCCCTTGTTTATCGGCGCTCCCTTTCTTGGCCCCTGGTTGGGTCTCTAGGGCGCTGCCCATCACTTTTTCGAGGGCTTGTTTGGCTTGGCGCACGAGGGGATCTGTTGGTTTGGAGAGGTAAGCTTTTTTGATATGCACCTTGGCCATTGCCAGTTGGTTTTGGCTGAGATAGGACAGTCCCATGAGGGCGTGGGCCTTAATGCAGTTGGGATCGAGCTGGAGGGCATCTCGGAATTCCAGTACGGCCTTGGCATAGTTTTTCTTTTTTAGGTGTTCTTCCCCCCGCCAGAGGGCTGCGTCTAGGGAAGATGTGCTGGTATTTTTCGGCGGCGGGCTGACGGTAGCGCCTGATGTCGCCATGGTTTCCCCAGGATATTGGGGCATGGTTTCTTTTGTCTCGACTTTTTTAACCTTGCCGAGGTATTGGAGATAGACGAGGTTCAGTTCGCTTAAGGTGGCGATCGCCTGGGGGACTGTAGCCATCGTTTGGTAATTTGCCTGGGCCAAAGCGGCCACCTTCTCCCGGTAGAGCGCCGAAATATTCCCTGGGGTATCGAGGAGTTCCTGGGCTTCCGTCGTGGTGAGGACAAGGTTATCTGTCTCATTACTCAATTGCTGACTCAATTGCACCAGAATCACTTGGTATTCCGACCAGGAAGCCGGTTTAGACAGTTTTTCATAGGCCGGATTCACGAGCTTTGACAAAAATTCACTGGCCAAGCGTTTATCCAGAGCCTGGGTTAGGGTACAGGTATCCGGGTGGAGCCGTTGGGCAATTTGTAAATAGGCTTTGCGCACGACTTTTGGATTCGCATCAATGGGCAAGCCGAGCACCGCAAAATGGTCGGCAATTTTTCGAGCAAATAATCCTTGGTTAATGGCAAGCGACATATGTTTGTGGGGGTCCCATTGACCTAATTATGACTGATTCTAAAAAAGGTACAACCGTTTAATGATGGTTTTTATGAATCCGCAGCGTAATAACTCTGAAACCATCCTTGGGCCTCTTGGAGGGCGACACTCAACGGGGTATGAATTTTGCCATTCGTCGCCAAGAGCCGACCACTGCTCATATCGAGGGGGGTTTGATCGTAGCTGGTGACGAGGCCGCCTGCTTCGCGCAAAATGCAGATGCCCGCCGCCATATCCCAGGGTTGGATGCCCCGCTCCCAGTAACCGTCTAGGCGACCACAGGCCACATCCGCGAGATCAAGGGCCGCCGATCCGCCCCGTCTGACCCCCTGGGTTTGGTGGGTGAGGTAACAAAATTCACGGTAATTATTATCCTTCGTTTGCCGGCGATCATAGGCAAAGCCAGTGGTCAGGAGACTATTTTGTAGCTGATCTGTTTTTGAAACTTGGATCGGTTGGCGATTTAGGGTGGCCCCTAATCCTTGGGCGGCGCGGAAGAGTTCATCGCGGTAGGGATTGTAAACAACGCCGACTAACGGTTCATCAGCATATAACAGAGCAATGGAAACCGAAAACATCGGATAGCCATGGGCGTAGTTCACCGTGCCATCGAGGGGATCGATCATCCAGAGGTAGGGACTGGGCTGATTTGTGGCTAACTGGCCTGCTTCTTCGGCATGGATCGGCACATCCGGTAGATGTCTTTGGAGCAGCTCGATAATGGCGGCTTCGGAGGTGGTATCCGCTTCTGTGATCAGGTCGCCTGGGGTGGCTTTTTCTCGAATTTGTTGGAGGTTACCGTAATATTTTCTGAGAATTGCGCCAGCACTGAGGGCGGCTTCTGTGGCAATGTCGAGGTAAGTTTGGCGTTCGGGTAGGGAGGGAAGGGCCATAGAGATATTTAAAAGGAGATGGGCAGAGTTTGAATCCAAGAAAGTGGCGATCGCCCCAGGATCGGAATTGATAGTGGGGGGTCTAGGTGCCGTTAGTCTTCATCAAGGGGTAGACCAAAGCGAATCTTACCCTTACCGAAGTTGCGCCCAAACTGGAGTTCATACACTTCGTCCTCATCCTGGGTTTCTACCACCAAATCACTTTTGGCATGGCTCACACACATCAGGGCGTAACCCTGGCGTTGGAGATCCGGGGAAAGTCCCATGGCATATTTTTGTTCGAGATCCCCCGACAAAACCCGCACAGCGCAAGTCGTGCAGGCCCCGTTGCGACAGGAGAAGGGAATCTGAAACCCTTGTTTTTCGATGCTCCGCAAGATGAATTCGTCCTCAGGGACGGTAAAAGTCTGGGTTTCGTTAATTTGCCGGTAATTAATCGTGATTTTGTGAGTTTTAGCCATGGTTACAGCAGAAAAAATAAAAATTTGCCTTTTCCTTTAGTTATTGTATAATCATTAACCGTGCCCCATCTGGAGAGATGGCCGAGCGGTTGAAGGCGCAGCACTGGAAATGCTGTTTAGGGGTAACTCTAACGAGGGTTCGAATCCCTCTCTCTCCGTTCTAATTTAGAACCTATTTACGAAAGCCTTAGATGTGTTGTCTAGGGCTTTTTTGTGGCTTGAAAGATAATGGTTAATGCTCCATTTCTGCCAGTTCTAACCACCGTTCTGTTTTCGCTTCGATGTCTTGATTTAGGGCTTCTAATTTTAAGGAAAGGGTCTGCAATTGCTCATAGTCCACTTGGTTACTGAGTTCCATCTGTAATGCTTCCCGCTGAATTTCTAGCTCAGGAATGATCTCATTTTCGAGACGTGCTAGTTCGCGCCGTTGGTAGTTTGACAGGCGACGGGATGGAACGGCTTTCGGCTTGCTGGGTGTTTGTGGTTTGGCGATCGCCTCTTTTTGGGGAGGATTTTCTGGTGGGTTTTGGACGGCTTCTGCCTGTTTATAGTCTAAATAAAGGGAATAATTACCGGGGTATTGTCTCAGCAGTCCATTGCCTTCGAGGGCGAAAATCATGTTCACTGTCCGGTCGAGAAAATAACGGTCGTGGGCAACGATAATCACACAGCCATTAAAGTCTTCGAGATAATCTTCCAAAATAGAAAGGGTTTGTACATCGAGATCATTCGTAGGTTCGTCAAGAATGAGTAAATTCGGCGCACCCATCAGCACTTTTAGCAGAAATAAACGCCGTTTTTCACCCCCAGAAAGTTTATGAATCGGCGCATATTGTTGATCGGGCGGAAACAAGAATCGTTCCAACATTTGTGACGCTGTAATTTGTGTGCCATCCGCCGTTTGTACATAGGTGGCAACATCTTTGATGTAATCAATCACCCGTTGATTTTGTGTCGCTTCATCAAGTAAATCATCGGAATGTTGGTCAAAATAACCAATATGAATCGTACTGCCGATTTCTACTGTGCCGCTATCGGGTTCGAGTCGTCCTGTAATCAGATTTAAAAAGGTCGATTTACCCGCCCCATTGCCGCCGATAATACCGAGGCGATCGCCGGGATTAAATTCATAACTAAAATCTTTAATGATCGTTTTATCATCAAAACTTTTACAGAGATTTTCGACGACGATAACTTTTTTGCCAATACGGCGACCGGGCGTATCGATCTCAACTTTTCCTTGAGCTTCTTTGAAGGTTGTATTTTGCATATCGGCAATCCGATCAATGCGCGCTTTTTGTTTGGTACTCCTCGCCTTCGGCCCCCGTTTGAGCCATTCTAATTCCCGTCGCAATACCCCTTTATGTTTCTGTTGGCTGCTAACCGCTGCCTCTTCTGCCAGGGCTTTTTTCTCTAGGTAATAGGAATAATTTCCGGCATAGGTATACAGATCACCGCGATCAATTTCGACGATGTGGTTGGTGACTTTGTCAAGGAAATAACGGTCGTGGGTGATTAATAGTAATGCCCCTGAAAATTGAGTTAAATAGCCCTCTAACCATTCCACTGAATCGGCATCTAGGTGGTTCGTTGGTTCATCCATTAGGAGCAAATCAGGTTCTGATAATAATGCTGAAGCAAGGGCAATGCGTTTGCGGTAACCACCGGATAAATCCCCTACTTTTGTCTCAAAATCATCAATACCTAATTTACTCAAAATAATCTTGGCATTGGTTTCCACTTCCCAAGCATTCAGGGCATCCATTTTTTCGGTAATACTGGATAATTTGCCCATTAAACTATTTAGCTCATCGCCAGAAGTTTTTGCCATTTTATGGGATAAATCTTCGTAGGCTTTAACCCATTTCATTTGTTCACTGCAATTGGCAAAAATCTGATCTAAAACAGTATTTTCTGGATCAATTTCTGGTTGTTGTGGTAGATAAATAATCCTTGCCCCAGAACGAACGAGCCGCTGTCCTCCATCAATGGGTTCAATCCCCGCAATCATTTTTAAAAGGGTTGATTTGCCACCCCCATTTACCCCAATCAAGCCGACTTTTTCACCATCATCGATGCTTAAGCTCGCCTCTCTGAGAATTTCTTTAATGCCGAAATCTTTTTTAATGGATTGGAGGGTAATGATACTCATGAATTGTGAAGGGAGAGAATTAAAATTACTGTTTGGATACTTGATTAGATTAGCTTAAGGATTGTGTTAATAATTGATTGAACTCTATTGGAAAAGGATAATTCTGAGGGAATTCTACATCATATTCAATTTGCATATTTTCAAGGGCTTCTTGGTAGCAATCCAAGAAAATTTCTTGAAGATAATTTTTTAAGCTGGGAGAGTCCCTAAGGATTTTCAATATTTCTTTTTGGGTGCGTCGAATTGTCACGTCCCAACCGCGATGGCATTCTTCTAAAGGGACATATTTCCGTTTGAGGGCATGCTCAAATAAAGTAATTAAACGGCTTTCTAATTCGCGTTTTTCCTGTTTACCCAAAGCCTCTATTTCCTCGATTAAATTGTCTCGATCAAGGGCTTCTAAGTCGCCTGATTTTAAGTTAGAGATGGTTTGTTCAATCCATTGATAAAAGTCTTGATCATAGAGGATTTTTGATTTTGCCTGGGTCATAATTTAGCCCTCGCAATGAAGCGAAAAAGGGTTTACCGTGGTAAACCCCTACGGATATTAGAAATTGGTGTGGTTCGTGTTGGCTTCGATGAGGCGGGAAATCACTTCCTCCATCGGAATCGCACCGAGTTCCCCAGAGGCACGGGTGCGGATACTGAGGCTATTGGCTTCGACTTCCTTCGCCCCGGCGATCGCCATGACGGGGATTTTCTGTTTTTCGGCGTTGCGGATCAATTTGCCCAGACGTTCCCCAGAGGCATCAGCCACGGCCCGAATCCCCATAGCTTGCAGTTTCGCGGCTTGTTCCTTGGCGTAATCGTAAAATTCATCACTGACGGGAAGAATTCTGACCTGTTCGGGGGCGAGCCATAGAGGAAAATCACCCGCATATTCTTCGATCAGAATGCCGATCAATCGCTCCAAGGAGCCGAAGGGCGCGCGGTGGATCATGATCGGCCGTTGGCGATCGCCATGCTCAGTAACATATTCCAATTCAAACCGTTCGGGGAGATTGTAATCCACCTGTACCGTGCCCAATTGCCATTCCCGTTCGAGGACATCTTGGAAAATAAAGTCCAGTTTCGGGCCGTAGAACGCCGCTTCCCCTTCGGCTTCAAAATAGTCCATGTCGAGCTTGGTGACGGCTTTACGGATTGCGTTTTGCGCCTTTTCCCAGACCTCATCGGAGCCAATATATTTATCGGAGTTGGGGTCACGGAAGCTTAGTCGCGCCTTGAAATTTTTCAGTTGCAAACTCTTAAAGACGGTCAAAATTAAATCAACCACGTTAAAGAATTCTGCTTCCAGTTGATCTGGCGTAACGAAAAGGTGAGAATCGTCCACGGTAAAGCCCCGCACTCGCGTTAAACCACCCAATTCACCGGATTGCTCGTAACGATAAACCGTGCCAAATTCTGCCAAACGGATCGGCAATTCCCGATAGGAACGCAGTTGATCCTTATAAATTTGGATGTGAAAGGGGCAGTTCATCGGCTTCATCACAAAACCCTGTTCCGCCGCCCGTTCTGCGTCGCCATCCGCCATCATCGGGAACATATCCTCGCGGTAATTCTGCCAGTGACCGGATACTTTAAAGAGATCCACGCGGGCGATGTGGGGAGTCACGACACCTTGGTAGCCGCGTTTAGTTTGCTCTGCCTTGAGGAAATTTTCGAGGGTGGAACGGATCAAAGTTCCCTTCGGCGTCCAGAGGGGTAAGCCGGGGCCGACTTGATCGGAGAACATAAACAAACCCAGTTCTCTGCCGAGTTTGCGGTGGTCGCGTTTGAGGGCTTCCTCTTTGCGGCGTTGGTATTCTTTGAGCTGTTCGGGGGTTTCCCAAGCGGTGCCGTAAATACGCTGGAGTTGCTGGTTATTTTCGTCACCCCGCCAGTAGGCTCCGGCGACCGATTCGAGGGCGATCGCCTTGGGGTTAATATCACCGGTATTTTCCACGTGGGGGCCAGCACAAAGATCCCACCATTGATCGCCGAGGTAGTAGAGGGTGATGGGGTCGTGAATTCCTGCGAGGATTTCGAGTTTGTAGGGTTCGTTAATTTCCTTGATCCGTTTTTCGGCTTCGGCGCGGGAAATTTCTTCACGAACGACAGGCAATTTTTTCTTGACGATTTTTACCATCTCTTTTTTGATTGCCTTGAGATCCGCTTCGGTGAAGGGTTCTGGCTTATCAAAATCGTAGTAAAACCCATTCTCTGTCCAAGGACCAATGGTGACCTGGGCGTCGGGAAATAGCTTTTGCACTGCCATCGCCATGACGTGGGAGGTGGTGTGACGAATCCGCTTGAGGGTGTCTGATTCACTGGTTTTGGGAAGTTTCATCGGTTCGAGTTGTTCACCATTCACCTGATCCATGGTTGAAATATGCTCCTTAAAATTGCTCCAAAAAGTTTAGCAGGTCGCCATTCTATATTATCCGTTGTCCCTGCTGGACTGGGGACTTTTCCTTTACCGAATCTCGTTGCGCAATCCACAGGCGGCGGCATAGGCAATCGCCGCATTAGGTTCTAATAATCGAATTATTCTGTTGACTCTGAGCATCGATTTTAAGAGTATCAATTTGAACAATCAAAACAGGAAAAAAATATAATCACATAAACGAATAGAGCAAATAATCCTGTTAAATAAAATTTATTTTTTAGATAAATTTATTTTTTAGATAGCTTTAGTGATTTTAGCCAATAAATATAACTTGTTAAATACTTTTAGCAGTGTAAAAGTTTCCATTTTCACTCCAGAACTCAAGTTGACTTTGTTCATTTATAATAAAGTACTCGCCAAAGTCATTCCCATCTTTATCTTCTATACGTAAATTCCCATTTTCCATTGGTTTAGATATCATTTCTTTAACACCAGAACTGCCGTCGGTATAGGTATTCTCAAAATACAAAATATTTTCTTTGGAATAATAAATTCTTATCTTAGAGCTAATATAAGCGCGATCATCTAACCATACACCCAAGATATCTTTGTCTTCATCCTCATCAGAATCTGAAGATTTTGCTAAATTTTCTTCTTCTGCTTTTGATAAGCCAAGTATTTTAACTTCTAAATTAGGATCAAAGTGTGTTGTAGCCCAATAAGCGTTATTGTCTTCTCCTTTTACACGATAACCAATAAAAGTTCTTTCATAATTAGAAGAATCACTATCTCTTATGAGAATTAGCCAATATTTGTAATTCTTCTTCAGTGATTTTCTCTTCTAGCATTACTTCTACACTCCTCTTGATACTCCCCATATTAGAATCTTTAATTACAGTGTAATTAACATTTGAGTCTTCAGAAGATTTAAGATTATCTGCTGTAGTAATAGATTCTGATTCCTGTAACTCTACAGTAGTATTAGATGAATTCTTTCCACAACTCATCAATAATCCAGCTATTAGAGAAGCTAGGATAATTTTATTCATGTTTAATTTTATTATTAGTTAGTATTTTATGATTTTGAGGCTATCCTAGAAAGTCTACCAAAAAAATGACCCTAAAAAGCTACCAGGGTCAAATGTTATTCCGTAAGCCACAGGCGGCGGCATAGGCGATCGCAATGGCGTCGACACTATCATCGATAGGCATCGTCTCCATCCCAAAAATCGACTGCACGAGGGTCGCCACTTCCCGCTTATCGGCCTTTGCATTACCAATGTGGCATTTCCAACTGGATTGGTGCAGATAAATCGGTTCGATGTTTAATTCTCGCAGGCTAACCAAGTTTAAAATGCCTAGGCCCTGCAACACGCCTCCTGCGGCTTTGATCTGACGGCTAAAGAAGGGCATCTCGATGGCGATCGCCTCTGGGTGAAATTCCCCCAAAATTTCTGTGTAGTCCTGTTCAATCTCTAGGAGTCGTTGGGGCGTCGATAAATCTTTGGCTGTTTCGATAATGCCGTAATCAAGAATTTGTGGCAGCGTTTGCCCCTGTTCTTCGAGAACCGCCCAGCCAATAATCGCTAAACCAGGATCAATGCCAAGCCAACGCTTCATGGCAAAACAATTTTTACAAGATATTTATTCAGTTACAAATCTAGCATGACATTCAAAGCACACTTCCAGTACGGTTGAAACTCCAAAACCCTCAAAGTTCTTGTAACTTACGATCAATGTAGGGCGATCGCTTTATTCTTCTATTTTTTTGCCTGTGATAACCTTTTAACGGTTGAATTTAGTATTCTTTCATCAATGGGAGACGGCGCATACGAACTCGACTCGTTTCAACTGTCACAATCGCCCCCTGTTCCAAATCCTCTGTCACTTCACCAAGAACTTTTAAGAGCAGATTGGTCAACGCTTGAGCACGCAATCTTTCAATGCGGATGCGAATTACGGAAGGAGAAGCCGCTTCACTTAGAGCCAGTAAAGCATGGAAGTCGGCATCAAGAGTAACAACTACACGCTCATCATCTTTTGCTCTTTGAAGGATATCGGTGTCATCTGCTGCCGACAAACCAATCTCAGCAACGTGAATCGTATCGATTCCAGCCTCACTGAGCAACGTTGCCGCAGAACGTGGCAAGCCCTGATCAAGCAGCAGTTTCATCACTTTGAGGTAGTTCTAAAATGCGATCATCCAAATAAGAGGAGGCAAAAATCAAGGCTTCTTGGATATCAGCCTCTTCCAGTTCGGGAAACTCTTGTAACAGTTCTTGGTGATCGGGATAAGTTGCCAGTAGTTCAAGCACGCGACGTACTGTAAGGCGCGTATCACGAATGCAAGGTTGTCCATTCATCCGATTGGGATTGCTGCTGATACGGTCTAATTTCATGGAATTAACTCTAGCTCGTTCGACGCTAAAGAGCAGTCCCAGTATGTATTGTTGGGTTGCGCTTCAAATATGATAATAGCCTACGGACAAGGATGACTGTTACTCAACCGAACTTACGACGATGGCGATCGCCATTCCCAGCTACAACTTCTTGCCATGGTTTAGAAGGTAAAACTCATCAGCGATCACCTTATCATTCCATTCCTTTCATTTGTGACAACTTTTTAACGATTCAGGTGAGGAGTTATCAATACTTGTACATTCTATCCAAGAGTCTTTGGTCAATCTACTGTACTCAAATTATTAGACAGTATCAAATCTAAGTCTAAAAACTTAATTCACGCTCTGTAGTATTTACTGCTAAATCCTACGGATAGCGGTGCACCTTCATACTGACAAGATACGCCAATTTTCAACTTCCTCATGTGGTCGTAATAAGTGTGGAAATGTATTTGCTTTCGAGCTAATTCTAACTCAGATGGATTGATACTGAATATTCCCAAAATTGCTTCAGAATCAAATGAACGTTTCATGCTCCAAGGCGAAGTCTTTTTTAACTTGGCATCCACATAATTAATGAAATTTCCTTCCGCCTCCAACAACATATAAATTTGCTCAGAATCGACAATAATATTGCCTACTTCATTAGGCGTGCTACCAACTGCCCTTGCAGCATCTGCTAAAGGCATTCCAAGATATTGAAAAGGTCGGTGGAAAGGCGCTCTCAGAATAGATAATCCATAATTAGTAGCTTTATTTACTGCGTCTGCAAGTATCAACGTCTCAAGATAATCACCATTTTTAGGAGTAGCAGATGCTTGTGAATTAACTATCGAGATTAATTGTTTTGGCAAAGTGTTTATATGCTGCTCAAAGCAATTTTCGGTGGAAACTGGAATCGAAACGTTTTTTTGACGCTGCCAATTTTTACGAAGAGAACCAAGAAAATCTTGGGGAAAAGACCAGTAAAATAGGTTATTTTGACAATCAACAATGATTAGAAATGTCGGATTTGATTGAAGTAACCAATAATTGAGAGTACTTACTTTAATTGAGGCTGTTATCGAATTGCCATTTACTTTTACTTCTTCTTTACCTTTACACTGAATATTAAATAGTTTTCCAGTTGGATGTTCTCCCTGCATGATTTCACAGATGAAGTCGATGCCGAGATCTCTATCTTGAGGGACAGGAATAATGTTGCAAAATTTGGCAAAGACGGAACTCAATAGATCGGCAGCACTGACACCAATTTTTTGAGATTTAATGCGTTTGGGTAACTTGCTCATTACAATACTAGAGATTTCCCCCACAATCTTAACTTAACTGTCCTTAAGAATAAGGAAAAGTCAGGCAAGTAACATCTCAGAGCAACCTGAACTTGGCTGTTTAACTAAGAATTACATGGATGCTTTCTGTAATAACATTCTCTCTGTTGCTTTTATATGGAATATTTCTGGATTTTTAGTGTTTTACTAACGATGGCGACGCAAAATTAAGATCACAATAATTGGCGCACCAAACATCGCTGTCACCGTATTCAAGGGTAACGTTAATTCACTGCCCGGCAATTGCACAATAATATCCGCCAGCAACGCTAGACTAGACCCCAATAAAGTTACCGCTGGCACCAAAAGCCGATGATCAACCGTTTTCAGTAAACCCCGGCAGAGGTGCGGCACCGCAATCCCCAGGAAAGAAATCGGGCCACAAAATGCCGTGACAGATCCCGCCAGGAGAGCAGTGCTGACAATAATGTGACGACGGGTTGCCTTGAGGTTGAGGCCCACGCTTTGGGCATATTGTTTGCCGAGAAGAAGCGCATTCAAAGGTTTCGCCTGAAAAAAAGCCAGCAGTCCCCCCGCAAAAATTAACACCATAAAAATGGGCAACTGTTCCCGCTGGATTTCCGCGAAGCTGCCAAATGTCCAACTGAGATACAGGCGCAGCGCTTCCGTGGGGCTAAAGTGCAGCAACAATGTGACGAGGGAATTGCTGACATAGCCGAGCATCAACCCCAAAATTAGTAGGGTGCCATTGTGGGGAATTCGACGGGCGATCGCCAAAACGAGCAGCAACACCGCCACCGCCCCTAAACTCGCCGCCATCGCCACACTCAAATTTCCAAAAAGACCGCCCATAAAACCCGTTCCCAACAGCACCAGGGCCACCCCCAAACTCGCCCCAGAATTGATGCCCAACACAAAGGGGCCAGCGAGGGGATTATTAAACAGGGTTTGCATCTGGAGGCCGCTAATCCCCAGGGCTGCCCCGGCAAAGGTGGCGGCGATCGCCCGTGGAAAGCGCAGTTGCCAAACGATTTCTGCCCACACCGGATTGTCAATGGGTTGACCCAAGGCGATCGCCAAAAGTTGATCCCAGGGAATGGTCGTCGAGCCTAGACTCAAACTGAGGAAAAATAAAACCCCCCATAATCCCCCCAGCAGGATAAATAACGAGGGCGATCGCCACCGCAGTTCCGGTAGGGACAAACAAGTTAAAGGGGTCGTGGTGTAGGGAATTTTCACGGGGAATCTTGCAAGTGACGGTAATAATAAAGCTCGTGGTCAGGTAATTGATCCGGGTGGGCGATTTTGATCACATCGGCGAGGATCACATCGGGATTGAGGGTGCCTCCTTCCCAAAAATCATTACCTCCCCCAGGCGCAACCCGGTTGTTGGCGGCATAGACTTGCTGGTTTTGTACCGCCTCAAACAGTTTATAGCGCGGGTCTTCCTGGAAAATATCGGCGGTGGTTTGCCAGTCAGGATTCACATTCAGCCACAGATCCGCTGTTTTTGCCCGACCTAGAGCAGCCTCAAAATCTAGAGGTAAGCTCAAGCGGGCCGTTGTCGCATCCCAGGGGTAATTCACGTTTGCATCCCGCAGCAGTTGGGCTACATAGCTTTCGCCCCCCGGCACATACCAGACCCCCTGGTAAGGCGACCCACTCAGCACCGTCGGCGTGGTTTCTAGATCTTTGACTTGGTTCACGAGGGCTTGGTAACGGTTGGCGATCGCCCCAAAGGTTTCATTGGCTTCAGCTTCTTCGTTAAAGAGGAGAGCCGTAAACTTGAGCCATTCAGCCCGGCCCAGGGGAGTGGGTTCCAGGTGGGCCGCGTCTAACACCACCGTTAACCCCAAGGAATCTAAGGCGCTGGTATTGTTCCCCTCGCTGGCATCGAGGCGATAGTTCAAAATCACATCGGGCTGGAGACTGAGGATCGCTTCCCGGTCTAGCTGGAGATTGCCCACTTCTTTGATTTCACCTGCTTCAATGGCCGCCCGAATTTCAGGACTGTAAATCAATTGGCGATCGCCGACCCCAATTAAATTTTCTAAATGACCCAAAACATCCAGGTGGGGTAAATAGGTCGTCGAAAGGGCAATCACCCGGTTGACGGGCACTTCAACGATGGTCGCCCCTGGATAATCCTCTGGAATCGGTGTGCCACACTGCACAAAAACATAGGTCAAATCCTGCTGGGCCGTTTCCCAGGGTTGCCGCACCGTCACCACTTTGTAATGGTCGTGGTATGTCACCTGAAAGCCCCTGGCAAATTCTGGCGTCACCTTATCCGGGAAATAATCCACCGCCGGGTCATAATTTTCGACACAGGCCGCCGTCGAAGTTGGGGTTTCTACGGTTTGTTGGGTCGGGCCACAACCCCCTAGCCACAGGGATAAACCCAGGCCCAGCAGAGGAATCGAACGGTGTGGCAAGAAGGGGAAACGCATCGTTTTTTCTCCTACGCAAACCACGGAATGCGTTGGACTTTTGTCTGGAAGCGACCATCATCATGGAGTTCAAACAGACGGAAACCTGGTTGTTCCCACAGTTGGCGATCGCCTTCGATGGGTTCCTGATCCGGGGGCGTCACTTGGGTACAAGTTGATGGCGTACCAAAGCAAGGAATTCCCCCTTGGGTGACGCTGTATTCCAGGTGGACGTGACCAAAGAAAACCGTTTTTACCTGGGGATGATGTTGCACAATCTGCCAAAACTCGGCGCGGTTGGTCATATCGATTTGATCGAGCCAATCAACCCCCGCTGGCACCACATGGTGATGGATGGCGATCGCCACCGGAGAATTTTGATGATGTTCTAACCTTTCAGCGAGCCAGGCCAGTTGCGCCGTATCTAAAAAACCCTCGCCATATTCTGGGTTCTCAAGAAACGAATCCAACAGCAACAGTTTCCAGTTCCCCAAAGCAACGTTCTTGTCTGGCGAAAGATAATCTCCCTGCAAAATCCCGGCCATCAGTTCTGGATCGTCGTGGTTCCCTGGCAGCCAATAGCTGGGAATCTGGGTCGCTTCGACCAAATCCCGTAGCCTTTCGTAGGAGATCGCCTCACCGTGGTGGGCCAAATCCCCGGTCAAAATCAGCCGATCTGGTTTAAACTGTTGCACCGCCGCTAAGACTGCTTGAAAAGAGGCATCGGTTTTCACGCCGCGCATTTCGGCCTCTGGGTGATCGAGGAGGTGGGTATCAGTAATCTGGGCAATGAGAACCATGGAAAATCGTGGGAACAATAGGGGACGAAACGGAGCAATTTAACGGAATTGGGCATTGACACCGATCTGGAACCTGCGCCCCACTCCAGGGTAAGCGGGGAATGTTTCAAAATCCGCATCAAACAAATTTTCGACACTCGCCGTTAAATTTACGGTATCACTGATGGGATAGCGCGCCCGCAGATCCAAGTTTGTGTAGCCTGCCAAGGATTCAGTATTGGCATTATTCGTCAGGCGATCACCCACCCGTTTCAGGAAAATTCCGGCATAAATTCCCTGGGGATTTTCGTAGGCAAGACCCACATTGAAATAATCTGTCCCCGCAAAGGCGACCTCATTACCAACCACCGTCGGATCAGCATCGGCAAGAATTTCTGAGTTGTTCCAAGTGTAATTAGCAAAGGCAGAAAGAGATCGGGACAATTGCAACGTCACCTCTGCTTCTAAACCTTGATTGCGGGCTTTCCGGACATTTTGGGGAGTGAATGTCCCAAGATCAAAGACGATGGCATCATCGAGGGTGTTATTAAAATAGGTCAGCCGCACCAAAGCACGATCCGAAAAACGGTGGTCAACACCCAGATCAAAACTATTCCCCAGTTCCGGCACTAAATCAGGATTGCTAAACCCCGGAAAATAGAGATCCACGGCAGTTGGCACCCGGAAATTACGGGCATAGTTCCCCCGAATTCGGGTGGAGTCTCCCACTTGCCAGGCAAACCCTGCACTGGGTGATGTGACGGAACCATCGGCCAAACTATTAAAGTCCTGGCGCACGCCCAGATTTAAAGTCAGTTCCGGGGTAATATCCAGGCCATAGCGGGCAAAAATGGCCCCTTGACTGAGGTTTTCGTCGTAACTAAAGCCAAATACGCCAGGATCCTCTGCTTTTGCAGTCAAATAGCGGTAATCAAAACCATAGGTGAGATTTTGGGTTTCATTTAGTTGCCAATTGTGCTGAATCTGGGCACCAAAAGAATTGTTTTCATAGCGGGCATCGGTTGTCCCAAATTGATTCTCATCAAAGAAACGAAAATCATTCAGATCTGCAAATAATCTTGTCGTCAGCAGAGAATCATCGCTATTCCCCAGGCGAGACTCCAAATCCAGAGAAAGTAACCAATTATTGTCGTATTGGGTTGCATTTGGACTTGGGGAAGAAACACTGCTCGGAATTTCTAAATCCTTACTGCTGTAGATGCCGTTGAAGCGCAACCGGTGGCGATCGCCTAACTGATTAACCACCTGGAGATTCACGTTTTGGATATTCGTCGCCGCATTATCCCGGACACCCGACAAACCCCGTGCTGCAATGTCATAGTCAAAATCATTTTCTGCGGCGGTGCGGTCATAGGCCAGTCGCACTGCCTGGGTTTCCGCACCAAAACTCACCCCAACATTTTGGCGATTGTAGCCAAAGCTCCCCAGATCGACCCCGATCTCTACTGCAACTGGTTGGTTAAATCCGGGTTGGCGCGTCACAATATTAATCACGCCGCCGATGGCATTGGAACCAAACAACACCGAACTGCCCCCAGGGATTAATTCAATGCGTTCGACATTATCGGTAGTCAAATTAGACAGATCAAAGTTCCCTGAATCGAAACGATTCAGCGGTCTGCCATCGAGCAAAATTAATGTTTGGGAAGAACTATTGGCCCCCCGAAAAATTTGCGAACTTTGGGCACCGAGGCGAGATCCAGCCGTGCTATCAATAAAAATCCCAGGGAAATATTTCAAGGCTTCGTTGACGGTGCGATACCCTTGGGCTTCAATTTGCTCCCGGTTAATCACATAGGCCGCACGGGTCGCATCTTGAACCGTTTCTTCCTGGCGTGACGGAGCATATACAGGTTGATTTAATAGCTGGTCAATGACCGTTAGTTCAAAATCAACGGTCTCTTGTTCATCATCTAGATCGTTTTCTTCTTGAGCAAAAACAGCGGTACTACTACAGAGAAAACAAACAATCGTAAAACAAATCGTCTGGGTCGTAAAAAATGACGTCATCTAAGAATATTTTGGGCTAATTTTTAATGTAATGAAGGCAGAATTCATGGAGCAATGGCAAGACTTTTGAGTCATAAAAAGCCTTGGTCAATAACCTTAAGAAAAGCAAAGCAGTTGAGCGATCAAAATATCGTCGATTTTTTCTGGTTTGCCAAAATCAATGCATTTCTCAACCTCATTGAATGAGGCTAATGCTGATGGAATAACGGGTTAAAGCAATGTTTAAGACAAACTCGCTAACGAGACTGGGTTTGCTGATTGCGGCGATATTGCAGTCTCAGAAGATAGAAATTATGGGCAGCAGAAAAAGATTGAGTGCTAAAAGAAAACATCATCCGTACCTCGCAGATGGGTAATTACTAAAACGTTTATGCTTGGCTCGGCGGGCATTCTGACTTAGAAATTGCTGAAAATTTCCTTACAGCTGCGGGACAGCGACGGATTTGCACCGTTCTTTCCCCATTGCTTTTATCGGCTGATCCCCGATAAAACCGAACAGAGTCTAATTATATAGCAGGCGATCGCCCCCAATGTAAATAGATTTATGAAGTCCCCTTGAGCCTTGGGAGAAAAGCACCTTTAGGGATTAAGCAGGGCCGTAATGTGGGGGATAATCTGGGCGTGGTTGGTCAATAAATAATCCAGGCGATCGCTAATCAGCGACAAAATTAAATCCTCGTAGGTCATTCCCTCTTCTGATAGTCCCTGGGCAACCAAGCTGGTGACGTTGGCAGCGGGCCGCTTAAGATCGGGTTTGGGATTAGCCTCTAAAATTTGGATATTTCCCATCGCATCCATCCGGGCATCGATACGAATTAAGGCATTTAAACTAAATTCCCAGTAGACTTGTTGGGCGAGTTTTGCTAGCTTTTTTTTGGCTGGGTCACTGTCATCTAAAAAGCGAATTCTTTGGCCTGTAATTGCCTTTTTATCCATCGAGGTAAAAATCTTTTCATCGGCTTCTAAAAGACGCTCTAAAATCGAAAACGTAAAGGGAGATTCTAATTTTTCAAACTGCCCTTGACGATGGCGCACATAGCCACACACAGAGACACAAAATTCGCGCCCGGTTAAGAAGGGTTCAATCAAAGCGGTGTTGTGGGTTTGCTGATGTATGTTGGCGATCGCCTCACCGAGATCCTGGGGCTGATCCACAAAATGAATGTTCAAAGAGGCACGACCAGACACGGGTTTAACCAGAAAACTGCCCTGGTAATCGCCAAAAGTCTGCTGGAAACGAGCGTTGTCCTTGGCAGTAAATTTCCCCTGGGCTGGATGCCAAATCATGAACGGCGCAGTGGGAAAACCGAGCCCTTGCAGTTCCCGTTTAAAGCTGTGTTTATTATCTAAAATCGAGCTATTTAAAGGGTTATGGCCGATATAGGGTACTCCCAACATTTCTAAAATTGCCGGGGTGTGGCAGACGGGATTGTAACCCTGCACCCCACCAGTATTCAGCCAAGCCAGATGAATTTGATGTTTCCGGAGGCGATCGCCTAATGTCGCATCATCGGGCAACACAAACACGTGCTGAAACCCTAAATCTTCGAGGGCCGCGGCAATGTCATGGGCTACCACTTCGTAGGTTTTGGTGGAGCGGGGATTGTGGGTTTGGTAGATCACAGCCCCCTGCGCTGCTTTGTCACCCCCATGAATTACAGCAATTCTTAACTTTTTCCGGAGAATTTCAAGGTAGTTTGGTAGTTGACTGAAATCGTAAACAAATCCCATCATTAACGTGACTTTCCCACAATTCTGAGCAGTTTTGTTATTTTAGAGGATCCCTGAGAAAGATATGGCAGGCAGAAAAAAAGAGATTGAGTCTTTAAAAGTACTAAAATCTCTAAACAAAAAAATCATGTCTGCATCCTATCCGACAGACCTCACCAATGACCAATGGTCTCTCATCAAACCCCTACTTCCCCCAGTTCAATCTAGCAAGCTCCTGTCCCACTGACCTGCGCCAGGTTGTTCATACACGCTTTTATCTCCTCTACGGGTAGTATTATCTAGCGCTTACTGCCCCGTAATTTTCCCCAATAGAAAACCGTCTCCTCCTACGCCCACTAATGGTGTGACGACACGACCCTCGAACCCATTAAACAAACTCCCCACCAATGGAAGTGCCGCACAGGTCACGAGCACCCTCCTCACCCAGCTATGGAGTGGTCAATGCTCAATCGATGGATACAGCCACAATGATTCATCAGGAGATCAGCTACCAAGGCGATGAATTGCGGTGCTTGACATAATTTTCAAAAGATTGGCTGCGTCAATTTGTTTCCATTTCGATAACGATCTTAATAGTACTTATGCTTACCGCTTCATCCCTGGCAAAAGATCCAAAGAGACCAATATTTAAGTCAATAAAACCTCCGGGAATTAGGCTTATATTTTCCTAATCAAACAAGAATTATTTCTTTATTTGTCAATGATATTTGTGAGATTGTCTGAGTTATGAATCGTTATATGATTTTTGTTTTCTTATTGTAATTGGCAACTAAAAATAGAGAAAAATCATACTTTCTTAAATGGCGAATGCACTATTGTCCATAGACCCTTAGGGGGATTGTGGTGAAAACTTAAGAAAAATAAACCTTACTTTAAAAAAAGCAACTTTCCCGAAACTTTGCCTGGTCTAGTCTATAGTTTTTATAAACTTAATTCTTTTCATTTTCTAAAGTCAATACTTACTATAAAAAAATGACTATACCTCTATTGACCTACGAACCAAGCTCTCAGAATCAACGGGTACAAGATTTTTTTATCGGCAGTGAAGAAAGTCCCAAGCAATTTAGCGTGGAATCGGCTTTTGCAAAAACAGATTTTGAGACCTTAATCCAGGCGGCCTATCGTCAAATTTTCAATGAGCAGCAGATGCTTGAACAAAATCGCCTGAAAGTTCAAGAATCTAAGCTGAAATCAGGTTTTATTACCGTTCAAGACTTTATCCGGGCGTTGTTATTGTCTGAGTCTTTTCGGCAACGGAACTATGACGTGAACAATAACTATCGCTTTGTGCGGATGTGCGTGCAGCGGGTACTGGGCCGGGATGTTTATGGTCAGAAAGAGGTTCTTTCTTGGTCAATTTTGTTGGCGACCCAGGGCTTAAATGGCTTTGTGAATGCTCTCTTAAACTCTGAGGAATATCTCGACAATTTTGGCTTAGATACTGTTCCTTATCAGCGGCGACGCATCTTACCCCAACGCACAGAAGGAAATTTACCCTTTGCACGGATGCCCCGTTATGACGCTGATTATCGTCAACAATTAGAAGATCTGGGCTATTTCCAAGAACGGGATGAAACGCCATGGGTTGCTCCTACTTGGGTCAGTGTAATTGGGAAAACGGTTACCATTGCTGGAGCTGGCACCTTGATTTTAGGGGCGATCGCCGTTGCTTTGGCCGCTTTTGAAATCATTAAGCTGTAGGCCTATGGCTCGATTGAGGGCAAGACTTCAATTCCTTGCACAATACATAAATTTCAACCTCAAGACCGAACAGGAGCAGATCTTGGGGTTTGGTTCATTCTGCTTCGACTAAATCCGGTTGAACACCGCGATCAATCACTTCAATATCCCATTGCCCCGTGCGATCGCCTTCAAAGGCGACCCAACGACCATCGCCGCTAACGGTAGGATTACGCACTTGACCGATGTAGGTACGGGTCAGATTTTGGCTCTGGAACGCTTGGCGGTCGTAGAGATAAATATTGGTTTTTCCTTCCTGCTCGGAAGTGTAGACAATGAAGCGACCATTGCGGCTAATGTCTGGCTGGTCATAGAACACATTGGGTTGGTTTAAACCGGGCAGGGGCAAAAGCTTACGTTGGGCGAGATCATACAAAAAAATACGCCGTTGTTGGCGGCGATCGCTACTAAAGACTAGATAACGGCCTTCATCGGAAAGGCGGGGATTTTTTTCGCTGTGGAGACTATTGAGATTATTGCCAAGGGGGTCGGCTGGGGGCGTCACAAAACTGGTACTCTGGCAGCCGATACACAAAACCCCTAGAAGGGCGATCGCCCAAGCATGGTTCATGAATCTGAGGTAGCGGACTGATTCGGGAGGGCACAACAGTTCACATTATCCAGGCACACTTTCCCCCACTGTAACGCCCAGCGCACCAGGGAAACGCGATTATCCGTCGCCGTTTTTGTCAAAATATTACTAATGTGGTTGTCCACCGTGCGCTTGCTAATGTCGAGGCGCGCCGCAATCTCATGGTTCGTCAGACCCGCTGCCACCAAATCGACAATTTCGATCTCCCGTTCCGATAAAGCCGCTTCACTTGCCGTCTTTTCCGTAGCCATAGACCCTTCTTTTGTCTGTGTATTGTTATTTTCCTATTGTAGGGGAGGTTTTCACATTGGCTAGATTGTACACAATTCCCTCCCCCAGACAACTAAAGATTTAACCCCGGAAAATCGGCGATCGCCATCGTCGAACTGACAAGCTGCATCCCGGCTGCGGCAAATCGATCAAAGGCTTGATCGGCCTGGGCCGTAAAATCAACTACCCCAGGAATCACGACCGGAGAAGTACAGTCCTCCAAAAGATAAACTTTCTTTGCCAAGGCTGGATCGTGACGCAAAATTTCCGAGAGTAAATCGTCCACCGTCCAGGCTAGACAGTGGCTTTTCGCTTGCCCCGCAATAATCAGCGCATCAAAGGCCAACAATTTTTGCAGGAAACGGGTATTTTCCTGGGCAATGGGTTGTCCCTGGGCATCGTCTAAGACCTCTGGCCGCAACGCAGAATAATTTTCCGTGAGGGGATTATCTCCTTTAATTTCAAAATGGGTTTGGCTATGGCGCACTAAGTTATGGAAAAACAGAGCCTCTTCCACCGCTGGCACAAGGGCATGGCCAATTCCTCCGAGCATGGCGTGGTAGGGCCAAATCGTCAGGGGATATTTCCCTGCTTGGCTGAGTTGGGCGGTGTAGTGACGGGCATATTGTTGTAAGTCTTCGTAGTCGCGCTTCGTACTAAAGGCGATCGCCGGATTGACGCGCCAAAGACCCTGTTCAACCTCCGCAAAGCTGATATTGCTCGCGGGTTGGGGATGTTCGCCCGCTCCATTGACCCAAAAGACCGGGTGAAAAATTTGCACCGCCTTGTGGGTGTCCATGGTAGGGGTAATGGTGGTAATTGTTCCGAGATTTCGGTAGATAAATTCACACAAACGTCGGTTATCTTCCACGGCCCCCAGTCCCGATTGGCCGCCGACAAACAGCTCAAACTCCGGGATACAAAAGGTATTCTGCACATCGACCACCAGCAGGCAAACACGACAGCGGTCAGTGGTGGCCGGCTGAATCCCGTGTTCCTTGGCCCAGGTTTCAGCCGCGGCAGCCCGGTCTAGATAGGGGACACGCCAGATCTCACCAACGGTCTGGGGATTAAAAAAAGCAGGAATGGGTAGTTGGTTCGCCATCATCGACACCTCAATTGGCAACAGATATTTTCGCCACACCCTTATTGTGGTGTTTTAAAAACACATTGTCAAATCGGGGTCAGCCGAGGGAAAGGCGATCGCCCAGCTTTAGTTACATCGGCCGGAGCGACAATTTGCATCATGTATTTTTAGGATTGATTCGATGTGCTTTTGTCGTGAAGTGTTGATTTTTGTTATAGTTTCCCAGGTTCAACATACAATTGTTGCCATTTAAAAGCGTATCTTTAATTACATTGCGTTGATTTTTTAAACCGTTTAATAGCAAGCAACCACTCCACAAAAGTCTTCCTCCTAACACTTACTGGAACATTTTCCTCACAAAAATTATTTCAGTAAATCAAGTTAGAGGCTGATATTTCGTGATCTGGCCCGGACAAATTTGCTCTGATTAATTACTCAAATTGTCCGCCAATTCTGTGCAGTTGAATTTATTTGATAACGGAGAAACATTTCTATGGCGATCGCCGTAATTACCGAAAAGTTACTTGCTGCCAAAAAAGCAACAGGTCTTAATTTTGCGACCCTCGGCGAAAAAGTTGGCCGCGATGAAACTTGGGTCGCTGCTGTATTCTACCGTCAAGCCAGTGCCGATGAGACGGAAGCAAAAACCCTCGTCACCGCCGTCGGTTTACCGGAAGATTTCGCCGCAGCACTTACCGAACCGCCCCTCAAAGGTTCCCTAGAGCCCGTCATTCCCACCGATCCATTGATCTATCGCTTCTACGAAATCATGCAAGTGTATGGGATGCCCGTCAAAGCAGTGATCCACGAAAAATTCGGCGATGGGATCATGAGTGCCATTGATTTTTCCATTGAAGTGGATAAGGTCGAAGACCCCAAAGGCGATCGCGTGCAAGTAACCATGTGCGGCAAATTTTTACCCTACAAAAAATGGTAAGCCATTGAAAAGTGATTGGGTTTTTCTTTTTTGAGTTTTAAGCTTGATGTACATAGCAAAGTCCCTAGATTTTTGACAGAATCCAGGGACTTTTACTTGGTTTAAACGCACAAAATCAAGGGCTGATTTTAAGGATTAGAGGTGGCCACTTGGCTCTGGGCTTCCCGGAGTTTTTCTTGATCCTTACGACGTTTTTTCGCATAGAGTTGGATTGCGGCGGCCATAAAAACAATCAACGCCAGAATTAAACCCCCTGTCCAATTGAGGGGCAAACTATTTTTAAACACGGCCAACATCACAATGGTTACCAACAGGAGGGTCGGCGCTTCGTTGAGGGCGCGGAACTGTTGACCTGTCCAGGTGCAGGTGCCTTCTGCCAGCTTACGCATAATCCGCCCGCAGAAGAAATGGTAGACCAATAACAGGACAACCAAGGCCAATTTCGCATGGAGCCACCAGGCTTTTAGAACCCCCGGTTCAGTACTGATCACGGCGATCGCCATGGCCACAGTCACAAACATTCCCGGTTGGGTAATGATGTTGTAGAGGCGCTTTTCCATCAACTCATATTGTTTTTTGAGGATGCTCCGGGCGGGTTCGGGTTCCTTTTCGGCTTCGGCATGGTAGACAAAAAGGCGCACGAGGTAAAACAACCCCGCAAACCAAACCACCACACCAATAATATGGAAAGCCTTGAACCAAAAATAGGCCTGGGGAGCAATCTCTGACCAAAACTGTGTCATAGCAAGTTTCGATAAAAATCTTTATATCGTTTTTAGTCAGTGTAAAAGGGGCTGGGGGCGATCGCCGCAGTTTTTTCCGAAGTTGACATTAAATGTTAAATTCTCCGTCACTGCCAAACCAAGCCGGAGAAAGGAGATCACCGTAGACCACGCCGTGATTTTCCCTGGCAAGGTTTGTATCCCCACTGGGACTCACCCGCCAAATGGGCCAGGTTTCCTCCCCCATCACCCCGGTTTGGAATAGGACATCCTCAGCATATTGCTCACTCCAGCCCAACAAAATGGCATGGCTATATTCGGCTTCGATATTGGGTTGGAGGGTGATACTCCGTTGGGTTTTGGCATCCCAGACCACCGCAAAATCTGACATCACGCCACTGTTAAAAAAGCCTTCAAACTGCCGCGCCAGGAGCCTTTGGCCATCGGCAGACCAAGATACGGGAATCAATAGCGAAATTAAACCTGCAGCATCGTTCCCTTCGACTGCTTGAAATGCTTGGGGGGCGAGGGGCGATCGCGCCATTACCGTGCTTAAAATGCCTGTTTGCAAATTTTCCACAAATAAAACACTGGTGACCTGACTTTCCTGGAGTTGCGGGCGCAGTGCTAACTGGATACGACTGTAGGCGGCGTACTGATGGCGACCATTATTTAAGGCAGGACTGCGACACACATCGGCGCTACTCTGGTTCCCGGCGGCCACCGTAGCTTGGGTCTCTAAAATCCACTGCCAAGGGATAGGGAAAGGGCTGTGGAGTGGATCCGTAATGAGCTGGGGGTCGGCGGTGGAGATGGACATGATCTCAGGGGGGAAAGAGCGGCAAAAAAAGGACAGAACGGCCAGGAAATGGTTTACATAAACCTGAGCGGTGGGGTCTCTAGGGCATTAGAATAGCGATAAATTATTGTGCCGATGGCGACGACAACTGTGAGTTCATCTTCACCCCACCCCCCAATACCGTCAACGAAATCCCGCTTTTCTGTAACAAAATGGATCATCGCAACCTTGGGCCGCACAGCACTTTTGCTGGGTTCTGGTTTCGGGGCGATCGCCTTGGGGATCCTGGTGGGTCATTTTATGCCACGGGCCGAGCCAAAACCGCCATTATTTTTACGGTTATGGGCGACAAATTCTGCTGGAATCGCCAAGCCGACCCTCAACGAAACCATTGCTGAATTATCGGCTGAAGACCGGGCCGCCATCGAACAAGAAATTGCGGGCATTCAGGCCCAACTAGATGTCCTCGAAGCGCGCACCCAACAACTAGAGGCAGAACTCGATCTGGGTCAACAACAGGCGGATCTCGGCGATCGCCTCACCAATTTGACCACACTCCTCGCTGCTGATCCCAGCACCTTTGACCCCCAGGCGACCCCCGCAACGACTTCGCAAACTCCGGAACCGTTAAAAATCACCCTGCCCAGCAATGCCCTATTTAGTGCCGATGGGCAACTCGCCGCCGATGCCGCCGAAATTCTAGGGGCGATCGCCATCGATCTCCAGCAACAGGAGCGGCAAACGATCACCATTCGCAATTATCAAGTTGGGGAGGATGCCACCAAAGCAACAAGCCTCGCCCAACAGCAGGCCCAGGCCGTCCAAACTTACCTGGCCGAGGCTCTCCCCGGTGATTATCGTTGGCTCGTGGTGGGCTATGGTGAACAAGCCGCCGCTGATCCCCCAGAAGACACAACGGAAACCAGCAGCCAAGCCCGTCTTGAAATTAGTACCCAGTAGTTACCGGTTTTGCCGATGGATCTCCTCGATATCTTGCGCCAGGATTACCAAAAATTCCCCCAGAATCAAACCTTTGCCATTTACAGTGACGATGTTTTTTTCCAAGACCCCCTCAATCAGTTCCGGGGACGCGATCGCTATCAAAAAATGATTGGTTTTTTAGGGCGCTGGTTTCGGGATATTCACTTGGAACTCCACGACCTCCAGCAAACTCAACAGACCATCCGCAGCGAGTGGACTTTATCCATGACCTGTCCTCTGCCCTGGCAACCCCGATTACGCATTTCTGGCCATAGTCTTTTGGAAATCAACGCTGATAACTTGATCGTCTCCCACATTGATTACTGGCAAAAACCGCCCCTAAAGATTTTGCTGCAAGTTTTTCAACCGTCTCCCTAGCTTATTTCTTTTACGCTCAGACAGATTTTGTTTGCCATTGCTGTAAAACTTCAACGAGAAATTCCGCCAACGTGACCCCATCAACCCCGGCAACAGTTCTGGCCTGGGCGGCGCGAATTCCGGCCTGGGCGTGCCACCAAGCGGCTGCTGTAGCGACCTCTAAGGGTGCTTCTGGATGTTGGGCCAAAAGGCCACCGATTAAACCAAGGAGAACATCGCCACTACCGCCTCTAGCTAAAGCTGGGGTACTTTCTGTAATGCAATGGGTCACGCCATCGGGACGGGCAATAACAGTTTTTGCCCCCTTCAAAAGGGCGATCGCCCCGGTCAGTTGGGCCGCCTTTTGGGTCATCTGGAATCGGTCGGCGGTGATGGGGATTTGGTCAGCAAATAGACGCTTAAATTCGCCGAGATGGGGCGTTAAAATTGTGGGGAAATGGCGGTTTTGAAGCACTTCTAGATCTTCCTCGGCCAGCCAATTGAGGGCATCGGCGTCTAACACTAGAGGCACTTCCCGCGGCGTGAGATCGGGCATTAAATTAGTCGCCCCCGCAAGGGTCAAACCACAGCCACAGGCCACCGCTTGGTATCGGGAAAAGTCTAGGCTTGGCAGTTGGGCGATCGCCCCCGTTTCATCTTCTGGGCAACCAAGCACCAAGGCTTCCGGCAGTTGGGCCACCACCAATAATTTCAGGGATTCTGGCACCGCAATGGTGAGCATGCCAATCCCCGTTGCTCGCGCCCCCAAAGCCGCCAGCAGCACACTTCCCAGATAAGTTTGGGAGCCACCAATGAGCAATAAATGGCCCTGTTTGTATTTGTGGGTTAACGGCGATCGCCCCAGGGGTAACAAACGTTGTAACAAGCTTTGGGGAATGCCTTGAATCGTATTTTTGGCGGATAAAGTTTCTGCAATTAAATGGGAGGGAATACCAAAATCAAGGCGGTTAACTTTACCTAGATAAGGCGTGGCAACATCCTGGCCGTAGGCCCGTTTCCAAAGCCCTAAGCAGAGACTTTCCGTTGCTTGAATCGCTGTACCCAACACCGCCCCGGTATCGGTATGGAGCCCCGAAGGCAAATCAATACTGACAATGGGCCGTCCTGATTCATTCAGTTCATCGATTAATAAACCTAAATCTCCCGTAATCGGCCGCGTTAAACCAAAGCCAAATAAACCATCAATGATCAAATGACTTTCCAGAAAAATATCAAGATCTTTTGTATGGGAAATTCCTAAAAATTGTGCATAATCCCAGTGGCTTTGGGTGAGGAATTTTAGCTTTTCTAGGGGATGAAATAAGCATAATTTATAGCCTGCAAAAGATAACTCCCGTGCAACAACTAAGGCATCGCCACCATTGTGACCAGGCCCCACTAAAACACTAATTTTTCGATAATTTTTTAAAGGATAATGATTTTGAATATATTGGGCAATTAACCCCGCCGCCTTTTCCATAAGAGCTGGGGTCGGCATTCCTTGGTTAAAAATTGCTGTTTCAAGGTGCTGCATTTGGGCAGCAGTGACAAAAATCTGGTCAAGCTCAAGCATTTTTCTCTAGATAACGGTAAAGGGTCAATTAACTTTTAAAATACTCATTTTTCGGTAATGCCATGGCTCTTGCCCAAAACCCAATGGCGACGGAAAAAACGATAAAGGGATGTTTCTTCTAGGGCCAGATAAATGGGTCGACCGTGGGGACAGGTACTTGGGTTTTCGCACTGTTGCCAGCGATCAATGATTGTTTGCATGGTCGGGAAATCTAGCGGTGTGCCATTACGGACAGCAGTCCGGCAGGCGATCGCCACTTGGGCGGCCTCAAGATCTCCCCCCCGACTCAATTCTAGTAAAGCAGCTTCTAGATCAGAATGGCCTTGCAAAGCCCGAGGAATCGTATTGACTCGCCAAACATTTTCCCCAAAAATTTCGAGATCCAAACCCAGTTGGTCTGTTAGTTGCTCTATTTGTTTTGGTGATAAGTCATTTAGCAGCACGGGTTGAATCGGAGAAATAAGCTGCCAATTTTTGCATAAGTCTTCATAAATTGCCCGTTCGTCGGCAATGTGCTGCTCTACTAGCCAGATGCCATCGGGATGTTCCGTAATGATATAAGTATTGCGGGCTTGGCCAATGACTTTTAAGACTTTTTTGTGTGGATTTGATGCGCTTGTCGTTGAATGTTCAGAGGGAGGCTCAATAGAATAGTTCTCTTTTTTTTCTGCTGCTTGAATAAGACTTAAAACCCGCTGATTTTCTAAGCGTGGTAGATTAGCCTCGCTGAAGCTTAAACCTTTGGCGATCGCCTGCGGAATAATCTCTTGCCAGAGGGTTTGATGTTGTAGATAAATTTCGCTTTTTGCGGGATGACGATTCCAGTCGATGTGTTCTGGTGGGACATGGAGATGGACAAAACAGATGGGGTGGCGATCGCGGGGAAGAGTACGACTAAATCCTTTCATGATCGCCTGTTCTAAAGCCGAAAATTTAACAATTCTGCCGTTAATTGCCAACTTTAACCAATCGGCCTGGTGGCGGTGACAACGGTCTGGTAAACCGAGGACTACTTCCAAATAACTTGTTGCATAATCAGAATTATTTTCTGTCAAAAAATCTGTGGCTTGATAGCGTTGAAAAATCAAGTCTTGAATACTAATTGATCTTAGCAGTTGCGGCAAAATCTCCTGGGCATTTTTTCCTGCACTAATGACAAACCAGGGCTGATTATTTTGGTTGACTTGCCAGGTAATTTGTGGCTGACCTAGGGCCAAATGATAAATCATCTGCTGGGCGGTTTTGAGCTGCTGGGCGATCGCCGGTAAGGCATGGCGTCGCACCGGAAAATTCTGAAAAATGTCTGTCACCGTCACCATCGTTCCCACGGCCATTGGCTTGAGGAGTGGTTCCGAAACATGATTTTGCTGCACTGTGAGTTGATAACCGGGTTGTCCATCTTGACAACTGGCGATGGTAAGTTTCGCCACCTGAGCAATGCTGTGGAGGGCTTCCCCCCGGAATCCGAGGCTTTTGATGTGGGCTAAATCTTGGCGATCGCCAATCTTACTTGTCCGGTGGGGGAGGGCGCACTGTTGCAAATCCTCCAGATCCATTCCCTGACCATTATCTACAACGCGAATTTGCCAACGTTGGGGCTGAATATCGATGTTAATGCGTGTCGCCCCGGCATCAATGGCATTTTCTGCCAACTCCCGTACCACCGCTGCCAGGGAATCAATCACTTCACCAGCCGCAATTAACTGGATGACATCATTAGGGAGTTGTTTGATATTGGCCATTTAGTGCTGAGTAATTATTTATTTTTGACGATCAAGTTATGACTAAGATCTCAGTAATTTAAGACCAGGCTTTAATAACTTAGCACTCACTTTTGATGAAGGTTGAAAATTTTTATGGAAAACTATTTTATCTTCAAATCAAACATCAGAAAATAATCATGACCCCATTTTTAGCCAACTAAACACCTCAGCGGCGGTCAAGGTTAAGGGAATATTCGGTAGAATCTTGAGTGCATCTTCTTGCGTGAGCAGTTGTGGTTGTTGATTAGGCTGAAAAATTAGAATTGATCGATCGCCTGGATCAATAAGCCACCCCAACTGACAGCCATGCTCTAAGCAGTACAAAATATTGCCAGTGACTCGGTTAGGGCTTTGTTCAGGGGAAAGAATTTCAATTGTCCAATCTGGACACAGCAGAAAATTATCTGGGACTTCGCCATCTGCTTCCAATGGGATGCGTGACCATTGAAACACCGCAATATCAGGAACAATGGAGCGATCGCCAAAGCTACAGCACAATTCTGGAAAGGCATAGGCAAGTTGAGTTGTTTCAGTAACAGCATTGATATGATTGCTGAGTTTTAACTGAAGACGACTATGTTTCCCCTTTGGGCATCGGCTTTTGATAGATAGCACCATTGACTTTAATTAAATCATCGAGACGATTTGGTATTGTTTCTATTTGTTCTTGGATGATTAAATTATGAATTATTTGACTTCCATTTCTCAGACAGTCGGTAAGGATTTTTAAGCCAAGATCTAATTGTGGAATAATTTCGATGTTTTTACTTGAACCATCTGAATATACTTCACAGCTAAATTGACGAATCGATAAGTTTTTGTTTAGCCCATTATATAATGCGGTGTAAGGTGAAGCCTGATACTCATGAACAAAAGAGCAGCGATAATATTTATAAATCAATGCGCTATAAGTGAATTTTTTGAAAATATCATGTGGATTTTTGATATCTCTTTGAGACAAATTATTATAAATCTTCACTAGTTCTTGAATTTCTGGATCCTCATAAACCCTATGCGATTCATTCAAGCTCTTTTTGTCAATCCAATCTCGTTTGAGTTTGCTTCTAAATACTTCATCAGTATTTTCTTTCTCTAAAGAGAACGATAAAAATGGCGTGCTAACTCTACGTAAATGTTGATATTCACTATACTCTTCTAGAAAGCGGCAAAAGCGAGTTTCATTTTTCATTTTCTTTTTGGAAAAGTTTAGCAAACAACTTTCGATATAACTTAATCCATCAATTGCAGTGCAAGCAATTGAATATGCTTCAGTATGCAAATTACATGAGGGGTCATATTCTATAGGCGGTAAATTCAAACTGTTTTTTCCATTTGTAAAATAATCATTTTTAAGGAGATTTTCACATAAATCTGCTCTGAAATGAAAAAACTTTTTCACTCTTTGAGCTAAGTCTTCTGATGCTCTATTTATGTCCATAATAACTAAATATATTTTTTTCTAGACTATAAAAATAACCCCCTATCAGCATAGCCAACAGAGGGATAAAGTAAAGCTTAAATATCGCTTTTAATTTAAAACAAATCGATATCTGTCACTGCACCTTTACTACTGGTGGAAACAATCTTGGCATACTTTCCAAGGACACCACGCTTATAACGGGGTTCACGGGGTTTCCAAGCGGCGCGACGTTTTGCCAGTTCCTCATCAGGAACATTGATTTGCAACAGTTTTTCGTGGGCATCGATGGTGATGCTGTCCCCTTCTTCCACAAGGGCAATATTGCCACCCACAAACGCTTCCGGGGCAACGTGTCCGACCACGAGACCATAGGTTCCGCCAGAGAAACGACCATCGGTGATCAGACCGACAGAATCGCCCAGACCAGCGCCAATAATTGCGGAGGTGGGCGCTAGCATTTCCCGCATCCCGGGGCCACCCTTCGGCCCTTCGTAACGAACAATCACCACATCACCAGCAACAATCTTGCCAGCCAGGATTGCATCGAGACATTCTTCTTCGGACTCAAAAACGCGGGCGGGGCCAGTGATCCGGGGATTTTTCACGCCACTAATTTTCGCCACGGAACCTTCTTCGGCCAAGTTGCCCTTGAGGATCGCCAGGTGTCCTTTTTCGTACATTGGCTTATCCCAAGGACGAATCACATCCTGATCGGGAGAGGGTTCGCTGGGAATATCGGCGAGGGTTTCAGCGACGGTTTTGCCAGTAATTGTTAGACAGTCGCCATGGAGAAGACCGTGATCCAAGAGCATTTTCATCACCTGGGGAATGCCGCCCGCCTTGTGGAGATCGGTGGCAACGTAGCGACCAGAGGGCTTGAGGTCACAGATGACGGGGACGCGCTGGCGGATGGTTTCAAAGTCGTCGATGGTCAGATCCACACCGATAGTATTGGCGATCGCCAACAAATGTAAGACTGAATTTGTCGAGCCGCCCACGGCCATAATTACGGAAATCGCGTTTTCAAATGCCTTGCGCGTGAGGATGTCCTTCGGCAAAATCTGCTTCTTGATCGCATTGACCAAAACGCGTGCCGACTCTTCCGCACTGACAGCTTTTTCTTCATCTTCAGCGGCCATCGTCGAGGAGTAGGGCAAACTGATCCCCATCGCCTCAAAAGCCGAGGACATCGTATTGGCCGTGTACATCCCGCCACAGGAGCCAGCCCCCGGACAAGCATTTTTCTCAACGGCTAATAATCTTTCCTCGTCGATTTTTCCGGCGCTAAATTCACCGACAGCCTCGAACGCACTAACAACTGTGAGATCTTCCCCGTCTAAATGACCGGGTTTGATCGTGCCACCGTAAACAAAAATTGCGGGGATATTCATCCGGGCGATCGCCAACACTGCCCCCGGCATATTCTTATCACAACCGCCAATGGCGAGAACCGCATCCATGCTTTGGCCATTACAAGCCGTCTCAATGGAGTCAGCGATCACATCACGGGAAACCAAAGAATACTTCATCCCCTCCGTACCCATGGAGATCCCATCACTAATGGTGATCGTCCCAAACATCTGCGGCATCGCTCCCGCTTCCCGGATTGCCTTATCCGCTCGCTGGGCGAGGTCATTGATTCCCATATTGCATGGCGTAATCGTACTGTACCCATTCGCCAAGCCCACAATTGGTTTACTAAAATCATCATCCCCAAAGCCCACAGCCCGGAGCATGGCGCGGTTTGGGCTCCGCTGATGACCTTCGGTGACTACCCGGCTACGTCGATTGTCGCTCATAACAAATAGAAATCAAGATTTACATCAAAATAACCTTTCTATTGTCCTTTTTTTTCGAGCTTTTGGATAGGGACGGCCTAAAGTTAACCACGACTACTCAGGCACAACCGGGCAATACTGGGGAGCCGTCAGCACCAACGCCAAAATAACCTGAACCGTCTCAAAAAAGCCCATGAGCCACTGGCACTCTGCCTTGGGCTGGTCTTGATATTGTCCGAGCAGAAGATTGAGGGCTTGCATCAGTTCACCATAGGTTTCTGGCGCGACCAATACCAATTTCAACAACAAAATACTGTGGGTTAAATATTCCCGCTGAATCATTAAAACGGGCAGAGGATGGGATAAATCTTGCAAATGTTCAGGATTGAGCAGGTAATGGATCAAATTGCGGCAAACATCAGTAATCAGCGCCCGGTCTAGGGTGATACTGTCTCCTGCGGGATAACACTGTTTCAGATGTTGCAAAATCTTATCGGGCAGCCACTTCAAACGGCGTGGTGAAGTCATGGCACAAAACAAATAATCAACAAAATAGGGCTGCCAAGTGACAAAGGTGTGCTCATCTGTCTGGGCTAAAAATTGCGTGGCAATATCAGGGTAACTCGGCTGCTTTTTAACCACTAAACGGTGAATCAGATTCAGGGTTACATCTTCAATGAGGGTAGGATTTTTAATGGCCTCCCCTGTCGCTGTCATTTTTCCCTTCGTTGACAGGTACATCACCAAGCGGTAACGATAGCGGTTATTAAATAGTTGGTAAAGCAGCTTAGAGGCCCGTTGTTGTTCTGGGGAAGATTGTGGATCTGTCGCTTGGGCAAATAACATAAAACCCACGTAGCGATCGCCCCAAGTCCGTTGATTTGTCTCACTAGGAGGCGCTAAAACCCGCAAGACCCGACATTCCTCACTCTGAATAAATCCCCGTAGCCAATCCTGAAATCGCTCTGTGGTCAACGACGCATCACCCGTCTGCGATGTTGGCGTCAACAGCAAATGGGCCAGTTGAGTAATGTGCTGGATGCTTTCTTGATTAAGGCAAGTTTCGATAAATAGATAACAACACCGTTTAAGAACCGCAATAAATCCCGTGCGCCGATTGCCAATAATCAGCTGATAACTTGCTTGTTGCAGGGGTTCTGGACATTGGGCCGTGTCATAACCAACAAAAAACCCTTGAAATAACCCCAAGAACTCATCAAGGGAAGCAGTTTGTAGCGTTTGGGCAAAGAAATCAAAAACGACCTGTTCCGGGGGGATTTCTGGCTTCGGTAACGATGATTCTACGGGAGCTAAGGAGGTTTCAAAATCACGGCCTGGAGTCATGTCCGGCATCATCTCTGTTGATTGCAGTACTGTCTCTTCCGATGATACATTGGCTCGCCCTGATGGGTCAGTCTTTGAGCTGCGGCGAACCGATTTCGACGTGATCGGCCGTAGGTGGTTCAGTGGCAACAGTTGCTTCATGATGTTTCTCCCCCCGGCAATCCCCAGTTTTCTTGACTACCTCCATGATAAAGTTCCAGGTCTGTTGAGCATTGCTTTCTTGGACAATTCAAAGAAAAGCTTTATACTTCATTGCTTCTTTAGATATATAGCCAAACTTTATTGTAAATTCACATTGGCGCAGGCTCTGTCAGTTACTCAAAAAAACAATGGCCTCCCCGAAAATTTGGGGAGGGCCAGCACAGTGTTTATGATTTGACGGCGTCATGGAAAATGACAGTCCGTGAACTATTCAGTCGGTTCTTCGAGAACTTTTTGAGTTTCGGGGCTTTTACCCAGTTGTAGTTTGACAATTTTTTTCGCTGCGGGAACAACTTTGGGCAGCTTCAGGGTAAGAATACCATCTTTAAATTCTGCCGTGGCATTTTCGTGGTCGACGGCGACCGGAAGCGCAATGGTGCGGTCAAATTTTCCATAGCGGAATTCAGAATGGTAGCAGCCTTCATCTTCTTTTTCTTCTTCGTATTTATATTCCCCGGAGAGGCGGACTGATTCACGGGTCAACTGAATATCGATATCGTCAGCGGCAATGCCAGGAAGGGCGGCTTTTAAGGTTAATTCTGCGTCCCCATTGAGTAGCTCGATAGAGGGACGCCAGGGGGAGCGACCTTCCCCTTGCCAGCCGGCAAGTTCATCGAGAATGCGATTCATTTGGGTCTGAACTGTTTCTAGTTCAGAAAACGGCGAGAAATGTACTAAAGACATATATGACCTCCTAAGAGAATCGACTTCTTGCTACATTTTTATTGTCTACTATCTTCAAGGGGTTTGTAGATGACAAAAACCGTATTTTTTTGGTGAAATTACCGCAGAATTGCTGTTTTTTTTGGGATTACAAATTGCATTTTTTTAGGAAAAATTTAAGGGTTTTTCGATCACCATTGGGGCGGGTTGGCCATTCCCCCCGCAAAAGGCGATCGCCACCGGACAGAGCCTCCCTGCCGATGGGGTTTCTCAATCCGGCCCCAGAGCCCTAAAAATATCGGCTTCAATCCCACCTAGATTGATGGCGCAAGAAAGGCTCAGGAATGATACGATGTCACTTGCTGCGATAGGTTTTAGAACGATTTCATATGGCGGAAACTTTACTTTTTAATGCGCTGCGTCAAGCTATCGATGAAGAGATGGCACGTGACGAAACTGTCTTCGTTATGGGCGAAGATGTGGGTCATTACGGCGGTTCCTACAAGGTAACGAAGGATCTTGCGAAAAAATATGGTGACCTGCGCGTTCTGGATACACCCATCGCAGAAAACAGCTTCACCGGGATGGCTGTTGGCGCCGCCATGACTGGGCTACGGCCAATCATCGAAGGGATGAATATGGGCTTTTTGCTGTTGGCCTTCAACCAAATTTCCAATAACGCTGGGATGTTGCGCTACACATCCGGCGGTAATTTCACAATTCCAATGGTGATCCGGGGGCCTGGAGGTGTCGGTCGGCAGTTGGGGGCAGAACACTCTCAGCGGCTAGAAGCCTACTTCCAAGCTGTCCCTGGCTTGAAGATCGTGGCCTGTTCTACCCCTTACAATGCCAAGGGTTTATTAAAGGCGGCAATCCGTGACGAAAACCCCGTCCTTTTCTTTGAACACGTGCTGCTCTACAACCTAAAAGAGAATTTGCCCGATGGGGAATATGTGCTGCCCCTCGATAAGGCGGAGTTGGTGCGGGAAGGGAAAGATGTGACGATTTTGACCTATTCGCGGATGCGTCACCATTGCACCCAGGCGATTAAAACCCTCGAAAAACAAGGTATCGATCCAGAATTAATTGATCTAATCTCCCTGAAGCCCATCGACATGGAGGCGATCGCCAAATCCGTGAAGAAAACCCACCGGGTGATCATCGTCGAAGAATGTATGAAAACGGCGGGGATTGCGGCGGAAGTGATGTCCTTGATCAACGAGCAACTGTTTGACGAATTAGATGCCCCCGTAATGCGTCTCTCGTCCCAGGATATTCCCACCCCCTACAACGGCACCCTGGAGCGACTCACCATCGTCCAACCGGACAACATCGTCGAAGCAGTGCAAAATATGTTGGCCCTGAACGTCTAAACACCAGCGACCAACTGCGGTTCATCCTCCTAGATCCATCATGCAAAAACAACGGTTAATCATAGTTGCAATTCTTTTTTTGGTGGCGATCGCCATCACGATTTTGACAACCTTACCCCTCCAGCTCGGTCTGGATCTCAAAGGTGGTGCCCAACTGACGATCCAGGTGCAACCCAATGCCGAAGGAGTCGTCGTTGAGGCCGATGATACAGCTGCCGTGAAGCGAGTCATCGAAAATCGCATCAATGGTCTAGGAGTGGCCGAACCCATCACCCAACTCGTGGGGAACGACCGGATCCTCGTGCAATTGCCTGGAGTGACAGATCCTGAGCAGGCTGAACGAGTTCTCGGTGGCACCGCTCAGCTCGAGTTTCGGCCCCAAAACCCTGGCACTGAAGCCGAATTCCAAGAAAAGTACGCCCTCCGCCGCCAACTCGACGCCCAGTTAACCAGTCTCCGTGGCAGTGCAAGCCCTGCCGCTAGCGATGCCGAGATCGAAGAATTAGAAACCAATATTGACAGTCTCGATCAAGAGATTCTCGCTCTGTTTGAACCCGTTGGTCTAGTCGGCGAATACGTCACCAATGCCCAACCTGCCCCCACCCAAACGGGCAACAGTTGGCAAGTCTTTCTCAATTTCAATAGTGAAGGGGCCGAACTTTTTGCAGAAATCACAAAAGGTCTAGCTGGTACAGGCCGGAGTGTCGGCATTTTCTTAGATGATGCCCTCCTTAGCGCCCCCACCGTTGGCCCAGAATATACTGCCCAAGGGATCGCCGGGGGGAACGTGACCATTACCGGCAACTTTGACATTGATACCGCCAGTGATCTCGCCATTCAGATTCGGGGTGGGTCGTTACCCTTCCCGGTGGCTGTGGTCGAGAACCGTACCGTAGGGGCAACCCTAGGCCAAGATTCCATTCGCCAAAGTATCTATGCAGGGATTGCGGGCCTAATTCTGGTGTTGATCTTTGTGGCAGTCTATTACCGTTTGCCAGGGCTGATCGCAGATGTGGCGTTAGTGGTTTATACCCTCCTCACTTTGGCCTGCTACTCCCTTGTGGGGGTTACGCTGACGTTACCGGGGATTGCTGGTTTTATTCTCAGTATTGGTATGGCCGTGGATGCAAATGTGCTGATCTTTGAGCGCACCCGGGAGGAAATCTATAAGGGGAATACCCTATACCGAGCCGTGGAATCGGGATTTTTTAACGCTTTCTCCAGCATTCTCGACAGTAATGTCACCACTTTGATCGCCTGTGCGGCCCTCTTTTTCTTGGGTTCGGGTTTGGTAAAAGGTTTTGCGTTGACCTTGGCGATCGGGGTGGGAGTGAGTATGTTTACGGCAGTGACTTGCAGCCGCACTTTACTGCTGTTAACGGTATTGGGCTTACCGGCGGTGCGCCAAAATCCCAAGTTGTTTGCGCCCAAAGTCCCCAACTAATTTCCTTTGCCCTCTAGTCTGTTGTTAACCCGATGACTTTTAAATTTAGCGTCATTAAACAGCGTCTCCTTTGGTGGTCCATCTCGGCGATCGCCATCCTTGCGAGTGTGTTGTTTATGGGCATTTCCTTCAACCAACTCCAAGCACCCCTCCGACCCAGTCTCGACTTTGTTGGGGGCACAAAAATCCAAGTGGCCCTCGACTGTACGGTGGCTGGCAACTGTACTGATCCTTTAGAAACAGCGACAATTCAAAACGTGGTGAATAACCAGGGGGTCGGCAGTAGTACGGTGCAAATTTTGGGCCAAGAGCGGACAACGTTTTCGGTGCGGACACCGCAGCTCGATGTGGATCAACGCAGCCGTTTGCTCGACGCCCTAGAATCCGAAGTGGGCGCCCTAGATCCTGGCACGATCCAAATTGACTCGGTGGGGCCAACCATTGGTCGGGAATTGTTTGTCCAAGGGATGCTCGCCCTCCTGGTTTCTTTTTTCGGGATTATTGTCTACTTGAGTATCCGCTTTCAGTTCGATTATGCGCTGTTTGCGATCGCCGCATTGTTCCATGATGTGCTGGTCACGGCTGGTGTCTTTGCGCTACTCGGTCTGGTGTTGGGCGTTGAAGTAGATAGCCTTTTCCTCGTGGCCCTACTGACGATTATTGGTTTTTCTGTGAATGATACGGTGGTCATTTATGACCGCGTTCGTGAGAATCTCAAGGCTGACGAGGGAGACAACATCGATCAAGTTGTTGATCATTCCGTCCAGCAAACCCTGGGCCGTTCGATCAATACCACCCTCACCACCCTATTGCCGCTGGTGGCGATCTTTTTGTTCGGTGGTTCGACCCTCAAGTTTTTTGCCCTCGCCTTGATTATTGGGTTTATTTGCGGCTCTTACTCTAGTATTTTTGTCGCCAGTACCCTCTTGGCCTGGTGGCGTAACCGTAATGGCCAACCCCCCACGGTCACCAAAGAAGCGGTGAATGTTACAGAATTGTCCTAGCCATTGCAGGGGAACTTCCCGGTAACGGCGGCAATCCCAGGATTTGGCCTGACCCACTCGGTAAAGATGTTTAGGGTGAAAAAATATGGGCGATCGCCAACTTCAGGAAGCACCAACAGACCATCATTTCAGTCCCTTGGCCCGCAAGCTGGTGCGGTTCACTTTCCTCTGGCGTTGGCTATTGGTCGCCTTGCTGTGGCTGATCTTGGGGAGCTACGGCGTTTGGGCGTTGCGGGGAGAATTTGCCCTCTGGCGTGATCATCTCACCTGGGCCGTGGTGCGCTTGAGCCTCGGTTACCATTACTGGGCCAGCGTTGCCTTGACGATCTGTGTCGCCTATACCTGTGCTGTTTTGGTTTGGCATAGCCAGAAATTAACCCAAGGCTGGTCTCAACGGGAAAAGTATCGTTTCAATCAATGGGCAGAAAAATTAACCCGAAATCAGCAGCATTGGCTTTGGTTTTTTCTAAGGCGTTTATAGTTTGACTTCAGCCATCTATAGGGTGTCAAAAGAAAAACAGCCAGCATTCGCAAATACGCCAAATTACTGAAAGCGGATCTTCTGGGAGAGCGAGTCGCTGAAACTTTTCTGGATTAATCTCCTCCAAAGTTCCAGATAATTGCGGGTTTCTGTACTAATGTTCACTACTGACTGACGTAGGTGAGCTGGCTCGCGTTAACTAGAAAGAGAATTTGTGCTTAGTTTACCGATGCCGTGCTTGATTCTGCTTGCTTGATTGTTGATTTGCAAAAGGTTCAGCGCATTACCCAGGGCATTTCCGGTTGTCTGGAACCAACGCTGATCGCCAAACGTTTAACCGAAGCATTGATTAAAGACTTTAATTGCGTCTTTGCGCGAATTTGGTTAACTGAGCCAGATCAACGATCGCTCCGGTTGGTGGCCTCATCGGGTCTGTCTGAAAATATTAATGGCAGTTTTGCACGGGTTCCCATGGGCGCCTATAAGGTCGGAAAAATTGCCAAAAATGGGATTCCTTTCCTGAGTAATCACCTGGCGGAAGAAGCTTGGGTAAAAGACCATGACTGGGCGATCGCCAACGGAATTCAAGGTTTTGCGGGTTATCCCCTTGCCAGTCAACAGCGAATTATTGGTGTGTTAGCGGCCTTTAGCCATGAAACTTTTTTACCAGAATTTTTAGAGGTTTTGCAGGTGCTATGTATGGCTGGGGCGATCGCCTTAGATGCCGCCCAAAAAAGTCCCCAAGATCCCAGCAAAAGCCAGACAAGAGAATCTCACCCCCTCTCGGATCACCTGGGCAGCCTTTTAAGTACCAGCCAGCTTAGTTTGATTGGTACGGAACGACCTCTGACACCAAGTTCGACCTATCTCTTAATCAAAACCGTAGAAATTCTCAATCAATTCAACTGTCACTATTGCCGACTCATCTACGGTGATACGGAAATTTGTCTCGAAGGGATTATCGCCGCCCCTACCCCGACGAAAAACACAGGGCGATCGCCTTTTGCCGACATTGAATTTTTCGTACAAACCCTTGGGGGGAACTGCGATGTCGGGATCAACGCCCAGGAAGCAGTTCACCAAATTCGCCTTACTTTGCCCTATGGAGCGACCACCCAAGTCTACAAATCAAAAGAATCACTATCCCAACGGGAACGTCAAGTTTTAGCGCTCCTCACCAAAGGGCTACGCGATCGCGACATTGCCCAGCAGCTCCACATCAGTGAAAGTACCGTAAAATTCCACCTAAACCGCACCTTGAGTAAACTACAAGCTAAAAACCGCTACCAAGCTATTTACCAAGCCACAAAACAAGGTCTGATTTAAACGAGATCGCTAGTTCCACTATCCCCCAACAGCCGATCCAATTTCGGAGGATGTCGCCCAACATCTCGATCCGCTTGCCGAATCAACAGAACGCGCTCCCGATTCATATCTAATCTGGCGATCGTTGCCCGCCCAATTTCTGTTAAACCTACCAAAATAACTCCATCTTCTGCCCAAACAAAATGATCAGCCCATCGATCACAACGCGGGTTAAACAAGCGAACTTCCGCCCCTGACAGCAGATCAACTCCTGTCACGAAACTTGACTTTCTACGATTGCAATTAAAACAAGCTAATGCCAAATTGTCCACATCATCCGAACCACCCCGAGCCTGTGGAATGACATGATCAATCGTGAAGCGAACATACTGCCATAACTCCACTCCATGACAATACTCACATAGACCCTTAGCCCTTTCTCTGACTTTGTTTTGAATTTTTTCTGGAAGTGGAGACCTACCCATTTCCTATGCCACCATGCTCCCAGCAGCAGCATTACGAACTGTCCGATTCACGAAACTCAAATAATCATCAATTTCTTCATAACAGTCCAATTCCTCCTCCTCAGCCTCGGTCAATCCTTCAGACTGCTGCTTCTCCAACAAAACTTCAACCCGCGCCTGTACCTGTACTGAAGCTCGAAAAATCAGAACTCCTTCCACCAAATCAAGCTGAACAGCACCATCAAGCGGTATGGAATTCGACAAACGTTGCAGCACAGGAAAAGCAGAAGCAGCCATAATGTTTAAATCGAAAAACTATGATCATCATAACTTAGTAAACTGCTCGTCACTAAGTCAGGAACTCGGTTTTTATTTGATTGAGGAAGTTTAGAATTCCTAATGAACGTCTTTCAACTGAAACCGGATTAATAATCGTTCGTTCGGTTGTTAAGCAGAAGCCGGAACCAAAAGCCTTGCTGTAATTTGTGTCGCCAAATATTCTGCATCACGAGCGACACCGGAAAAACGACCAGAACCCCAGGTATAGAGCCAGGGCAAACCAAGGAAATATAATCCATCCACGGCGGTTACCCCTCGGTCATGTAAGGGTTCTCCCAATTCATTAAAGATGGGGAGATCAATCCAACTAAAGTTTAAGCGAAAGCCCGTCGCCCAAATAACTGCACCAATATTAGTTTCTTTGAGGTTGAGGGATGATGGTTCTAATTCTGGCTCCCAGACGGGTTGATAATGGGCCTCTGGGGGAGCGGTGATGTTGTTATCAGCAATGAATTTGTCAATATTCCGTTGAATGCGCACCACGGTGGCATCAGCCTGATCTAAATTGTGTTTTAAATCTTTCCCAAAGTGGAGAGTCTGCCTGGTAATACTTTGCAAGCGACCATAGAGGTGCATTCCCTGTTGGGCAAAGCGGCGCAGATCAATATCGCGGCCCCCATCCCGGCCTGTGACATAGTGATTGGTTTTATGACGCACCATTTCTTTTTGGGGATGCTGGTCGATGGGTAGGTCGTAATAACCCATGCGTTCGAGCCACTCCACCACATCCTTGCCCCGATAACGGCGCGGCGCTCGGGGCGCACTACCGGTAACAAGGTGAACTGTTTTCCCTGCTAAATGAAGATCCTCAGCAATTTGACAACCCGACTGGCCAGTGCCCACAATCAATACTTCGTCGGGAAGATCCTGGGGATTTTTGTACTGTACGGAATGGATTTGCTGTAACTCACGCGGCAGTTGGGCAGCGATGGGCGGAATTTTTGGAACGTGGTATCCCCCTGTGGCGATCGCCACTTGATCAGCCGTGTAGTTACCGATAGATGTTTTTACTGCAAACTTGGTTCCAGCCGAACTCACCTTGGAAACCGTTACCCCCTCTCGAATGGGCGGATTAAAAGAGCGGGCATAGGCTTCTAAATAAGAAACAATCTCTTCCTTGGCCATGAAACCAGTAGGGTCAGGCCCTGCATAGGGGAAACCGGGGAGCCGACATTGCCAATTGGGGGTCACTAAACAAAAGGAATTCCAGCGTTCATTACGCCACGCATGACCAATTTTGTGTTTCTCAAAAATAAGGTGGTCAATATTGTTTTGCTTGAGGAGATAGCTGAGGGCAAGTCCTGCCTGGCCACCCCCAACAATTATTACCGGGTAATGGGTCTGCATTGCCGTTGCTCTTAAGTGGATTTGCTTTAACTGTAAACCCGCTCAATTCTTTTTCTTGTAAGGGTTGTTACCGATCCCAGCGGTTTGTGATTACCCATAGGCGATCGATGAATTACGACCCAGTAGCTGCTATTTTGGTGGCCTAACCTAGCAAAATCAATAGTTCTTTTTAGGACACAATCACTATCCTCTAATCAGGACAAAACCATTCAGATAGCTATTATCAAACAAGCTTGAGTCTAGCCAAAAAGACAATCCAGAAATTGGCTTTTCAATCAAAAAACTATTCCTTTAAACAGAAGGTCTCCTTTTGTCAGCAATGATACAGGTCGCCTTGAATTCTCCCCTTACAGTAATGCACAACTCAACCCATTAAAACCTAAAAACTAAAGGAAAATTTCCCATGCCTGAAGTAACAATTCCTGCCCACCAGACCGGTGACTTTCTTGTGGATTACGAAGAAAAAGTTTTTCCTGATGTCCAAGCAGAGCCCGGCGAAAAAGCACTGATTACCTTTCATACAGTAGCCTTTGAAGGTTCCATTGGTTTAGTCAATTTATTACAAGCAAGTCGCCTCATCAAAAAAGGGTTTGAAACGTCTGTGCTACTTTATGGCCCTGGGGTAACTCTGGGGGTTCAGCGGGGCTTTCCAAAACTCGGCGATGAAGGTTTTCCGGGGCACTTAGCCATGAATGATCGCCTGGTTAAGATTATGGAATCTGGCGGAAAGGTCTATGCCTGTCGTTTTGCACTACAAGCTCTTTATGGCCACGGAGAACCTTCTTTGATTCCTGGTATCCGCCCGATTAATCCCTTAGATGTGATGGATTTAATTTTAATGCACCGCAAAGAAGGGGCATTTATCCTTGACACCTGGACGATGTAAAAACAAAGGTTTTACTTCCGAAAATTTCCAAAGAGTTCACAAGAACAACTTTTAGATTTTTTTTGCACTCTTTAAAAACTTCCGAGTATTTTTTAAAAGGGTTTTGTTGGAATATTTTCGGTTACCAAATCCGTTTTTCGTGAGTTTGTTATTTTTCCGGTAGCGATTATGCTTGATTCCTCGAAAACAATTCGGGCGGCAGCGGCACAAATTAGTCCGGTTTTGTTTAGTTGTGCAGGTACGACGGAAAAAGTGCTGGAGACAATTACCCAGGCGGCCAAGGAGGGCGTGCAGTTGATTGTCTTTCCAGAAACCTTTGTCCCCTACTATCCTTATTTTTCTTTTATCGAGCCCCCTGTGCTGATGGGGAAAAGCCATCTCCAGCTCTATGAGCAAGCAGTCACAGTCCCTGGCCCCGTCACGACAGCGGTGGCTGAAGCGGCCCAAGCCCATGACATGGTCGTGGTTTTAGGGGTGAATGAACGGGAGGAGGGTTCCCTTTACAATACCCAATTGATTTTTGATCACGATGGGACATTGCGCCTTAAGCGCCGCAAAATCACTCCCACCTACCATGAGCGAATGGTTTGGGGTCAAGGGGATGGCGCTGGTTTAACGACGGTCGATACGGCTGTGGGCCGTGTGGGTGCTTTAGCTTGTTGGGAGCACTACAATCCCCTTGCTCGCTATAGTCTGATGGCCCAACATGAGCAGATTCATTGTGGTCAATTTCCGGGATCTATGGTGGGGCAAATTTTTACGGAACAGATGGAAGTGACCATGCGCCACCATGCTCTTGAATCCGGCTGTTTCGTGATCAATGCAACGGGATGGCTCTCGGCAGAACAGAAGACCCAATTAACCAGCAATGAAAAGATGCACAAAGCCCTTAGTGGTGGTTGTTATACGGCCATCATTAGTCCTGAAGGTAAGCATTTAACGGCCCCGATTTATGAAGGGGAAGGTTTGGCGATCGCCGATTTAGATTTCTCCCTGATTACCAAACGCAAGCGAATGATGGATTCAGTGGGACATTACTCCCGCCCTGATCTATTCCAGGTACAACTCAATGACGCACCTTGGGCCACCCTCAACACGAGTTCCTTGTCCTTTCCCTCAGAAGTACCACCACTGCCGAATACCCCGGCCCCAGATATTCCCGCCTCCTGTCCCTAATCTAGTGTGCCATCACCCATCCCTATGACTATGCCCATGGATAAACAACGTCTGATTACAGAACTCCAGTCCCACGGTCTCCGCCTGACAGAGACCACAATGACTGGACGTCAAGGGGGGGCAGGGCCTTCGGATCACCGGGCAGTGACCATTGGCGGGACCACCGTGATGGTTCCTATTTATACGAATACCGCTGGGCGATCGCCTTACCATGCCACCCTAGATTCCCAACGGAGTGAAGCCAAGCTCCAGAAACATCACCAAGACATCGCCCCCATTACCCTACAAGGACGTCCCAAATTCTACGATCTAGAGACAGCGGAGGGGATTCCTTACTGGAAAATTGCCCTTCTCCATAGCAATAATGTGCTCGCCACAACGGTGCAACAAACCTGTATGCGCTACCGGGACGAAAGTACAGCCTGCCAATTTTGTGCGATTGAAAAATCCCTAGAAGCAGAACAAACCATTGCCCGTAAACTCCCGGAACAGTTAGCAGAGGTTGTGGAAGCGGCGGTGCGGCTCGATGGTATTGAGCAGGTGATCATGACCACAGGAACCCCCAACACAGGCGATCGCGGTGCGGCCTACCTGACCAAATGTGCCGCTGCCATCAAAGCAAAAGTCGATATTCCTATCCAAGCCCAATGTGAACCCCCCGCTGATTTTGTCTGGTTTGAGCGTTTAAAAGCCGCTGGCGTAGATAGTTTAGGAATGCACTTAGAGGCTGTTGATCCCGTAGTCCGTGCCAAAATCATGCCTGGCAAAGCAGAAGTCCCTGTTTCCTACTACTACCAAGCCTATGAAGCAGCTGTGCAAGTATTCGGTTGGGGCCAAGTCAGCACCTACCTGCTAGCCGGTTTAGGAGATAGTTTTGCAACGCTTGTGACGGCGGCAGAAAAATTAGTCAGTATTGGTGTTTACCCCTTCGTGGTGCCTTTTGTCCCTATTTCTGGCACGCCCCTAGCAACCCACCCGGCCCCTGATGCGGAGTTCATGTTTGCCCTCTACCAAAAGGTGGGTCAGATCCTCAAGGAAGCGGGAATGTCTTCTCAGGCGATCAAAGCCGGTTGTGCGAAATGTGGTGCCTGTTCCGCATTATCTACCTTTGAAAATTAAGGAGGCTATGGGAAATGAGCCGTCAGCAATTTCAGTTTGAACTGGCCCAGTCTGCGGCGGAAATCCGCGCTTATTTTGCCCTGAGACGGGATATTTTTTGTGAAGAACAGGGGATTTTTAGCGGCAATGATTTTGATGATCTCGATCCCATTGCCTATCCGATTGTCGCTTTGGACAAGAGCTCATCCCCCCAGAGCAAGGTGGTTGGGGTTGTGCGCATCTACGAAAGTGAGCCCCAGGTTTGGTACGGTGGTCGCCTGGGAGTCCAGCCAGAGTTTCGGCGGGTGGGACGCATTGGTAAGGGGTTAATCTACAAAGCGGTCACAACGGCCCATGGTTGGGGTTGTACTAAGTTTCTGGCGACGGTACAGCTACAGAATGTGCGTTTTTTCCAGCGGCAACATTGGCATTCTCTGGCGGAAATGGACATTTGCGATCGCCCCCATCATCTTATGGAGGCAGATTTAAACTTTTACCCACCGGCAGTGAATCCCCGACCCCAACTTGACCTGGGGACTTGGCTCGTTTCCTAAAGGAAAAAATAATCGAAATACTTGGCGTGAACATCACTTTACCCCAGTTGGCAGAGACCCTACGCCACAATTTGGGCCTTTTACATAAACGGGATATCCAACTCGCTTCCCGGCACTTTCAACGGCAATTTACGACCCAGGGACAAGCCATTCGCCTTGGGGATGATTGTGCAGCCATTCCCGACCAAGCTGGTTTTCTCCTTCTAGCCGCAGAGGGCATGAGCCCGGCATTGGTGCAGCAGGATCCGTGGTTTGCGGGCTGGTGTGGGGTGCTCGTGAATGTCAGTGATATTTATGCCATGGGGGGACGACCCTTGGCGGTTGTTGATGCTCTGTGGGCCTGTGGCGACCAGCAGGCACAGCAAATTTGGGCCGGGATGCAGGCAGCGGCAGAAAAGTTTCAGGTGCCGATTGTTGGGGGTCATACCAATACCCACAGTGAATATGATGCCTTGGGAGTCGCGATTCTCGGTCGGGCAAAACGACTGATTACCAGTTTTGATGCCCAGGTGGGCGATCGCCTCGTGTTAGTCGCTAATTTTCAGGGGCAACCCCGGCCCCAACTGCCCTACTGTTGGGATGCCGCCACCCAAGCCGATCCAGCGCAACTCCAGGCCCAATGGGATTTATTACCGCTCTTGGCTGAACGGGGTTTATGTAGCGCTGGCAAAGATGTCAGTATGGGGGGAATTATCGGCACAACTTTGATGCTCTTGGAAACGTCTAATTGTGGTGCGATCTTGGATATTGGCGCAGTTCCCTGTCCACCACAGCTCGATTTGCAACAATGGCTCCTCAGTTTTCCAAGCTACGGTTTTTTGCTGACTGTGTCTCCAGAGCAGGTCTCTGAAGTAGAAATGTTGTGCGAAGATCAGGGGTTGGTCGCTCAGGCGATCGCCACCATTACCCCAGGCCACACCTTGACCCTTAAACTGGGGGAAACTAGCCTCGATTTTTGGCACCTCGACCATGTTCCGCTCACTGGCTTTACCGGAGGCTCCTAAATTCTATGCCAGCCGTTACTTTCGACATCGTTTGGCCAGACGGCTCCCAGGATCAATTTTATTCCCCCTCCACCGTCGTCCATGACTACTTTCAGGTGGGACAAGGCTACGCCCTGGCGGATTTTGTGCATCGTTCCCAAACGGCCCTGACCCTGGCCAGTAAGCGGGTCGAACAACGTTATGGTCGCCCTTGTTCCTTGGCCCTGAGGCAGCTCCAACGTGTTGAACAGAAGGCTAGTATATTCATGGATCAACCCAATGCCCAGGTCACAATCTTGGCGAATGACCACTAATCCTATGGAAAAGTTTTGGCCGTTGGCGATCGCCACTATGGGATTGATCTTAGGGGGCTGTGGTCGGGCCTTGTTTTATCAGCCCCAGATTGCCACGGGGGGAATTAATAGTAATTTTGCCGAAGAATTTCCGAGCTACAGCGGTGATGGCCGTTATCTCGCCTTTGCCTCAGAACGGGATGGCCGCCGCAATATTTTTCTCTACGATCTCCAGACTAATCAATTAGTTAACCTGCCTAATCTCAACCGCCGCGACTCTAGCCAAGACCAACCGGATCTCAGTGAAGATGGCCGTTTTATCGCCTATGTTTCCACCGAACGGGGCCGCCAGGATGTATTTGTCTATGACCGCAACCAGGGGCGATCGCAGTTGTTAACGGTGAATTTGCGGGGGTCGGTACAAAATCCCACCATTAGCGGCGATGGACGTCGGGTCGCTTTTCAGAGCAACGAACGGGGGCAATGGAATTTGATGCTGGTGGACGTGACTCCCTAATGGAAACCGGACTGCGCTATGGTCTATAGATCAGAATGATGTTGCCTTGACCGGAGGCGTTTATGGATCGCAGACAGTTGGTCGCGGGCATAGTGAGGGCAGTGGGGCACGGGAATATTCACATTCGGCCAATCTGCGAGATCCGCACAGGGGCAGCCATTTTTCAAACCCACCGCATCGAAGGGCATCGGCATCGCACAGCGGGGACAATCGGCAATATCCCACCGCTCTGAGAGCAAATCCGCGATGGTTTGGGTTGTACCCTGGAGATAACAGTCACGGTTTGCGTTGAGGTCTTGCCAACAGGCCTCAAAATCTGGGGAATATTGATTCCCTTCGAGCACGGTCATCGGTAAAATTTGGCGATCGCCCTTAGGACAGATCACCGGTTTGCCCACCTGAAACCAGTAGGCTAAATATTGTTTAACTTGATTCACGGTCGCCATATATTTATCTTCTTCCTGCTGCATATCAATCCCTAAAACTACGCCGTCCCCATCGTCCCTATCCTATCGAGAAAACAGAAGACCCGTGGCGATCGCCTCCGTCTGAGCCTTGAAAAGCAATTTTTTTTAAGATCGTTTTTAGATTTAAGCCCATCACCGCCTTTTTATATGAATTTTTGTGAACCACCCCACAGTGGCTACCACTGGGATCACCACACCCCCCGTTTCTTTGAAGGTTGGTACTTTCGTGTCACCTTGCCGGAGTTGGGTGATAATTTTGCCTTCATGTATTCCATCGAAGATCCCCTCGGCGATCGCCCCCATAGTGGTGGTGCCGTGCAAGTTCTGGGCCTCCAGGATGAGTATCTCTGGCGTACTTTACCGAACGTGAAAAATTTTTGGGCTGATCATCAGCATCTCGCCCTGGGCCATTGGCGACATTGTCCCCCACATCTAAAACCTCAATTTCTAGCTCCCAGGGTTTTCCAGGACAAAATTCAGGAAGGCTACCAGGCCACAGCAACCCTCAACCAAGGCCGTATCATCGACCCAGGCACCGGGGAAATTTGCCAGTGGCACTACGAAACCAAGCCGATCTACGGTTGGGGAACGCCCGCTAAGCCCACCGCCAATTGGTATTCTTTTTTGCCCATTTATGATCCCGGTTGGCAAGTTTTACTGGCCCATGGGTTGAGTACGGGTTGGATCGAATGGCAGGGCAAACGCTATGAATTCAGAGATGCCCCGGCCTATAGCGAAAAAAATTGGGGCAAATCCTTTCCAAAGGCTTGGTTTTGGCTCAATTGCAATGCTTTCAAGGAAGAAAAAGATCTCGCCCTCACTGCCGCTGGTGGCATTCGTCAAATTTTAGCGAGGGGAGAGGAAGTGGGTTTAATTGGTATTCACCACCACGGAAAATTTTATGAATTTGCCCCCTGGACAAGCACCCTCACCTGGCACTTTTCTCCCTGGGGAAGTTGGGAAATGACCGCAGGCGATCGCCAAGGGTTTACGGTTCACCTCAGTGGGAAAACCGACCTACCGGGACAACCCCTGCGAGCACCGACCCACACGGGCCTACGGTTTTGTTGTCAGGATACCCTGCGGGGCCAAATTTCCCTTGAACTATTCGCCCCGGACAAAACGCCCCTCATCCAAGCAACGAGCGATCTGGGGGGGTTAGAAGTGGGGGGACAGTGGTGGCGGCGCGATTTTGGCTAATGCTGACGGCCAGTTTGATCGCTTCTTTCATGCTGGTGGGATTGGCGCTGCCTTGCCCCGCAATGTCGAAGGCGGTGCCGTGGTCGGGGGAAGTCCGAATAAAGGGTAAACCAATGGTGGTATTGATCGCGTAGTCAAAGGCCATCAGTTTCACTGGGATTAACCCTTGGTCGTGGTAGAGAGCCAGATACGCATCGGCGGCGGGTTTGAATTCTGGTTTGCCATACCAAGCTTTGCCCGCATTGACCCACATGGTATCCGGAGGATAAAGCCCTAACAGAGTTGCATTGGGATATTTTTGTCGCGCATCTTCTAGCCAACCGTTAAGCCAGTCCATTTCTTCGGTGCCCAATTGACCATTTTCGCCACTGTGGGGATTTAAACCGGCGATCGCCACCTGGGGATTTTCTAACCCAAAATCCTGCTGGAGCGACTCTAAAAGAAGACTAAGTTTCAAATCCATCAGCCCTGGATTCAAGGTTTCTGGCACCGCTTTTAGAGGAATGTGGGTCGTCGCTAGCAGGCTCCGCAATGTCCAGCCTGTATAGGGAGATTTGCCAATAAAGGCCATGCCATAGCGGGTGGTTTGGCTCTTTTGGGCGAGAACCTCCGTTTGGCCGGGGTAGTCGTGGCCGGCTGCTTTCCAGAGGGATTTAGCAATGGGGGCGGTGACAATCCCCGAAAATTCTCCCCCCAGGGTTTTTTCAATCGCCGTGTTGAGGTACTGGAAAGCGCGATCGCCTGTTTCTGCCGAACCTTCTCCCCAGGTGAAATTCCTCAAAAATTCATTGCCACTCGGTTCGACAATCTCTAACTCACTGGGATCAAGGAGATCAGATTCCGTCCGAGTTTTGAGGTGCTGATAGGTTTTTTCGAGCAAGGGGCGATCGCCAATGACCCTCATCGGACAAAGCGCTCTAATTTCTGGATCCGCCAGAGCTTTTAAAAGTACCTCTGGGCCAATCCCGGCCGGATCACCAATAGTCAAAGCGAGGCGAATTTTCATAGGGGAGAATAGTCAACGAACTAAAAAATCCTCCCTGGAGGGAGGTGCCGAAGGCGGAGGGTGTGAGGGCGTCTACTCAGCCTTCGGTTCAAACTTCAGGGCCACGGAATTGATACAGTAGCGCAAGCCCGTGGGAGGGGGGCCATCGTTAAATACGTGACCTAGGTGGGCATCACATTTCGCGCAGAGCACTTCTGTCCGCTTCATAAAGAAACTAAAGTCATTTTTTTCGGCGATCGCCTGATCATTGACCGGTTGCCAATAGCTCGGCCAGCCAGTACCCGAATTAAACTTCGTCTCCGAGGTAAACAGGGGCGCACCACAGCACACACAATTGTAGGTGCCTTCCCCCTTGAAATCGTGATATTCACCCGTAAAGGCCCGCTCGGTGCCATGTTTGCGGGTAACTTTGTAGGCCTCTGGGGAAAGTTGCGCTTGCCATTCGGCGTCAGTTTTGACAACTTTGTCGGTCATGGTGGTGTTTTGTCTCCAAAAGTGGGGTTGCACTGCTTTGTATCGTAACAAGATCGACTAGGGGAAAACAGGTGAGAAATCCCCCAATGGATGTTGTGGGGTCGGGGCTTTCGGCTATACTCAACAAGGTTTTTTTATTCAAGTTCAAGGAGAGCGCCAAAAGATGCGATGTGCCATTATTAGTCGTGCCGGTCAAACTCTGGCGCGAGGGAAGTTAGTTTTAACTCCGATGGAAAACGATCAACAACGGCTTGATCTGGTTACGGACGGGGGTCGCTACCTAGAGGGAGGGCTGGTTGCTCCCGATGGTGATATGACCGAAGCCAGCCTAGAGCTATCGCGGAAATTTTTTGCGATGTGGGGCATGAGTAATCTCCAGCTACAAATCACCCTCCGCTAGATCCATAATTAAAGTTAGACAATGCCAAGGAGACTGGCCATCAGCGCTTTTTGGGCGTGCATCCGGTTTTCGGCTTGATCCCAAATTTTGGCTTGGGGGCCTTCCATCACGTCGGCAGTAATTTCTTCGCCTCGATGGGCGGGCAAACAGTGGAGGGCGATCGCCTCTTTATCGGCGAGGGCCATGAGTTCGGCGTTGACTTGGTAGGGTTGGAAAATGGGTACCCGACTGTTGGCGAGGTCTTCTTGGCCCATACTGGCCCACACATCGGTGTAGATGGCGTGACAGCCTTCGGCGGCTTCCTTGGGATCATGGGTAATTAAAATTTGACTGCGATCGCCTGCAATGGCCTGGGCCTGGGCGACAATTTTCGGGCTAGGTTCGTAATCTTTGGGGGTAGCGATGCGAATATTCATGCCGACTAACGCGCCACCGAGGAGGATCGAGTGGGCGACATTATTGCCATCACCCACATAGGTCATGGTCAGGCCTTCCAGTTGGCCGAAGGTTTCCTGCATCGTTTGCAGATCCGCCAACATCTGACAGGGGTGTTCTAAATCTGTAAGGGCGTTGATAATCGGCATTTCACAGTAATCAGCGAAGGTTTCGAGATCCTGTTGATCAAAGGTACGAATCGCCAAAATATCGAGGTAGCGGTCTAAAACCCTGGCGGTGTCCTCGATGGGCTCGCCGCGACCCACTTGGGTGCGGTTTGGGTTCAGGTCAATGACATTGCCACCCAGTTGATACATAGCCACGCTAAAGGAGACTCTGGTGCGGGTAGAGGCTTTGTAGAACAACAGGCCGAGGGTTTTGGGGCAGGTGGGGGCGATTTTTCCCTGTTTGAGATCTGCCGCCAGGTTTAGCAGGGTAATAATTTCTGTGCTGCTGAGATCTGCAATGCTCAGAAGATCCCGACCCTTGAGTGCATTCATCCTGTTTTCGGCTCCTTACCGTGGCAAAAAAATCATTATAAGCTCCCCTCCAGATTCCACAAAAGCTTGCAAGGGCGATCGCCACTGGTCTTCGTCAGGAAATGTTGATGGCGATCCCAAGGGGGTGACACTTGAAAAACTGTCTACTTTTGGGGAGATGGGTGAAATCTGGTTTTAAAGTAGGATTGTAGCCATGATTTCGGCTTGTTTTTTGCGCTTTTAAATGGAATTGCCATGAGCACTGCTCCCTACGACCAGATCCAATCTTTATCAAAAATTTGGGCGATCGCCGCCGAGCGTTATGCCGACATTGTTGCCCTCTATGATCCCCACCAAAAACCAGAATTCAAACTGACCTATCATCAGCTCTGGCAAGGGATTCAGCAATTTGGGGCTGGCCTCCAAGCCCTCGGTCTTCAACCCCAGGAAAAAGTCGCCCTGATTGCGGATAATAGCCCCCGTTGGTTCATCGCCGATCAAGGTAGTATTGCGGCGGGGGCAGTGAATGCGGTGCGCTCATCCCAGGCAGAAAAACAAGAACTGCTCTACATCTACACTGACAGCGAAAGTCGATTTCTCATCGTCGAAGACCGCAAAACCTTTGAACGCCTCAATCCAGAAATTACAAATCTCCAACCCAGGGCCGTCATTTTCCTTACCGACGAAGAAGTGCCAGAAACGGAACTCCCGATTTTCAACTTTTCCCAACTGATGACCCTCGGCAGCCAAGAACCCCTGACGATGCCTGGGCGATCGCCCCAAGATTTGATGACCTTGATCTACACTTCTGGGACGACGGGCAAACCCAAAGGGGTGATGCTTTCCCACGGCAATGTCCTCTACCAAGTGCGCAACCTCGACCAGGTGATTCAACCGAATCCTGGCGATGTCACCCTCAGCATTCTCCCCACCTGGCATTCCTATGAACGGGCTGCTGAATATTTCCTCCTGTCCCAGGGCTGCACCCAAATTTATACGAATATCCGCAACATCAAAAAAGATCTCCAAACCTACAAGCCCGGTTACATGGTTGCGGTGCCGCGCATTTGGGAATCGATTTACGAAGGAGTGCAGAAAAATCTCCGGGAACAACCCGCCAAAAAACAAAAGCTGGTGAACTTTTTCCTCACCTGCTCCCAAAATTATGTCCTGGCCCAGCGTATCGCCAACAACCTCAGCCTGGAGCATTTCCATGTTTCTTCCCTGACGCGGTTAATGGCTAGAGCAAAGGCGATCGCCCTTTATCCTTTTCACCTCCTCGGCAACAAACTCGTTTACGAAAAAATTCGGGGGGCCACTGGCGGCAAAATTCGCTACGTAATCAGCGGCGGCGGCTCCCTCGCCCAACACATCGACACCTTCTTTGAAATCGTGGGGATCAATATCCTTGTGGGTTATGGCCTCACCGAAACTTCTCCTGTGACCAATGCCCGGCGGCCCGAACGCAATGTGTGTGGTTCTGCTGGCCCCGCCCTCAAGGGCACCGAAATTCGCATTGTTGATCCTGAAACGCGACAAACCCTTTCCCAAGGCCAAAAGGGACTGGTTTTAATCCGTGGCCCCCAGGTAATGCAGGGCTACTACCGCAAACCCGAAGCCACCGCCAAGGCCATTGATCCCGAAGGTTGGTTTGACAGCGGCGACCTCGGTTGGGTGACGCCCCAGGGGGATCTCGTTTTAACGGGCCGGGCAAAGGATACTATTGTCCTCACCAACGGCGAAAACATCGAACCCCAGCCCATCGAAGATGCCTGCGCCCGCAGTCCCTACATCGATCAAATTATGCTGGTGGGCCAGGATCAAAAATCCCTTGGTGCTTTAATTGTGCCGAACCTCGAAGCCCTCGGTCAGTGGATGTCCCAGGGTGGCCTCGGTTTGCAATTGCCAGATCCTGACATTCCTTCAGAACAACTGCCCCAAACGGATTTGTACAGTAAGCCAGTCTTGAATTTATTTAAACAGGAGCTGAATCGAGAAATTAAAAATCGACCTGGCTATCGGGTGGATGACCGCATTAGTGATTTTGCGTTGATTTTGGAGCCTTTTTCCATTGAGAACGGCCTGATGACCCAGACGCTAAAGGTAAAGCGGCCAGTGGTGGCAGAGAAATATGCGGCCTTAATTGCTTCCCTTTACGACAAAGATTAAGCGATCCGAATGGCGGAATCTTCGGGTATTGATGCTACCCTGAAAATATTTTGTAGATAGGGCCCCTTTAGCCCACTGATTTAACAAAACCGAGTTACATTTCTCTAGGAAAACATTCACATGGACGGAAACCAAGTGCCTACTGTTACCCTCAAACGCCCAATTAATCTGAAGGTCATCGTGACCCCCCGCTGGAAAGAGGAAGTACAGCAGCAACTCCAGGGACAAATAGCGACTTTTGATGGTCAATTACAACAACTGGATGTCCAAGGAAATCGCACCATTAGTGAACTTCAACAACAGGGCAATACCCCCCAGGTCGCTCAACAAATGGAAAATATCCAACTCCAGGTTAACCAAAAAAAGCGGGAACTCCTTGAGAAGAAAAACCAAGTGCTCCAGCAGCTCCAACAGGTACAAAACTTAGAATTAGATCAAGAGTTTCTCCAGGGTCAAATGGAGAGTTTCTTTGAAGTGAAAGTGGGCGATAATCTGGTGCGCAAGCTGAATGTTGAACTTGTGGTCCGGGATGGTGTTGTTGAAGAAATTCGCGGCGACCTCTAATTTTTTTTGTGATTGCTGTCGAGTGACAGTGTTCGGCTCCCCCGATGACACTTGCGGTGCGGGGGATTTTTAATGGGGAAAAAATTCATGAAAATTGGCATTGTCGGGCTGGGTTTAATCGGTGGATCTTTGGCGATCGCCTTTCGGGAAAAAGGCTTAGAAGTGTTGGGAGTTTCTCGGAAAAATACAACCTGCGAAACGGCCCTGACCAAGAAGATTGTGACAAAAGCCAGCACGGATATGGGGTTACTCCGGGATGCAGATGTGGTGTTTCTCTGCACGCCGATCAAAGCGATTTTGCCCACGGCCCAAACCCTTATTCCCCACCTCAAACCCACGGCGATTTTGACGGATGTGGCCTCAGTGAAAGGGGAAATTGCCCAGGCGATCGCCCCGCTGTGGCCCAACTTTATCGGGGGACATCCCATGGCGGGCACCGCTGAACAGGGCATTGACGCCGCGCTTCCTGGATTGTTTATTAACGCGCCTTACGTTTTAACGCCGACCCCCGAGACCTCTCCGGATGCGGTCAAAATCCTCCAAGACTTAATCCTGCTGCTCCAGAGTCGTTTCTACTGCTGCGCCCCGGAGATTCACGATCAAGCGGTGGCCTGGATTTCCCATTTGCCCGTTTATGTTAGTGCGAGTCTGATCGCGGCCTGTGGATCGGAAATAAATTTAGAAGTGCTACAAATGGCTAAAGCCCTGGCGAGTTCTGGCTTTCGGGATACCAGTCGTGTCGGCGGTGGCAATCCAGAATTGGGGTTGATGATGGCCCAGGGGAATCAACAGGCGTTGTTAAAATCCCTCACCCATTATCGGCAGCAGTTAGATCAAGTCATTGCAGATCTTGAAACAGAAAACTGGGAGGCAATCGCCCAATTCCTCGCAGCGACCCAACAACAGCGGCCCGACTTTCTCTAGATTCCAGGAGTACAATGGAGGTAGGAGGAAGTCGAAGGATTCATACTGAAATGATCCTCGCCAGCGACCATGGATCTTCCACCCACCAATGATTTCTGTGCCGATCCCACCGTTGCTTTACGTCAGCGGATGGTTAAGCAGCAAATTATCGCCAGGGGCGTGAACGATCCAGCTGTCTTAGCCGCGCTCCAGCAAGTGCCCCGGCATCGCTTTGTGCCTGATTCTCTCCAAAATCTCGCCTACGCCGATCAACCCCTTACCATCGGCTATGGCCAAACTATTTCCCAGCCCTATATCGTCGCCTACATGACCGAGGCGGCCCACCTGACGCCCAGCAGCAAAGTTTTAGAAATTGGTACGGGGTGCGGTTATCAAGCGGCGATCCTCGCCGAAATTGCCCAGGAAGTTTTTACCGTTGAAGTTGTGCCCGAATTAGCCCGGCAAGCCCGCGATCGCCTCGAAGCATTGGGCTATCAGAATATTCACTACAAGATTGGTGACGGTTACCAGGGCTGGTCAGAATTTGCTCCCTACGACGCGATCCTTGTTACGGCGGCCCCAGACCATCGGCCCCAACCGTTACTGCAACAATTGGCCGTGGGCGGTCACCTGGTAATACCTGTGGGCACCGTCGGCCAACGCCTTGAAGTCCTCCACAAAACCAGCACTGACTTGGAAATGGAAAAGGCGATCGCTGTGCGGTTTGTGCCACTCCAGGGTCACAGCTACGGATTTTGAGTAAATTTGGATAGGAATTGTCCCATCTCTATTGCTCGCATCGAGACTTCCTGGAGAGTGACCTAGACGGTTTGGGAATCCGGCGCAACGGCCACATATTTTGTGGAGGCGATCGCCTAAAATTGAACCAGCTTTCTCTACACTTTTTCTTTCTGTTATCGTGACTTTGCCTCCCCTAACAACGGACACTATTCAGCAAATCATTGACGATCGCCTTGAGGATGAAACGCTCCATCAGTTGGTCTGGCATTACCTCGGCTACCGTTACGATGAAACTCAAAAATGCTGGAATCTTGACCAAGTTGATCCAGCCTGGGCCGAAAAATATCCAGAACCACCTAAGTTCATTGAGGAACGTCCCCCCACGGTGCAACTGACCCGCTCGATCCCCAAACCCTATAAGGCTCTGCTCAAGGAAAAAATGGGCTTTAAGGGCTACACAGTTGATCAACTGATTCCGCGCCTGACGCGGCGGGCGACCATGGCCAGTTGGCTCCTTAGCTATATGGCCCAACACGATTTGTTAGAGGTTTAGCGAGTGGCACGGGTGACGGCCTTATGGATTTATCCGGTGAAGTCCTGCGGCGGGATCGCTTTGGAGACAGTGGAAGTTTTGACCCAGGGTTTTCAAGGCGATCGCCAATGGATGATTGTTGATGCCGACGGGAAATTTCTCAGTCAACGGCAATATCCCCAACTGGCCAGGGTTAAGCCCCACATGATAGAGGATAATCTCACCTTAACTTTTGATGATTTTTCGCCCCTGAAACTGTCTCCCAAAACCGTAGGCTCCCTCAAACCCGTGACAATCTGGCGCAACCAGACCCAAGCCCTTGACCAAGGCCCTGAAGCTGCCGCTTGGTTTTCGGAGGTGCTACAAACCCCCTGCCGTCTTGTGCGCCAATCCCCCGACCATCCCCGGCCCGTTAACCCAAAATATGCCCTATGGGAGACCCAAAATGTCAGTTTTGCCGATGGTTATCCGGTGCTCCTCACCAATACTGCTTCTTTAAAGCTGCTGGAAGAAAAATTAGGGGCAGCCGTTTCGATAAATCAGTTTCGTCCTAACCTAGTGGTTGAGACAGCACAACCCTTTGCGGAAGATCATTGGCAGACTGTGGACATTGGTGGCACGACCTTTGTCACCGCCAAACCCTGCGAACGTTGCATTGTGATTACAACAAATCAAACCACAGGCGATCGCCACCCAACTCAAGAACCCCTCCGCACTCTGGGCACTTTTCGACGCACTGCCAAAGGCATTCTTTTTGGCATTAACCTCATGCCCACAAGCTCCGGCAAGATTTCAGTGGGAGATGCTGTAATCCTGGATTCAACGATGTTTTAAAATTCCCTGTCCCCAGACGTCATTAAACCTGAAGGCAGCGAATCGCTTCCAACATCCCCCTGGCCTTATCAAGGGTTTCTTGGTATTCCCGTTCCGGCTCGGAGTCTGCGACGATGCCCGCGCCCGCCTGGACAAAGACCTGGTGCTGATTCCCCTGCGATCGCACAATCATGCTCCGGATCGTAATCGCCGTATTCAGTTGGCCTTCAAAATCGTAGTAACCGTAGACGCCAGAGTAGGGGCCACGTCGTTCGGGTTCCAGTTCGTTGATAATTTCTAAAGCGCGAATTTTCGGCGCACCGCTGACTGTTCCGGCGGGAAAACAAGCCTGTAATAAATTCCAAGCCGATTGGTCGGGGGCTAAATCTCCCATCACATTACTCACGATGTGCATCACGTGAGAATAACGTTCGATGATCATCAAATCCCCAACTGTGACCGTGCCTTTTTCGCAGACGCGACCGAGGTCATTGCGGCCCAAATCCACAAGCATCACGTGTTCAGCGATTTCCTTAGGGTCGGCCAAGAGGTCTTTTTCTAACGCTAAATCCTCAGCTTGGGTTTTCCCCCGGCGTCGCGTGCCCGCAATCGGTCGGAGCATCGCCTGGAGTTTTCCGTCTGGCGTTTGCTCGGCTTTGACCATAATCTCTGGGCTAGAGCCGATGAGTTGCCAATCCCCAAAATTGTAAAAAGACATGTAGGGAGAAGGGTTAATCAGGCGCAGGGAACGGTAGAGATCAAAGGGATGGCCTTCGTAGCTCGTCTGGAGCCGCTGGGAAAGCACCACCTGAAAAATATCTCCGGCCTTAATGTATTCCTTTGCCTTGGCGACGTTCTGGCAAAACTGTGCTTGGGAAGTGTTGCTTTCGTACTTGAGGGCTTCCCCGTCTGGGTTGGCGAGCCATTCTAAGGGTTTGGCGGCAACAGGCAAAGGCAACTTGAGCTTGAGGACTAATTTCGTCACGCGATCGCAGGCATTTAGGTAGGCTTCTTCTAGGGGCACCGCCGGATCCCGCAGGTCAGCATAGGTGATGACCCAAATCTTGCGTTTAACTTGGTCAAAAATGATCAAGCTATCAATTTGCATCCAGAGGCCATCGGGTAGATCCTCTTCTTGGCGTTCGTACACCGGCACCCGTGGTTCGATCCAGCGCATCAACTCATAGCCCCACATCCCAAATAGACCACCAATCCCCGGTGGTAATTCCGACAGTTGGACAGGCTTAATGCTGGCGAGACATTGGGCCAACACATCAAAGGGATTGCCGCTAAATTCTTGGACAGCCCCATCACGGAATTTTTGCGTGGTGCGATCGCCTTTATTTTCTAAGACCCAAACCGGATCGCAACCGAGGAAACTATAGCGACCAATATTTTCGCCCCCCTCAACGGACTCCAACAGAAAATTGTAGGGTTGATCTGCACAAACCTTGTACCAAGCCGACACTGGCGTTTCGAGATCCGCCACCCACTCCTGATAGACCGGAATAAAATTACCCTGTTGACTGAGATGCCGAAACTGCTCGAAATCAGGAAAAATCATAGGAAATGCGTCGGTCGCCTGGGGCACATGGAGGGCCGCTGGGACGGTAGATAAAAGTAAAAATAGAGCTAGACACAAAGAAGCGGAAGCCTTTTGTTCAGCTTTTCATCATAACAGACTTTCTTCATCGGTCTGGGCTAATCGCCGCCACCAAGAAAGCCTTCATAACTCAAACTAAAACTGTCAACTTCCGCCCGAACTGTTGTGGTAAAAATCTAGGCTTCGTAGGGGGCCACACCAGAAAACTTCAGGGTTGCCGGTTCGGGGTTGCTCCCGATATTGCGGTCAACTTTCCCTTTGTATTCGCGACCTTCGTTTACCTTCTCAGAAGGTACACCATCGAGAGGATAGAGGAACTGAGTTTCGCCGGAGGGGAAGACACGGTAAATCTTATAGTCGGTAATCTTGGGCTTAAATTGTGTTTTCAGCTGAGTCCCGAGGGCAAGGCACTGTTCCTTGCGGGCAAAGTACATGAGGTTATCGCCTTCGTTCATGACCGCTGCACCACCGGTGGGCAGTTCAAAAACCTGCTCTTTTGCGCTAGACCAGGTGATGGCGTATTTTTCCTCCCGTTCAGCAGCGGCGAGTAGACCACCCGTGCTGCCACCGAATTTCGGTGTTTTTCCAGTAAGCTCGTTAGACATGCTCAAAAATCTTTATTAAATAAAGGGTGTTTCGCAAATGCTATCACCAGACCCCTACGCCATAGATCAAGTGTCAAGAACTGTAACAGTTATTTTCTATTTGTAAGGGAAGCAGACAGGCAAATTTATCATCCTTTAGGGACTGTTTTGGTGGGAATGGCCCTAGGGGCAAAAGTTTCTGGCAAAAGCCACTAGAATGCGAGAAAATCCCCTTTTTTCCACTGCAAAACCTAGGCTTAGTAGAAGGTGAGCATCCGTTGTTTTTGGAATTTTTGGGTTAGGGGATGGGTTGAACCCAGCAGGTTAAAGAACATCTATGGCAGAAGAATTTTACAAAGGTGGACAACGGGCTTGGTTCCATGATCAGGGCCATTGGGGCGGTTTTTTCCATACCTATGATCAGTTGCAACTCAAGGGTTTTGGGGCGCATTTTGATCAACCCCGCAAAATCCATGTCTTTTTACCACGAGATTATGAAGTAACTGGCGATCGCCTGCCCGTACTTTACTGCAACGATGGCGACCATATTTTTTTCCCCGATGGGAATTTTGGTCAATGTTGGCAGGTGGCAGAACGCTTGAGTCGACTGTATCTACGGGAGCAATTGCAAAAACTGATTGTCGTGGCCATTTGCCCCAATGATCGTGCCTACGAATATTCCCATATCCCGGATCAAGGTGGTGGCCTAGGGGATTACAGTCGTTATCTTGCCAAAGGACTGAAACCCTTTATCGATGAGCAATACCGCACCCAAACCGATCAAACGCTCATCGTCGGTGCTGCCCAAGGCGGGTTGGCTGCTTTTTACACGGCTACCCAGCACCCCCGCCAGTTTCCCCAAGTGGCCGCTTTATCCCCCTCTTTTTGGCTGGGACTGGAGGCAAACCCAATGTCCATAAATGGTTTGGATGGGGCTTTTAAAATATCCCTTGAAAATTCGGCGTTGGTTTTTGCCGCGACTCCCGTTTTGAGCAATCCTGAACTGCGCCCCAAAATTTACCTAGACTGGGGTTTAATGGCTGATACCCAGCACCAGGAGGCCCGGGCGAGATTACGGGGCCAAGAAATGCGATCGCTTTTAATCGAAGAGTTCCAATACCAAGAAAATGTGAATCTTTTTACCCTTGAAGATCCCCTTGGTCGCCACGATGAACTTGCCTGGGGCGATCGCCTTGAGACAATTTTGCAGCTTTTCTTCTAGCCCGTGGGCAAAAATCTGACCTCTAATACTGAATGCGATCGGTGGTTTTCCCAGGAGCGGCATTCTTTTCGAGATATTCAATAATTTTTCCGGCCACATCAACCCCGGTGGTTTTTTCGATGCCTTCTAATCCCGGTGAAGAGTTAATTTCCATCACCAAAGGCCCATGGTTTGAGCGCAACAAATCTACCCCGGCGACCCGCAATCCCATCGCTTTAGCGGCCCGGACAGCGGTACTGCGCTCTTCGGGGGTGAGTCGAACTTTGTCCGCTTTGCCGCCCCGGTGCAAATTAGACCGAAATTCTCCCTCTGCTCCCTGGCGCTTCATTGCCGCCACGACTTTCTCGCCCACCACAAAACAGCGGATATCCGTGCCCTTGGCTTCGGCGATGTATTCTTGCACCAAAATGTTGGCATCCAACCCCCGAAAGGCTTCGATCACGGATTTGGCGGCCTGGTGGGTTTCCGCGAGCACCACACCAATACCCTGGGTGCCTTCTAAAAGTTTAATGACGACAGGAGCACCACCCACGGTTTCGATGAGGCCATCAATGTCCTGGGTCGCGTGGGCAAAGCCTGTCACCGGGAGTCCAATGCCTTTGCGGGCTAAAATTTGCAGCGATCGCAGTTTATCGCGGGACCGAGAAATCGCCTGGGATGTATTGGCACTAAACCCTCCCATCACTTCAAACTGACGCACCACCGCCGTACCGTAAAAGGTGGCCGATGCTCCAATGCGAGGAATAATCGCGTCAAAATTTTCTAACCGCTGCCCCTGGTAAATGACAAAGGGTTGATGGGAAGTGATGTTCATGTAGCAGCGCATGAAATTAATCACCTGGACGTCGTGGTGGCGATTTTCGGCGGCTTCCCGGAGACGACGGGTGGAATAGAGTTTTGGATCTTGGGAGAGAATAGCAATTTTCATGGTTGGTGGGGATGATCCGGTTGGCTTTGGAGAAAAGATTTGCTCACATCAACGAGGAATCGTTTGCGCAGGGCCTGGCGTCCAAGGAGCATCCGATAACCCATTAAGGAGCGATTGGTGAGATTGAGTTCAATGAGCCAACGGTGTTCGCCTAGTTGAACATGGGTTTCGATGACGGGCCGCAGTTGCTTTTGGCCATTGGAACTTTTGATGCTGCGGTGTTCGACCAAAGGGGCTTCTATGGTAACGGTGTCATGGATATTGTGCTGGTGGGGGTGAATTTGGAAACGAACCATCTCGCGATCGCCTTGGTGAAAATAGTGAATGCGGGTGGCATGGATCGAAGAGGAGCCAGCACCGGTGTCAATTTTGGCGCGAATCACGGGGATCTGAAAATCCGGGAGCGCCACACATTCTCGCCAACCAATGGTCGATAGGATGGGTTTTCTTTTCATACAACGGCAGTCTAGGAGACAAAGTTTAAATTCTTGCTAAGGCTTCAGCTAGAAGCACTGGTATAAAACCGTAGGGCAAACCGCCACACCACATTAGACAATAACAGCAGCAGCAGGCCCAAACAACCGGCACCAGCAATCCACCCCAGAGGCGATCGCCCCAACATGGTTTCCGCAGGAATGGTCGTTAAAAAAACAATGGGGACAATGAAGGTAAAGAAAAAACGAAAGACCCCCGGATAGGCCACAATCGGGTAACGCCCCGCCTCAAGGAAACCCCGCAGCACCTCGGTGACATTATAAATTTTCACAAACCAGATACTCGTTGCCCCCAACATAAACCAGAGGCTGTAGAGGATCAACATCCCAAACCCGATGGGAACCAGACTCAACACATAATTGAGCGGTGACAGACCCAACTGCAGCCCGATGTAGACCAAAATTCCCAGTCCTAAAACCAAGTCAGGCAAGCCCCAGGGGGAAATCATCCGCGCCGAGAGCCAAAATTGACTACTGATGGGCTTGAGCAGCACAAAATCGAGGGTGCCTTCCTGTACCTGTTGCACGATCCGGTTGAGATTCGGCGAAAAAAAAGTATTGGCCACCCCCTGCAAGAGGGTAAACATGCCCACCACCAGCATCGCCTCTTGCCAAGTCCAACCGGAAAATTGATACCCCGTGCGGTAAAACAAAAAGAGGCTGAACAGGCTGCCCGCCAAATTCCCCACACTACTGAGGGCCGCAATGAAAAAATTTAAACGATACTCCAATTCGGCGGCGATCGCCGTACTCCAAAACAGTCCTAAAATGCGCCAATACTTGCCCATGGAGTCGAGCCTATTTCTCCACTGCCCGGATATCAATCACGCTGCCATTGAAATCGTAATTAAACCCCTCAAGGCGCAAGGTATGGCCAATTTTGACCTTGTTGTTGCCAAAAACATAGCCATTATCTGTTTTCTGGGCTTCGCTGGTTAACACAATCCGAAAATCCCCAATATTCTGTACCTCAGGACGGGGATCATTCAACGGTAAAACAGAGCCGTCCGGCTGGGGCACAGGGGTTGTCCGGGGCAACAGCTCAATGGACTTAATGCCGACATTCGCAAAGGGTTGATTGCGGATCACGATGGAGGTCGTTTCAGACCCTTGAAATTCTGCCACAAAGGTCTCTGGGGACTTCACACTCAGACCCCGCACCAGGACTTCCACCTCGATCGCTTCCATGGCTGACCCAATTTGGGCCACGGAACCCGAACGACCGGGGAGGAAAAAAATACCAAAAACTACGCCGAGAATGATCAGAAGTGCCCCCAGATCGAGGATGCTCACTTTGCCGAAAAGACGCCCTTTTGAATCCAACAGAGCCATATGTTTGTGGAAATACACTAAAAGTTTTTTTAACCCTCCACATTATAGGGGAGGTGGCCGCCGTCCCCCGATAAATTCGCCCTTAACCGTCTTGGGGAGGGGACATCGGCAGCGGCGATCGCCCAACTTCCGGGGAGGCTTGTCTCTGTAGTTGAGGCCGTCGTCGGGACTGTTGATAGAGTCGGTAAAGGGCATAGGTAAATAGAGAAGGCCCCACCAGAGCACAAAGCACAATGACTCCATAAATCCAGAGGGGTAACACGGACGGTTCTCCCCCAGGGGAATTTGTCTGAGCATTAGTCTCGGCGGGTGGCGGCGTTGTTGTTGCCGGGGGGGCGTCCGCACCACTGATCGTTTGGGATGATGGGGATTCCGTTTCCTCCAAAACCCGCGCCGCTGTCTGGGCTGGCAATTGTCCCAAAAGACTATCCACCACCGGAATTGGCACCCGAGGATTGACCAGGGTTGCGAAGCCCACACTACTGAGGGTTAACATCGCCAAGCAACTACCACCCAGGAAATAAGCGCGACCATGGTGGGTTTTAATGAGTTGTTTAAAAGTGATCAGGCGAGGCGGTTGTTTTTTCGGGGAAGTAGAAGCCATCGGCGGTGACAAAATTTAAAGATTAGTAGCCTTTAGGCCAAGGGGATTAAAACAAGGTAATCGCTGGTAACTTCAGCATAACGAACTGGATTTAGGACGGGGAGGTTTGTGATTTTGGGTGGGCATCAACGGGATTCAAGATTCCCCTATGTTGCTCTAAATGATGGGCAACCTTACCTAGAAGTTCCTCCAAAGAGACCGGGTGATAAATAATGTCATCACAAGCTAACCGCGAATGCTCATCTTGCTGATTTTGAAAGATATCAGCGGTAATCACGATGAGTTTTGGGTCTTCGGTTAGGGGGACTGTTTGGAGCTGTTGTTGGATATTGCTCAAGATCTCCGCACCATTGACGGAGGCCAGTTTCAGGTCAACCAAAATTAGGTCTGGTGTCCATTGTTGCCATGGGTGATTGGAGATTGCTTCCATGGCGATCGCCTGGGTTTCGATACCAGCCCTGGCCAGTCGCTGACAGAGTAATTCCCGCTGCTCGACTTGATCCTTGAGGAGCAAAATTTTGGGCGATCGCCCCGTGTGTTCTACAAAAGCCTGAATTGAAATGTCTGCTTGATCTTTTTCTGGCGAGGCGAGGGACAGCTCAAACCAAAAGCAACTACCCTGATTTTCTGCCGTTGTTACCCGGATCTCTCCCCCCATGAGCTGTACCAACTGCTGACTGATGGCGAGGCCCAGGCCCGTACCTTGGCGCGAACGGATTCCTGTGCTGGTTTGCTGAAAAACCTGAAATAATTTGTTCTGCTCATGTTCTGGGATGCCAGGCCCCGTATCAATTACCGCAAAGTGTAAGTTCTGTTGGTGGGCATCATAGGTAATTTTGAGGGTAACGCGACCCACCTCAGTAAATTTAATGGCATTACTCAAGAGATTAATTAAGACTTGCTTGAGCTTTTTTTCATCGAGGTAAATCACCTCCGGTACATTGGCATCACGCTCAAAGATCAGTTCTAGTTGCTTTTGTTTCGCCGCAAGGACAACAAAATCGTAGATAACATTGAGAGCTTCAACGAGATTAAAGGCTTCTCGAAGGACGCTGGTCTCCCCGGCCTCAATTTTTGAGAGGGAGAGAATATCGTTGATCAGGTTCAGCAGGTGCTGGGCACTCTGGGTAATGATGTCGAGGGATTCGAGTTGATCAGAAGTGAGGTTAGTATCCCCCGTGAGTAGCTCCGTAAACCCCAAAATGGCGCTGAGGGGTGTGCGGAGTTCATGGCTCATATTGGCCAAAAATTGACTTTTTGCTTGGTTTGCCTTTTCTGCCTCTTCCTTGGCTGCCTGTAGGGTTTCTAGGAGTTTGGCCTGTTGGAGGGCCACACCCAGTTGGGTGGCGATCTGCCGCAGCATTTCAATTTCCTCGGTAAGCCAGGTGCGGGGGGCGTTGTTTTGGTAGATGCCGAGGAGTCCCCAAAGGCGATCGCCTAGAAAAATCGGTAGGGTGATATAGGCTTTGGCTTGGAAGTTTTCGAGGAGCTCGATGTAACAGGGAGGAAACCCGGCTTTGTAAATATCATGGACTGCCCGGTAGGTATTGCCTTGACGATAAATCCCCCCCTGGGTTTCCTGGAGATAGGTATCTTCTACCCAGCCCGGTAGCTCACTTTCAAAAACTTTGACAATACAACGGTCATCACGCACTGCGGAATATTTTAGGAGTTCACGCTGTCGCGCACTGGCGTCATTCATCAGCGATCGCCATTGGGGAGACATGGCCTCAGCTACAAAGTGACCACTCCAGTCGGGGTTAAACTTGTAGATCACCACCCGGTCACAGTGCAGGGCATCATGGATTTCTTTAGTCGTGCTCTGAAAAATTTCGTTGAGGTTGAGGGTACGACGAATCCGATTGATCACGACGCGGAGAATTCTTTGGCGGGTGATTGTCCGTTGCAGTTGCTCGGTTTGGTTTGACCACAGGGCTTGGAGATGTTTGTGGTTAAGTTGTTGTTGGACACGTTTTTGTAATTCGGTGCTGGTGCAGGGCAATAGCAACACATCATCGGCCCCAAACGAGAAAGCCTCGGCCCGGGTTTGGGCATGGATATCCGTGGTGGTAATAATCAGGGGGATATCGCGGCTGTGCAGATCACTTTTAAGCTGGGCAAACAGTTTGCGCTCCGGACGGGACACAAAATCGAGGTTCACAATGATCAGTTCTGGATGATTGGCGATCGCCAAAGCCGACAGATGGGCGGCGCTGGGGGCAACCTGCACTGCGGCAATACCCCGGAGGGTCTCCAGGAAAAATTCAAGGAAATGGGCTTGGTGCTCACCGACTAAAATCATGACAAAATTGCAAACCTCAGGGCAGGAGATAATGGGAAGAAAAATCAGACCGCTCCTCTCCAAAGAGCAGATGTAGATCAAAATTTCAGGCCGCACGCTGAAACCACGGGACAAAAAGTTCCCCGGTAGCTCAGCCAGAAAAAATAATCTAGATTAAGGGCTGGGGTTGTCTCTTCCAGTGGGTTGGCACGGGGGGATCTGGGCGGCAATAATGCCCACCATCAACCACCAGAGGGTATTGACCTGGGGACGATACCAAACGGTATCAAAGAGGCCCTGGATCAACAGTCCTGTCATCGCGGCGATCGCCCCAACTAACCATAGTCCTTCTATTTTATGCTGGGACTGAAAGTCTTTAAGGCTTTGTAAAGCTTGGCTAAAGATATTGATCAGCAGCCACACAAATGTGGTCAAACCCAGTAAACCAGTTTCCACAGCGGTCTCCAGAAAAATTGAATAGGCACTCAGGGCCGAAAAACGACTTTCCATATACTGGGGGTACACCGCATTAAAGGCATCATGGCCTGGCCCAATCCCCAGCAGGGGGCGATCGCCAATCATCCGCAGCACCGCCAACCACACATTAATCCGGAAATTATTACTACTATCGCCCCGCCAGGAAAAAATACTCAACAACCGTAGGCGAATGGCATCAACGCCCAATACCGCAATGAGTAGTAACCCCGCCCCAAAGCCGAAACACAGGGGCAGCAACCATTTACGCCAAAAAGGACTGAGGCGATCGCCATACCAACTGTAGAGTAATAATCCCCCCACAATGGCCGCTCCCACCATCGCCAGCCAGCCCCCCCGACTATCGGTAAAAAATAAGCAAGCCGCATTGGTTACAAACATGACCGCTGCTAAAGTTTTCTGGATCTTGGTGCGCCAAATCAGCATCGCTACGCCACTAAAGGCGATCGCCCCCAGGAGATAACCCGCCAAAAGATTCGGGTTGCCTAGGTAACTGTAAACCCGTGTATCATTGGCAAACTCCGACAAGGGATCGTTCCAGGTGGCCAACTGTTCTACCCCAAAAAATTCCTGACGAATACCATAGCCACTCACCACCAGGGACACCATTAAATACACCCAAATGACCGCCGCGAGAATTTTGGGCGATCGCAAGACCCGCGCACAAAACGCAAAGAAAATCATATATAGCAACAACTGCACCAACCCAGACAGGGCCGCCCCCTTAACTGGCGACAAGACCGTGGCGATCGCCGCGATGCCCCCATACAGCGCAACCAAAAGATGAATTCCCGTCACCCGTCCCAGGGGCAGATCAGACAGACTTAGCAAAATCCAATAGCCCGCACAGGCCAACAGCAAAAATCCGATTAAGGTTGTCGAGACAAAGGGCGCTGCCACCAACAATACACAGAGAATCATTGCCCCCAGGGGTTCTGCCCACTGCAATAGCAAACTGCCGCCCCGCCAGCCCTGCAAAAGTCCAAACACCCGGTAACTGACACTGGCCCGTAACCAAGGCTCAAAGGGAAAGCGCAAAAAGAGAATCTGCTGCCACACTGCCGCCATGAACCATCAACCTCAGTATTGTGTAACTGTTCATTGTAAAAGAGATTTAGCCGTCGTCGTTCCCATACAACTCATCGAGGGATTGCTTTTCGTATAGATCTTTTAAATTTTGGTGCCGTTCCCGCCGGGAAGTTCGTCGATATTTTTTGGTCGCTAGTTTCGGCTCGTGGATTTGTTTGCCCGCCGCTGTAATTTTGATCTTGAGGTGTTCTTCTTCATCCCGTTGCTGCTGCTGGGTTTCACGGTAGGCGATCGCCTCTTCGAGAAATTTTTCATAGATCTCATAGCGTTCCCAATCCCGTCCCACCGCACAGTTGGGTTCCTGCAGGTGTAAACAATCCTTGAACTGGCAATTTTCTTGTTTGAGTTGGGCACGAATTTCTGGGAAATATCCCCCCAAATCCTGGGGCAGCACCGACCAATCCGGCTGATTAAATCCAGGACTATCGGCCAAAAGTCCCCCCTGGGGCAGTGGAAATAGTTCCACATGGCGGGTTGTGTGTCGTCCCCGCTGCAATTTGCCTGAAACTTCGCCCACCCGTAGCTCTACCTGGGGAATTAAGCGGTTGATCAGACTTGATTTTCCCACCCCCGAAGGCCCAGCCACCACGGTGATTTTATCCTTAAGACTGGCTTCTAGGGCGGCAATGCCAGCATCCTGGAGCACACTAAAAAAGACAGCCCGATAGCCCCATTCCTGTAAGCGTTCAGCCCAGGTATGTTGTTCTTTTTTAGAGAGTAAATCTTGTTTATTGAGACCCAATAATAACGGCAACCCCGTTGATTCTGCTTTGATTAAGAAGCGACTCAGTTGCCAGGGATCAAGGGATGGTTCCGCTAGGGCAAACACCAGTAAGAGTTGGTCGGCATTGGCTACAGGGGGTCGATCTAAAACGGTGCGGCGGGATAAAACCTGGGCGATCGCTCCCCGTCTATCTTGAAAATCAACTTCTTCAACGATGACCTGGTCTCCCACCATGACCCGTTGACCAATTTTTTTTAAGCGGGCTCGCCTTGTACAGAGCAAATGTCCTGCCCCAGCTTGGAGTTGCACATGGTAAAAGTTTGCCTGAACCGCCGTTACGGTTCCCTGGTAGTTCTCTGGGACTAAGCCACCACTCATGTCGCCGGACAACGTACCCATAATACGTAGTGGCCCTCCGGTTGGGCGATCGCCTTTTCTACCAAATACCCTTCCATCGTCAAACTATCAGGCACTTGCTCCATGGGTTCCCCCGCATCAAGCCACACCTCTAGCAGGGCATTGGGAGCCATTTTCTTAAGTTGTAACTTTGTGCGCACAAAATTAATCGGGCAGGGAGTCCCTCGCAAATCTAACCGTGCGTCTGCCTCTAATGCTTGCGGATTACTCATTTGTTATGGAATAGGTTCCCCAATAACCCTTCAAAGCCACCTTTGCTATGTTCAGTGCCCTTTAATTTCGCCAATTGGTGCAACAGTTCTTTTTCTTCCCGACTTACTTTTGTTGGAATCATGACTTTTACCGTAATCAAATGATCGCCACGACTCACTGGATTACCCAGTTTAGGCACCCCTTTTCCTTCCAAAATAAGGACTTTATTGGGCTGTAAGCCCGCTGGAATCGTTAAATCTTCTGTGCCGTCAACGGTTTTTACTTTCACCGTATCCCCAAGGATCGCCTGGAGATAGCTAATTTCAATTTCTGAAAGAATATTCGTACCGTCGCGGCGGAACTCTTTATCCGCATTGACGGCTAGGTAAACGTAAAGATCCCCAGGGGGGCCACCTTTAACGCCAGCATCACCTTCCCGCGATACCCGCAGTCGTGTGCCACTATCAACCCCGGCAGGAATCGTGATTTTGAGCTTTTTCGTTTCTTGTTTGCGACCAGCACCACCACAGGATTCACACTTCTCGGCGATCACTTGCCCTTCCCCATTACAGGTCGGACAGACGGAAACTTGAGCAAAACTACCGAAGGGGGTCCGGGTCGCCCGCCGCACTTGGCCAGTGCCATTACAAGTGCCGCAGGTATTTGCCGAAGTACCAGCCTTTGCTCCAGAGCCACTGCACGTTTTACAGGTCTCTAGGTGGGGAATACGGATTTCCTTTTCGCCCCCAAAAATCGCTTCTTTAAAGTCGAGCTTTAGGTCTAGGCGGAGATCATCGCCCCGCATCGGCCCACTGCGTCGGCGGCCGCCCCCGGTGGCACCAGTGCCCATACCACCAAACCCGCTGAAAATGGTCTCAAAAATATCAGCAAAGCCGCCCATGTCGCCATAGTCAGCCCCAGCAGCACCTGCCCCAGAGACACCAGCTTCACCAAAGCGATCATAGCGGGCTCGGGTTTCCGGTTCCGAGAGGACTTCATAGGCGCGGTTAATTTCTTTAAATTTTTCTTCGGCCCCAGGGTCTTTATTAACATCTGGGTGATATTGACGAGCTAGACGACGATAAGCCCGCTTGAGTTCATCTTTCCCACAATCACGGGAGACACCAAGAATTTCGTAAAAGTCGCCTGCCATAAACCTTTTCTAATAACGAGCACAATCTAGCCTTTACCAATCTTAACTTGAACTGGGAAAACCTGAAAAGTGTTATGGGGAATAGATGTGTTATCTGGGTCAAGGTTTAGCCATAACCCAATCAATCAATGGTTTCATAATCCCCAGTAATATTGCCTTCGCCATTTTCAATGACAACACCAGCTTCGGTGGGAAATTCAATTAAATCATCGTCGGCAGTGGTTGGCACAGGGGTCACTGAGATGGGGCGATAGATCGGTGTATCGCCTTCGCGGTCATAGAGTTTTGAACCAATGGCCAGGAGTGCGGTCTTGAAGTCTTCGAGTAGACGGCGAATTTCTGCGGTCGAGAAGGAACGGTCGGTAAAGGATTGTTCTAAAACAGCGCGTTTTTGGATTAGTTGGGTTTTAACTTCATTGGTTAACAATTCGCTATTTTCTCGCAGGGTGGCATCAAGGCTGTAGAAGAGGCTATCGGCTTGGTTTTGGAGATCAACTACTTGGAGACGTTGGCGGTCTTGTTCGGCGTACTTTGTGGCTTCGGCGCGCATTGCTTCGATTTCAGCGGGGTCAAGGCCACCGGTATTGGTGATTTTAATGCCCTGTTCTTTGCCGGTACCGCGATCCTGGGCGGACACTTGCAAAATGCCGTTGACATCAATTTCGAAGCTAACTTCAATTTGAGGCAAGCCCCGGGGAGCAGGGGGAATCCCTGTGAGCAGAAATTTTCCTAGACTTTTATTGTCTTTTGCGAGGGCGCGCTCACCTTGCAGAACATGGATTTCTACAGAAGTTTGGCCGTCGGTGGCGGTGGAAAAAACTTGGGAATTGTTGGTTGGCAGGGTGGTGTTACGGTCAATGATTTTGGTAAAGACTTCGCCGAGGGTTTCGATGCCGAGGGAAATGGGGGTGACATCAAGGAGGAGAACGTCTTTCACTTCACCGTTTAGGACACCGGCTTGGATTGCGGCCCCAATGGCGATCGCCTCGTCAGGATTTACAGAACGATCAATTTGTTTGCCATGGAAAAAACCTTGAATCGCCTGCTGGACTGCGGGGATGCGCGTGGAACCCCCCACCAAAATAATCCGATCAATATTATCGACCGTTAATTCTGCATCTTTTAGGGCTTGTTCTACAGGGCGGAGGGTTGCCTCAATGTAATCTTTGGCTAATTCCTCAAACTTCGAGCGACTCAAATCAATTTCAAAGTGCTTAGGGCCAGTGTCATCGGCCGTGATAAACGGCAAATTAATGGATGTCGTAATGGTGCTAGACAACTCAATCTTGGCCTTTTCTGCCGCTTCCCGGAGCCGTTGGAGGGCCATCTTATCGCTACTTAGATCAATGCCTTCGAGTTGCTGAAACCGTTCAACCATCCATTCCACAATGGCGTTGTCGAAATCATCACCACCCAGTTGATTGTTTCCAGAGGTCGCCTTGACCTCAAACACCCCGTCTCCCAACTGCAGGATGGAAACATCGAAGGTGCCGCCCCCAAGGTCAAACACGAGGATAAATTGTTCTTGGTCTTGTTTGTCTAGGCCATAGGCAAGGGCCGCAGCGGTCGGTTCATTGATAATTCGCAGCACTTCAAGACCGGCGATCGTTCCGGCATCTTTGGTGGCTTGACGTTGGGCATCGGTAAAGTAGGCTGGCACGGTGATGACAGCTTGAAAAACTTCCTCCCCTAAAAACGCCTCTGCATCGGCCTTGAGCTTTTGGAGCACCATTGCTGAAATTTCTTGGGGCGTAAAAACCTGTTTCCGTACCGCGACATCAACGGTATCGTCCTTTCCTTTAACACATTTGTAAGGAACCCGACGGCGTTCTTGTTCCGTATCATCCCAGCGACGGCCAATGAACCGCTTGATACTATAGACTGTGTTTTCGGCATTGGTTACGCTCTGGCGTTTTGCCAATTGACCCACGAGGCGAATATCGCTTTTGCCAAAACCAACAATACTTGGCGTAGTCCGTGCCCCTTCTGCGTTGGTAATGACAAGGGGATTACCGCCCTCAAGGACAGAAACACAGCTATTGGTAGTGCCAAGATCGATGCCAATTACTTTGCCCATGGTTCGCGGCCGAAAGACGATAAGGATTTTTTCAATACTACTGAAGATTTTGTCTGGGGCCAGGAACTACAACAGTTTATGTCTATAGGCCCCATCGCAAAAATTGGGTTTAACCCTTAACTTTCACTGGTGCTGGTTTCACCGCTGGGGGGTTCCTCAGGCGCGGCGGCAACCTTAACCATGGCATGGCGTAACACCATGTCTCCTAAAAGATAGCCACGCACGACCTGCTCAATCACAGTGCCTTCTGGGTGCTCACTGGTGGGTTCTTGGAAGATCGCCTCGTGGAAATTGGGATCAAATTCTTCTCCTTCTGGACGCATGGCAGAGACACCAATTTTTTTCAATCCATCGACAAGTTGTTTATAGACCCCTTGATAGCTTTTGTGGATTGTCATTTCGCCATCGGTGGAGGGCTTGATCTGCAATCTGGCCCGCTCAAAGTTGTCAACGGCGCCCAAGATTTCATTGACGGTATTGCACTTGATTCGCAATTCCATTTCTTCTTTTTCTTTGCTGGTACGCTTGCGGAAATTTTCAAAATCGGCGGCGATCCGCATATATTGGCTTTTGAAATTTTCGGTTTGTTGACTTTGGGTACTGAGCTGTTGGCGCAGGGTACTGACCTCCTGCTGGAGAGCGGCAATGACAGCTTCTAGTTCGGCACCATCGAGGGGCGTGTCATCGACCTCCTGGTCAGGGGCTTGATCTGCGGTATCGGTGTTTGTTTCTCCTTGAGCTTCGATCGTTGTGGCATCCTCCCCAAGGTTAGACTCGATGGTTGTCTCGGGGGCCTCGTCGGAAACAGACTCGGGCGTGCTTCCTGGATCAATTGGGCTATCAAGATTTTTCGCGTCTTCTACCATGGTTGCTTGAACTAGTTGTTTTAGGATTGGCTATTGGGTTATATCGATGTTTTTAGTCGTTTCTATCCTAGTAGTGATGGTGGGCGATCGCCTAACCTAGAGTAAAAACATCAAATATAGGTCTTTTAACATTACCAAATGTAACATTGTCCCCTATGGATCCCGTCTTTCCCAGGTAAAAAGAATAAAACTTCAAGCAACCGCTATATTAGGAAGAAACAACCCTGGCATCGTAACCGACACAGACAGTTGCCATTATTAAGCCCCGACCGATCCCCTTGATCCCAAAAAGCAGATTCTTTCTGCTACATTCAGCATTGAACTACGAATCATCATATTGCCAACAACTATCCCGCTTTTCTTTTTTGCCTAGTCTGCCGTCATTTGCCAATGCTGTCTGGTTTTTCCTATGACCCACTCTTCCCTTCCCAAACGGACAAGAGCCCTTGCCCTCCGCAATGATTTCTCTCCTTTCGGCAACAAGCTCATTCAACAGGGAGTTGTAGACCATCAACAGATGGAAAAAGCCCTCGTTGAAACCCGGCGTAGTGGACGCCCCCTCACGGCCATTGTCGAAGAACTAACCGGGAAAGCCCTGTCCCCTGAGCTAGTCCGACAGTACAAAAAGCATCATCTCTTTGAACTGAAGATCCTCTACGGTCTCAATTCCATTGACCCAGAAGTTCAAAAAATTGACATCGATCAGATGGGCGAGTTGATCAATTCCCTCGTGCCCGTAGAATTATGTCGCCGCCACCGTCTCCTTCCGATCCGGCGGGTTCAAGATGAAGTGATTGTGGCGATGGTAGAGCCCGATAACCTAGCCGCCCAAGATGATTTAAACCGTCTTTTTCGCCTGCAAAATCTGACGTTACGGCGCATCGTGATCACAGAAGACGACTATCGTCAGGTGCTAGATGGCTATTTAGAACAGCAAGTCCAGATTCAAATCCAACAGCAGGAACAAGCAGCCAAGGCCGCCGAAGCAGCAGAACTGAAAAAAGCAGTTGATATCGAAGATCTTGATCTCGGTGTAGCCGGGGAATTAGACGAGCAGGAAGAAGAAAGCGCCGACCTGATGAATGAAAATCAGGCTAGCTCTGCTCCGGTGATCAAACTTGTCAATAAAGTGCTACTTAAAGCTCTCCAGGAAGGGGCCTCAGATATTCACATCGAACCCCAAGAAAATGATCTGCGGATTCGTTTCCGTAAAGATGGGGTTCTGCAATATGCTTTTGATCCGCTGCCCAAACGGATTGTGCCGGCGGTAACGGCCCGGTTTAAAATTATGGCGGACCTAGACATTGCGGAACGTCGTGTACCTCAGGATGGTCGGATTCGGCGGATGTTTAAGGGGCGCAAGGTGGACTTTCGGGTCAATAGCTTACCCAGTCGCTACGGCGAAAAAATTGTTTTACGGATTCTCGATAATTCTTCAACCCAGTTGGGCTTGGATTTGTTAATTACCAACCAAAATATTCTGGGGCAGGTGCGGGAAATGGCCCAGCGGCCATTTGGTCTAATTTTGGTGACGGGGCCAACAGGCTCAGGAAAATCAACAACTTTGTATTCAATTCTGGCGGAGCGCAACGAGCCGGGCATCAACATCAGTACCGCAGAAGACCCCATTGAATATACTTTGCCGGGCATTACCCAGGTGCAGGTCATCCGGGAAAAGGGGATGGATTTTGCGTCAATTTTGCGGGCATTTTTGCGGCAGGATCCAGATGTCATTCTTGTGGGAGAAACCCGGGATAAGGAAACGGCAAAAACAGCCATTGAGGCGGCTTTAACGGGGCACTTGGTACTAACGACTCTCCACACCAATGATGCTCCAGGGGCGATCGCCCGTCTAGATGAGATGGGAGTTGAACCCTTTATGATTTCCGGGTCACTCCTGGGAGTTCTGGCCCAGCGCTTGATGCGACGGGTTTGTGGGGAATGCCGCATCCCCTATCAGCCCACAGTGGAAGAGCTGGCACGCTACGGCCTTTCCAGTAATGATCGCCATCCTTTAACGGTGTACCGGGCCAATACCCTGACGCCAGAGCAAATCCAAATGGCCAAAGAAGCCGGCAGTCTCTGTCCTAAATGTGGCGGCGGCGGCTACAAAGGCCGGGTGGGGGTCTATGAGTTTATGCAAAATAGTGAAGAAATTGAACGGTTGATTAATACCGGGGCCACCACGGACATGATCAAAGAAGTGGCAGTGCAAGAGGGCATGTTGAGTATCTTGGCCTACAGTTTGGAGTTGGTCAAAGAAGGCCATACGACCTTTGAGGAGGTAGACCGTGTTACCTTTACTGATTCTGGCCTTGAGGCAGAACTAAAGGCGAAACGAAAGACGGGCTTGGTTTGTGACACCTGTAATGCTGAGTTGCAGCCGGATTGGCTAGATTGTCCCTACTGTATGACGCCCCGCTTTAGTTAAGACTCTTCACTCTCTGTTCCCTGGCGATCGCCTTTTGGGCAGAATAATGGCAGCGACAATCTTTCACCCCAACTTTTTTCTTTCCTATCCCAGGCGATCGCCCAAGGAGTAACAAGCCAATGGATTACATGATCGAAGACCTCATGGAGCAACTCGTAGAAATGGGCGGCTCCGATATGCACATCCAGGCCGGTGCCCCCGTTTACTTCCGAGTCAGTGGGAAACTTGGCCCCATTAATGACGAGCCCCTCTCCGCCCAAGATGCCCAAAAGCTCATCTTCAGTATGCTCAACAACACCCAACGCAAAGACCTCGAGCAAAATTGGGAACTAGACTGTTCCTATGGCGTGAAAGGACTCGCGCGCTTCCGGGTCAATGTCTACAAAGAACGGGGCTGTTATGCCGCTTGCCTGCGGGCCTTGTCCTCGAAAATTCCCAACTTTGATCAACTCGGTTTACCCGATATTGTGCGGGAAATGGCCGAGCGTCCCCGGGGTTTGGTGCTGGTTACGGGCCAAACGGGTTCCGGGAAAACCACCACCATGGCTGCGATGTTGGATTTGATCAACCGCACCCGTGCCGAACATATCCTCACCGTCGAAGACCCCATTGAATACGTTTTCCCAAACCACAAAAGCCTCTTCCACCAACGGCAAAAGGGAGAAGACACGAAAAGCTTTGCCAATGCGCTCCGGGCCGCGCTCCGGGAAGATCCAGACATCATCCTCGTCGGGGAAATGCGGGATCTCGAAACCATCTCCTTGGCTATCTCCGCCGCTGAAACTGGGCACTTGGTTTTCGGGACGCTCCACACCAACTCCGCCGCCAGCACCATCGACCGGATGTTAGATGTGTTCCCGCCGATTCAACAGCCCCAAATTCGGGCGATGCTCTCCAACTCTCTCTTGGCTGTTTTTAGTCAATGTCTAGTGAAAAAAGCGAATCCGAAACCCGGTGAATTCGGGCGCTCTATGGCCCAAGAAATTATGGTTGTCACCCCGGCGATCGCCAACCTGATTCGTGAAGGAAAAAGCGCCCAGGTCTACTCAGCAATCCAAACGGGAATGAAACTCGGCATGCAAACCATGGAGCAAGCCCTGGCGGGTTTAGTGGCCACAGGCACCGTTACCTTTGAAGAAGCCCTGTCGAAGAGTGGTAAACCCGATGAACTACAACGACTCGTTGGGGGAGCCTTGGGGGCTAGCCCAACCGCAAAACGTCGCTAAATAAATATTGTCAGTTAAGCTGGCAAAAGACACCCTTTATTCCATTTTTCCCAGTGAACGAAAGCCATGGCACAGTATGTCGCACAAGTCGTTGATCGCAACGGTCAAAAGCTAAAAGAAAAAATCGAAGCCAATTCCCCCGAACAAGCCCGCACCATGCTAGCGACGCGCTATCCAGAAGTGGGCAAGATCATGAAGCCGGGGGAAATCGATCTCTCGTTTTTAGAAGAAGCCCTCGCGAAAGTTTCCATCAAAGATAAAGCCGTATTTTCGCGACAATTTGCGGTGATGATCAATGCTGGGGTGGCGATCGTTCGTTGTCTAAGCATCTTGGGAGAAAACCACTCCAACATCAAGATGCGTAAAGCCCTCACTGCCATCAAGGCCGAAGTTCAGCAGGGGGTGAATCTTTCCGACGCGATGCGACCCCACGAAGAATGCTTCGATACCCTGTATGTCAGCATGGTAGAAGCCGGTGAAATTGGTGGGGTACTCGATGAAGTCCTAAACCGTTTGGCGAAGGTACTCGAAGACATGGCCAAACTGGAAAACCAAATCAAATCAGCCATGACCTACCCAATGGCTGTGGCATTTTTGGCGGTGGCGGTGTTCTTTGGGATGACCGTTTTTTTGATTCCGGTTTTTGCCGATATTTTTGAAAGTATTGGCACAGAACTGCCGGCTTTAACGATCATCATGATGGGGATCAGTAACTTTCTGCGGACTAGCGAAGGATTATTACCAATGCCCTTTGGGAATGTGCTCCTGATGATTATTGGTGCCAATATTCTCTTTTTTGCGATCCGCCGCTACTACAACACCGAAATGGGGCGGTGGCAAATTGATTCTTTGTTACTCAAATTGCCTCTGTTTGGGGATTTGCTCCGGAAAAATGCGGTGGCTCGGTTCTGTCGGATCTTCGGGACATTAACCCGGTCTGGGGTGCCGATCCTCAATTCCTTTGATATTGTCGGGGCAACGGCGGGGAATGTGGTCATTGCCAAGGCGATTAATGATGCCAAGTCTGAAATTCAAGAAGGGGGGATGTTAAGTGTTGCCCTCGATCGCGACCGGGTTTTTCCGATCCTTGCGATTCAAATGATGACCATTGGTGAGGAAACAGGGGAATTAGATAGCATGATGATGAAGGTGGCAGATTTCTACGAAGATGAAGTAGAGCAGACCGTGAAGGCGCTGACCAGTATTTTAGAACCAGCGATGATGGTGATTATTGCAGCGATGGTTGGTGTTATTTTGCTATCGATGTATCTGCCGATGTTTAAGGTATTTGAAGATTTGGGTTAGAACAAACGATGACCGGACAGCAAAGTCAGTATGAAACGCTTTTAGCGGCCTACAGTGATCGACAAACGGCGATCGCCTTACTGAAGCAACATCGCCCTTACCTTTCTTTGGTACCCAGTGTCCGGCGTCCTGAGGGGAGTTTAATTGTGATGCCGCTGCCGGTGATGCGCCACCTCAGCAGAAATGAACAGCATTCCACTCCAAAAACCTTAATTTTGCCCTGTGATCTGGCGATTTTGACCTGTGATCCGGAGTGGCAAATTAAGCTAGATGCCGAAATTATGGTGTTTATCCATCGGCCTGGGGAAACTTTTTCAGAGCTATTGCTGCGCTGGCGTCATACCCAGGTTTACCTTGATCAAGATTACGAGTGGTTAATGCCAGAGTCGGAGGCCCACATGATCAGTAATCTTCCGGCCCAAATTCACCCTTTGTTTGTGGTGTTCCCGACAACCCCTGAGCACATTATTAAGGGACTTACGGGGGCGCATCTCCCCTTTGTCCTGGGGGAATCACCGTTTCCTGAACCGGAGTCTGTACCTGAGGTTTTTGTTACGGGAAATTAATGGCTGAGAAATTCGGCAATGGCTTGGGCGATCGCCTTTGTGCCCGTCTTATCGATGGGTTGATTGCCTTGGGGCGGTTGGGGTGATTCCCGGAGAAAATCCCAATCACCCTGGGCAAATTGCTCTGGATCTAAAATTTGGTGGTGGCCATATTGTTGGAGGTTTTTAATTAAAATTGGCCCTTCGGCAAAATCATCCCTAGGCAAGGTCACAACGGGAAGATCGAGGCGCAGGGCTTCGGCGTAGGTACTAAAGCCCGGTTTGGAAATAATGCGATCGCACAGGGGCATGAAGTCAACGGGGCGGTATTGGGTCTCTGTAATTTTGCGGAGATTTGCTAAATCGGGGGCGTTACGGTCGAAGCTAATAAATTGATAATCAGGAAATTGCGCCAAGGCTTCATAGGGCATTCCGGCAAAACCGAGGCCGCCAAAACTGAGAAGAATAGTTTTTTCCTTGGGATGAGTTAATTGAAATTTTTCCCGCAGGGCTGCCAGATCATATTGCGGATCGCCGCCCGTCAGTCCCACATCGGTAACGTTTGCAAAATTCCCCATGGGTTCGTGCAGCGGTAAACGAAACAGGCGATCGCCTTCACGATAAGGCTCTGTAATCCAATCGGCTTCGGGAATAAATTCTCCACCCCAAGCACGGTAAATAAAATCCCAACCAAAATTTCCCATACACCAACAGGGAATCTCGGCACCATGGGCAATGGGAATCGCCAGGGGCGGCAAATCAGCGAGGACTAACTGGGCACGATTTAACCGTAAAAAGTCCACTTCGCCCGCAATAATCCGGGGCGATCGCCGGCGAATTTCCCGCAATTTTTCTAGGGTTGCGTCGTAGTCCATGGAGAAACTGTCCGCCTGAATCACCCCCACGTCCAACCGTTTCGGCCGCTGAATAAAATCTCCTTTGACATAACTGCGAATCAACCAGTGGGGCGCTGTCGTCACAAAAATCAGCAATACATCGGGCAGTAATTTCTGCACCTGGGCCGCCACCGAAGCCACCCGCACCACATGGCCAAACCCATGACTCGTAATCGCCAAATACAAAACAGGACGCATAGAACCTTCCGCAATCGTTGAAAACTATTAGACCATGGGGGGCTGGGTTAAACCCTTTAGGGAAGTCTGAAGCTGATCATTTGTGAGATTTTTTCCCTGAACCAAGACATAAAAGCCCCCTAAACCCATGGGATCGATCAACTGATGGAGGGCATCCCGACGACGAAAGAGGGTCATCACATCGGTGGGGTTTTGGGATAAAGCATTGAGGCGATCGCCTAACCCTAAAGCCATCAAAAAAAGTCCCTGTTGCGTTAAACCTAAAGTTGCTAATCCTAGGGATTCGCCATGGTTTTGGAGGCTGGTAAAATCCACATGGGCTGTTAGATCCTGTTCGCCTAAATTGGTGTAGGGATTATCGTGGCGACGGTGCTGAAAATAACATTGTAAAGTGCCCTGAGACCGTTGGGGATGATAATATTTTGCCGCTGGATGGCCATAGTCAATGGTGAGAATATAGCCGGTTTTTAGTTTGGTCTGTAGCTGCTCTAACCAACTCAGCATCCCTAGATTAACTTCTGTGCGATAACCATCAGGATAATTAGAGAAATCAATATTTAAGTGATCAAAATAAGCTTGAATCTCTGGTGTAGATAGAGAATCATTCACTTCTTCCAATGCATTTTGAGCAGGATTATATTGAACGTAAACCTCCTGAAGTTTCCCGGCATTCACTGTGACCAAATGTACCGGAAAGGCATCAAGCAATTCATTAGAAATAAAACAGCCTTGGATACTATTTTCAAGTAACTCTGACCAATCGCACCATTGAATTTTGCAATAGGAAAACCCTGCTAATTTTTCCTGTTGTTGCTGGCGGAGAGCCGGGGATTTTTCAATAATGTAATATTCAATTTCTTCAAGTTCTTTTGGATAATGCTGCTGGAGGTAAAACAAAATATCCTTCGCCAAGTCGCCCTTGCCTGCTCCCATTTCGACGATCTGAAACGGCGATCGCCCCAAAATTTGTTTCATTTGGAGCAACTGTTCTGCCAATAATTCCCCAAAGTCTGGGCCGAGGGATGTGGCCGTGAAGAAATCCCCCTGGGCACCGATCGCCACCTTCCCACTACTGTAGTAACCTACCGTGGGGTGATAGAGCGCCAATTCCATAAACTCAGCAAAGGTGAGGCGCTGGTGCGGTGCGGTCTGGAGTTTTTCCTGGAGGATCGCCAAAAGGGGAGAAGCCATGGACAAGTCCGTTAAAATGATGTGCGATTAGTGTATGCTGCCGCCTTTTTGAGGTGCAACCTTTTACCTGTGAAGTCTTCTATTTCTCCCACTGCCCCGCGACCGTCATTTCTTGCTTCCCTATGGCAATTTTCCCGGCCCCATACGATTATCGGCACGAGTCTGAGTGTTTGGGCTTTGGCGCTGTTGGCGGTGACCCCTGAAACATTTTCCTGGGGCTATGGTCAGTCGGTGCTTGGTGCTTGGCTCGCTTGTCTGGCGGGCAATGTCTTTATTGTCGGCCTCAATCAACTGACGGACATTGACATTGACAAAATTAATAAACCCCATTTACCAGTGGCGGCGGGACATTTTTCTCGAAAAACAGGTTGGGGTATTGTCTGGTTTTGCGGAGCTTTAGCGCTGATTTTGAGTGCTTTTAGTGGCCTGTGGCTTGGGGTGACGGTGTGGGGGAGCTTGGCCATCGGGACAATGTATTCTCTGCCCCCAGTGCGCCTGAAACGGTTTCCCCTACTCGCAGCGATGTGTATTTTTACGGTGCGGGGTGTGGTGGTGAACCTTGGTCTTTTTGCCCATTTTCAGACGATGTTACAGAACCCAGTGGTGATTACGCCGACGGTATGGCTGTTGACGGGGTTTATTATTGTGTTTACGGTAGCGATCGCCATTTTCAAAGACGTACCGGATCTAGAGGGCGATCGCCAATATCAAATCACAACCTTTACAATTTTATTGGGCAAAAAACGGATTTTTCAGCTTTCGTTGGGGATTATTTTTGCCTGTTACGCCGGGATGATTCTCGGTGAAATAACGATGACCACCAGTTTGAATCAACTGCTATTTATTGGGTGTCACCTTATCCTGGGTGCTCTGCTGTGGTGGCGTAGTCGTCAGATTGATCTTGAATCGAAAAAATCTATTGCCAGCTTTTATCAATTTATTTGGAAACTCTTCTTTCTGGAATATCTTTTGTTTCCCCTCGCCCATTGGCTTTAAAATCATTGTTGTTTTAGCCAGTTTTTAATCAAGGCGATCGCCTCTATTTTGTCTTGGACTTTAACCATTTGTGCTTGAAGAATTTTTTGGGCAAACAATAGGGCTTGGTGGGAGCCTTGATCGGCTGAAACAATTAACGTAGGTGCAGTTAGCTGAGACAATTCAGAGTTTAGATATTCTGCCTGAATTTCACTGGGATGCCGCTGAAACAAAAGTCGCCGACTGGCCGGAGATTTAAGCAACTGTTGTCGATAGTTGAGAAGTTTTTGAATCTTTTGACCGAGGCCAATTAGCTTACCTAGGGGGTAGAGTAATTTAAGTCCCCAAGGCAAAATTGGGATTGGTAATAATAAGCATTTTTCAAGGAAATAACCAGCATTATTTGGGGCTTCAAAACCAATCGGAGAAAGTAAGACCAAACCTTGAATTTGTTCAGGATTGTTCAGAGCATAACGGGTAGCGACCCAAGCTCCAAGGGAATCTCCCACAAAATATATTTTCTTAAGATTTAACTGGCTAAAAAACTCTGCTAAAATTTCACTTTGCCATTGAATAGACTGGGACGAAACTGCTGGATCAGAATCCCCAAACCCCAACAAATCCGGCGCAAAGCATTGATAATCTGGCCCTACATTTTCAAAAAAATCTAACCACTGACTACCGTCGCTATATTCCCGGTGAATAAAGGCGATCGCCTCCCCTTGACCTGTTTCCCGCCAAAAAATCTGGCCTTGATTTAAACGTAGGCGTCCATTCCGAACAACACATCCCATAAATATTTTTTGATAATCTTTATCGAGGGTTTTTGAGCGATCAACTTTTGCGTGGATAAATTCTCCAGAAACGATGGATGGGTTTAACCTTTCATTTGTTGCTTTTTCTCTTTTTTGAGATCCCGCTTGCTGGCCGCTTCGATTTCGGCATCCATGAGGGTCTTACCCGTAGCCGCGAGATAAACGTCATCCAAACTAGGCCGCGCTTGACTCAAGCTAAAAATGGGCAGTCCAGCCGCTTGAATGCTTTGCTCAATGGTGCTCAGGTGATTGCCCTGGCGACTCACCACCAGATTCAAAGAATTCCCTTGGGAGCCATTAATAATCACGCTCTCAACAAAATCTAAAGCCGACACCACTTCTTTCGCTTTTTCGGCATTCTGGGCAGAAGTAAATTCTTCGATGCGCAACGTGATGCGATCGCCACCCACTTTATCCTTCAGTTCGTTGGGGGTGCCGTTGGCAATGACTTTGCCTTGATCAATAATGGCAACACTATCGGCGAGGGCATCAATTTCTTCGAGATAATGGCTGGTGATAATTACCGTTGTGCCTGCCGCCCGCAGTTGCCGCAGAAAATCCCAAACTGCAACACGGCTTTCGATATCGAGGCCCACCGTCGGCTCGTCTAGAACCAACACATCCGGTTGATGGAGCAGACCTGCCGCTAAATCCAAGCGTTTGCGCAAACCACCGGAGTAAGTGCCTGTTTTCTGGTCAGCGTAATCGTTTAAACCTAGGGCATTAAGGAGTTGTTCCACCCGCTGGGGAATAAAGCTTTTCGGGAGATGGTAGAGGGCCGCCTGTAAATTCAGCAGTTCCCGCCCCGTGAGAATTTTGTCGATCGCCACTTCCTGGGCCACATAGCCGAGCCGTTGTCGCACTGCTTTCGGTTGGGTCAGGGCAGAAATACCGCAGACTTCGATCTGGCCTCCGTCCGGTTGGGCGAGGGTACAGAGACAGCGAATCGTCGTCGTTTTGCCTGCGCCGTTTGGCCCCAACAGCCCAAATATTTTTCCTTGTTCCACCGTGAAGGAGACATCCTTTACCGCTTGGGTGGTGCCGTAGCTTTTCTGGAGGTGGTCAATGGCAACCGCAACAGTCATGGTCGGGGGAGTCCTCGCAATGGTTCGTCAAAATACTCAGTTGTGTATTGTATCGAAGTTCTTTACAATCCGTATTTTTCGCAGACTTGATCGCCAATAAATTGTACCCAGGGTTTGAAGACGGGAATCAGTTCTGCCCGACTCGCCGTTAAACAAGGAAAAGGGCGATCGCCATAATTTTTGCCGATTTCTAAAGGAAACATCGGATTTGGTTCGAGGGATTCAATGGCTCCCCCAGCCGCCTGGATAATCGCCCACACCGCCGCAATATCCCAAATTTTCGACGTCGCTTCCACGCCCCCTAGGGCCGCCCCCGAAGCCACGATTAAAACGTTATAGCTGGCAACCCCCATCAAGCGAATCTTACAGGGAAAATTCGGTTGAGCTGCCACTGCCGTACTGCGGGCACAGAGGTTAAAAATATGGTTTAGGCTCGGCTCGTCGTCGCTGGTCTGGAGCGGTTCGCCATTACAAAACGCCCCCGTTGGCCCCGTTAAACCGGAGTCTCCGTACCAATAGCCATGGAAGGATTGGCGCAACCAAGGGAAATGCACATAACCAAAAACAGGGGTGCCTTTGTAGAGTAGCCCCAGGGAAATGCCCCAGATCGGAATGCCCCGCGTAAAATTCGTTGTGCCGTCAATGGGATCAATCACCCAGCACCAATCATTTCCAGGCAAAATATGCGTTTTTTCTTCGCTGAGAATGCCATGGTCAGGGAAGGCTGTGGCGATCGCCTGACAAATTTCTCGATCAGACCACTGATCTGCTTCCGTCACGAGGCTACCATCGGCTTTGCGTACCGCCGTGAGCTTCCCAAATTTTTCCGTTAATTCTGCGCCAATCCGGTGGCTTGTGTCCGCCGCAAAGGTCAAAATATCCGTCCAAAATAATGCATCAACCATCGGTGCGCTAGATCCAGAAACGTTATCCCAGTCCAAAAAAGGCGATCGCCACTGAGTCAATCAATACCTCGTCTGGCTAAACAACCATAGCCCAAAACCCTGCAATCTCGCTATCTCTAGACAAAAAAATCCTCCCTCTAAAAAAGAAGGAGGCCAATGATTTTCCCCTTGAGGGGAGTTAGAGGGGTGTCTCCTTGAGGGAGGTGCCGAAGGCGGAGGGTGTTTCCCTTGAGAGAAGTTAGAGAGATATTAGCGAACAGTACCAGCCAGTTGATCAACGCGGATCGGCTTCATCAGATAAAGACTAATGAATTGGGTTGCGTTAGAGAGATAAGCAGGTAACTTCTTCAACAGCTTCACAGGCGCAGGCGCATCGCTGGCATCAATTTCCCGCAGTTTTTCGCCGTTCTTGACGCAGGTTTCTAAACGCTCGTAGAACTCAGGCTTTTCGACATCGAGAATGATCGGGAAGACCCGGCCAGCGGTATTATTGGTTTCCCAAATCACTTCCTTGTCAAATTCCCGCGCATTCAAACCGATGGACTCGTAGAAGCCATGGCGTTGGGTGTCATTGAGATACATCGTCGCAAAGACAGAGAGCAAGAAGAAACGGCACCACAACCGCGCTTTCCAGTCATTAAGGATATTGGGCTGGGTTTTCATCAGGGCATCAAAGAAATCCCCGTGGCGGTTTTCGTCTTGGCACCAGTTTTCAAAAAACTTGAAGATCGGATAAATGCGGTCTTCGGGATTCTTTTCGAGGTGACGATAAATCTTGATGTAACGCCAGTACCCAATTTTTTCCGAAAGGTAGGTCGCGTAGAAAATAAACTTCGGCTTAAAGAAAGTATAGCTGCGGCTCTTGGTGAGGAAACCGAGGTCAAGGGACAGGTTAAAGTCCGTCATCGCCTTGTTGAGGAAGCCAGCGTGACGCGCTTCGTCCCGGGACATGAGGTTAAACCCTTCAGCCAACAGGGGATTCTTGTCCTTAAGGCGACGGCCTAATTCTTTGTAGAGCAAGAAGCCAGAAAATTCAGCAGTACAGGAACGCTCCAGGAACTCGATGAAGAGTTGCCGGGTTTCCCCTTGGATATGGTCGAAGGAGATATCAAAAGACTCATCCCGAACAAAGTGATGACGGTTGTAGTCCACGCGGAATTCTTCGATGATCGCTTCCATCTCTTCTTCGTTGACAGAAAGATCCATCTTCGCCATTTCATCGAAGTCGGTGGTGTAAAAGCGGGGAGTCAGGATAGTTTCCTTCGCCGGAACTTTCACGCCGGGGCGCAATTCCTCTACGCCAGCAGATTTGTTAACAGTGCTTACCATATCTGTAATGTTTATTGCTTCCGTTTTTTATGGGGATCAGTCTCTTTTTTGCCAAATATAACCGCGTGAGACTTGGGGTTTTGATTAGGTTACAGTCTAACAAGCTCTACACCAGGGTTTAAACCCTTTTTTGTGAATAGTTGATACACATTGTTACAAAATATTGCAGGATAAATCGTGAAATAAAGGCGATCGCCTTTATTAAACCGACAAAAAACTGATCCCATTTGTGCATAGGATCAGTCGTTACTATTGAAAGCTCAAATAGTTCAGTCGGTCAGCGAAAATTTAGCGTTTTGCCATTTTCTTCGTTTCCACTTTACGAAGACGAATCGATTCGGGCGTGACTTCTACGAGTTCCCCAGGGCCGATATATTCGAGGGCGCGCTCTAGGTTCATTTCCATGGGGGCTTGTAACTGAACCAGTTCATCACCACTGGCAGCCCGATGGTTCGTGAGCTGTTTTGCCTTACAAACGTTTAGCTCTAGATCTTGGGGACGGTTGTGCTCCCCGACAATCATGCCTTTGTAAACCTTAGTGCCTGGGGTAATGAAAAATTGACCGCGATCCTCAGCGTTCTTGAGGGCATAGAAGGTTGCTGTGCCTTCTTCAAAGGCAGTGATGACGCCGTTGTAGCGAGTGTCGAAGTCGCCACAGAGGGGCCGATATTCCAGGAAACTATGGTTCATAATGCCAGCACCGCGCGTGATCCGGATAAATTCACCCCGGAAACCAATCAAACCACGGGCGGGTACCACAAATTCGAGCTGAGTCCGTCCACCTGCGCCAGCTTGCATATCTTGCATTTCCCCTTTGCGCTGACCGAGCCGTTCGATACAGCTACCCACTGCTTCTTCCGGGACATCGAGCACGAGGTATTCAAAAGGCTCGCAGGGTTTGCCATTCACTTCGCGGTAAATCACCTTGGGCTGGGCCACTTGGAATTCATAACCTTCCCGACGCATGGTTTCAATCAAAATACCCAGGTGCAGTTCACCCCGACCGGACACAGCAAAGCTATCGGCGGACTCGCCATCTTCGACCCGCAGGGCCACATTAGTTTCGAGTTCTCTTTCGAGGCGATCGCGGATTTGGCGAGAGGTCACAAAGGTTCCTTCCTGGCCCGCAAAGGGAGAATTATTCACAGAGAAGGTCATCTGTAATGTAGGCTCATCCACCTTAATTAGTGGTAAAGCTTGGGGATCTTCAGGAGACGTTACCGTTTCCCCAATATTGGCATCAGCAAACCCGGCAACAGCGACGATCATTCCGGCGGTTGCCTCTTCAAGTTCAACACGATTTAAGCCTTCAAAGCCCATCAGTTTAGCCACTTTTGCCTTGGCAATGGTGCCATCTTCCTTGACCAGGGCTGCCTGTTGTCCCGCTTTAATCGTGCCGTTGTGGAGACGACCGATGACAATCCGGCCCAGGTAATCGGAATAATCGAGGGTTGTAACTTGTAACTGGAGGGGCTTATTAATATCTCCGGCTGGCGGGGGAACGTGCTGCAGAATCGCTTGGAAGAGGGGTTCCATATCCTCGTTGGTATCGTCGAGGGATTCCCGGGCGAAACCAGATAAACCAGAGGCATAGAGAGTGGTGAAGTCACATTGATCGTCATCGGCACCGAGTTCAACGAACAGATCAAAGACTTTATCAACGGCGGTTTCAGGATTGACGTTGGGGCGGTCGATTTTATTAACGACAACGATCGGGCGTAGACCTTTTTCGAGGGCTTTTTTCAAGACGAAACGGGTCTGGGGCATTGGGCCTTCATTGGCATCGACGATCAAAATGCAACCGTCTACCATGCCGAGGACACGCTCTACCTCACCACCAAAGTCGGCGTGGCCAGGGGTGTCAACAATATTGATCAGAATGTCGTTGTAACGGACGGCGGTATTTTTGGAAAGAATCGTAATACCCCGTTCCCGTTCGAGGTCATTGGAGTCCATCACGCAATCGGGGATGTCTTCGCCTTCTCGGAAAATGCCGGATTGATGTAAGAGAGCATCAACAAGGGTCGTTTTACCGTGGTCAACGTGGGCAATAATCGCGACGTTACGAATGGGAAGAGACATAAATTTTACGGATGGTTCCTAAGACCTGTAAATTTTTTTGACAATTTCTGCCCAATTGTAGCCTAATTATCATCTTTCTTAATATTTAAGTTGTGAAGTTTCGGCTATTGGGCGGGCGAAAAATCCAGGGTAGCACCGTCACGGCCAAGATTTACGAGATAAATGTGCGGAAATGTTGAAGGGCGCCAGGCAATACTGGCCAACAGAGATAAAACTTTACCGCTGCCGTAATTCTTGGGGAACTTTGCTACCGTGAAATCAGCTTTTTGTCACGGTTATGGAAAATAGTCTGTTTTTTAAGGCTCCCTGGAGTCAAACTTTAATCACCATTACAACTCTTGTTTGCGTAGTGTTGTTGGCCATGGTGCTGCTGTTTTTGATTTTAGGACTCCAACAACAGAATCCTTATTTTTTGCTGTGGATTATTTTGCCCATCGGCATTGTGGTAATGACGGCATTATTTATGGTGCGAGGCTATCATCTGGACGGCGATCGCCTTTACGTTGAACGCTTGGGGTGGCGCACAGAAATCGCTTTAGAAAATCTAGAAAGTGCCACCTACGATCCCACCGCCATGGATGGTTCGTTACGGCTGTTTGGTAATGGTGGTCTATTTGCCTTTACCGGAAAGTTTTGGAACAAAAAGTTGGGTCACTACAATGCCTATGCCACGGCGGTTCGGTTAGCAGTGGTTTTGAAATGGCCTAACCAGACCATTGTCGTCACCCCAGAGAAGCCTGAACAATTTGTCGCAGCAATTCTTCGTCGTTAAATGCCGCCCACAAAACGCTGGGGACTTAGGATATTTTGGGGATCAAATTGCTGTTTAATGTTGCGCATCAATGGCAGGGCGTTACCTGGATAGCCCCAGGGTTCAAATTGCTGCTTGAGGCGATAGGGGGCATCTAAAATTGTGAAAAAACCGTGGTGAGCCTGACAAAAATCCCGGATGGCTCGGAATTGCCGGAGAAATTGATCATGGGGAAACGCAATGATACCTAGACCACTTTTGCAATGGATCCGGGCGATCGCCTGACCATTCGTTAGGGTCTCAATGTGTTGCAGTAAAGCCATACTTTGATGGGATAGAATGCCGACCTTGGCGACGACCATTTCCCCAAATAAAGCTTCCCGTAGCTGTGCCCACAGATCCAGGTGCTCCGGTTGGCTGACTAAACCTAGGTGCTGCCCGATAGTTTTCAACTCCTGCAGTTGTGCCGTAATACTCTCGCGGATCGCCTCAAAACGCAGCAGCAAACCCCAGTCTTCTCCAGTTCCCTTTTGTAACCGTTGTAATAGTCGAGGTGAAAGCAGATCTGCCGCCGCTGGTGTAAGTACAGAATTTAAAATTTGGCCCTGGGCCTGGCGTATTTGCGCGGACGACCCAAGCATTAAGATCGTTTGGGACTGCTCTTGGATCGGATAGAGGCGAAACGTTAATTCGGTAATCGTCGCCAAACTGCCATGGGAACCTGTGAGGAGCTTCATCAAATCATAGCCCGCCACATTTTTAACCACTTTTCCCCCGGCTTTTGCCAAGGTGCCATCGGCCCGGAGCATGGTGATCCCCAGCAGCAAATCCCGTACACCACCATAGCGTTGACGCAAGCTGCCGGTATCTGCCGTGGCTACAATCCCCCCTAGGGTTGCTTGGTTGGGGAAGCTGGGATCGAGGGGAAGATACTGTTTATGGGGCCTGAGATGGTTTTGTAGTTCAGCAAAGGTAATCCCTGCTTCCACCGTAATGGTTAGATCATTAACGGCGTGATCCACAATGCGATTTAGCTGCCGGGTGCTCACCAACCAATCTACTTTCGGAGTGAGTCCACCCCAGGCGAGCTTTGTGCCGTTACCGCAGGGGATAATCGTAATTTTTTCCCGGTGGGCTGTGCGGAAGATTTCCGTTAGGGCCGCGCGAGAGTGGGGCACAAGCAGGGCTTCGGGGCTTTGACGGCTGATCCGTTCCATCTGCCGACGCCAATGGGGATGACAATATTGCCACGCTTTTAGATCGATATTCTGGGTACCGGGATCAACCACCAAAGCCATGATTTTAGTCTTCTGGAGTTAAGGCGATCGCCTCAACTTTTGCCGTATTTTCTTCAACTTCAGTAATTGCCCACCGGAGCACATCACCCCGCTTTTCGAGCTCTGCTTCAATTTCCTTGGGCAAATCTGCTGGATTTTCCTGGAGATCAATTTCTGCGGTAATGAAGTGGGTTGTCATCGGCCCGTTCCTTATGAAAATTCTGTGTTCACTATCATACCAAGCAAAGGAAACGCCCCGTCTAGTCTCCCAACATATGCAAACGATAGAGGCTGGCATACAACCCATTTTGGGCGAGCAGTTGATCGTGGTTCCCTGTTTCGAGGATTTCCCCTTGCTTCAGGACAATGATTTTATCCACATCCCGGATGGTCGAGAGGCGGTGGGCAATGATAATCGCCGTGCGGTCTTCGAGGAGTTGTTCTAGGGCCGACTGAATTAGCGCCTCTGTACCCACATCAAGACTTGCCGTAGCTTCATCGAGTACCAGAATTTTTGGATCACGGATTGCAACCCGGGCAAAGGCCAACAGTTGTTTTTGGCCCCCAGAAAGATTTGTACCCCGTTCCCGGAGAGCTGTGCGATACCCCTGGGGCAATTCCTCAATGAGTTGATCGACGTTGGTCAGTACTGCGGCCTGCTTTACTGCCTCAAAGGGATACTCCTCCCCCAGGGTAATGTTGCGTTGAACATCTCCAGCAAAAAGAAAGCTTTCTTGGAGGATGACGCCAATGTGCCGCCGCAGATCTTCTTGGGGCAGATCACGAATATCAATGCCATCAACGAGAATGCGTCCTTCACTCGGATCATACAGGCGACAGAGTAAACGGATGATCGAGCTTTTTCCGGCCCCCGTTGGCCCCACAAGGGCGATTTTTTCACCGGGTTTGATCTTAAAATTCAGGTTTTTCAGGACATATTCCCCAGGTTTATAGCCGAAGGAAACGTTGTCAAAAATAATTTCACCGGAGGCCGAATCCGAGAGATTTAAAGAAGTCGTTAAATGCTGTTGTTTATCTTGGATCTCGATGGGCTCCGACATCAATTCTGTCACCCGTTCGATGGCCGTTAGTCCCGATTGGAACATGGTGAATTTGTCGGCAAATTGGCGCAGGGGGTTAAATAACCGCTGGGAATAGAGAATAAAGGCAGACAGCACCCCAAAGCTCAGGGCATCCTGGAAAATCAGCCAGCCTCCCAACCAAAGTACTCCGGCGATCGCCACCAGGGAAATCCACTCTAGGGTGGCAGAAACAGCCGAGTCATGGAAGATTGTTTTGTTAACGGACAGACGATAGCGGTCATTAACCGTCCGGAATAACTCGGCATTCAGGGCCTCCCGGCGAAATAATTGCACGATATTAATCCCCGCAACGTTTTCCTGGAGCATCGCGTTCAGTTGGGATAATTCTTCCCGGGCTTGGTAGTTGGCTTTGCGGTATTGCCCCTGGAAATAAACGATCAAAAAGGTGACGGGCAACAACATCAAAATGAGGAGCGTCGCTAGCTGCCATTGCAACAGAAAAATCGAAACAATAATTACAGCCAGGGAAATGACATCATTAATGATGCCGATCGCCCCACTGGCAAAAACATCACCCAGGGCTTCCACGTCATTGGTTAAGCGGGTGACGAGTTTGCCGACGGGCATCCGGTCAAAGAAGCGAGAAGAAAGGGATGTGACGTGATCGAATAAATCCTGGCGGATGCCTGCGGTAATTTCCTGGCCTACTTTTTGGACGAGGTACCCTTGGATCGAGGTGAAGGCCAAGCGAATCACAATGGTGGCCAACAGAATCCAGATTAAACGGTTAATCCCTGCTGGAATGCTGAGATCGGCGAGGATGCCCCACACGGTTTCGCCCCGCAATAGGGAAACTGCCTGACCGACAACGAGGGGTTGCACCGCACCGGCGATCGCCAAAGGAATTAGCAAAACAATCGACACAACAAGGGTAATGAGATTTTTCTTGGCGTAGGGAAGGAGCTTCCCGGCCAGTTGCCAATCATTTTTCGGAACAGAAGAGGATGCGATCGCCATGGAAATTTTTCAAGAAATGCAGACATCTAGTATATCGATTGCTCACCGTAGAGGTGGGCGATTTGGGCATCACTGACCGTTGTGGTGGGCTGATCAAACAGAATTTTGCCGCCCTTGAGACCAATTAGGCGATCGCAATGGCTCCGGGCAAACTCCAGGGAGTGGAGGCTAACAACAAGGGTTTTTCCTTGGGTTTCACAAAGCTGTACCAGCAGATCCATCATTTCCCGACTCAGTTGGGGATCAAGGCTTGAAATGGGTTCGTCTGCAAGGATTACTACCGGATTTTGCACCAAGACCCGCGCCAAGGCGACCCGTTGTTTTTGTCCCCCCGATAGGTCACTGGTTTTGGCAAAGAGTTTTTCGGGGATGCCCACCTGTTTTAAGACGGCTTCGGCCAAGGGACGCTCACGGGGAAAGATCAGGGAAAACATTGCTTTGGCGAAAGACCAACGCCCCAGATGACCCGCATTGACATTGTGAATGACGGCCAGACTCTCGACCAAATGAAGTTGTTGATAAATGGTGCCGAGTTGCCGTTGGATGCGCCGCCGTCGCCTTGGGGAGAGGGTTGCGATCGCTTCCCCCCAGATGAGCAATTGCCCTTGGGTTGGTTGTTGTTGACCATTGAGGAGACTGAGGAGGGTGCTTTTACCTGCGCCACTGGCCCCAATCAGCCCCACCTTCTCGCCGGGATAAATTTCAAAGTTGAGTTCCGTCAGGGCAGCGACCCCCCGGAAATGACACGAGAGCGATCGCCCCACAAAAATTGGTTCTGTCATCTGTTTTAGTTACCCGTGGCAGAGGGAACGGTGGTTTTCGAGCCAGGTAATCCCCTGCTGGATCGTGGTTGGACCCACGGCGGCGAGGTTATGGTGGTCGGCCCCAGGCACAGCTTGAAATTGCTTGGGTTCATTGGCGATCGCCCACAGTTGCGCCCCCATGGTACTGGGGACTGTTTTATCCAGTTCCCCGTGGCAAAGAAAAATAGGAAGCTGGAGTTGGGTAATTTTAGCTGCTGAATTAAACCGCTGGTGTAAAAGGAAAGCGACGGGAAAAATTCGATAGAGGGGTTTGGTGGTAGACATGGCGAACATTGAGGTGAAGGTACCCTCTAGAAATAATCCACCCACCGGGTACCGCTGGGCCAATTCAATGGCGATCGCCCCGCCGAGGGAATGGCCGTGGATCATCAACTGCTGGGCTGGAATTTTCTTCGTTTGGGTGAGAAATGTATAGGCTGCTGCCGCATCGGCGTACACCTGGGATTCTTGGGGGAAGCCGACACTGCTCTGGCCGAAACCCCGATAGTTAAAAGCCAAAACCGAATAGCCCGCTTGATACCACAGGGCGATCGCCTGGAAATTGTAGGCCGTTAACCCGCCATTCCCATGGAGAAACAGTAACGTTTTATCGCCATTGCCCTGGGGCAGCCACCAACCTGTTAATTGTTGCCCTAGGGCGACGGGGATCGTGATCGTTTCGTAAGGCAAAGCAAAATCCGACGGCACTGGATGTAAGGGTTGAGCTTGGGGTTCAAAAATAATCCGCCGCTGCCCAAAAAAGAGATAACCACAGCCCCCCAGATAGAGTAATACCAGTCCAATTAATAGCCAGCCAACCATTATTCTCCTTGCCATACGCCACCTTTAAATCATAGGCAGATTCCCTGGGGGAGCCAAGGATTTAAGGACAGTTTTTCGATTGTCTGGGCACCTTACCAGGAACCAACGGCCCCTATGCCACAATGGAAAAGGAATTTTTTAACTTTATCCCTTAACCCAATCACAGGCGATCGCCCCTTTCCCTTGCAACCCATGCCCCAAGACGTACTCCTCGGCAAAAGTCTCCCGGAACTGACCGACTGGATCGAAACCACTGGTCAACCCGCCTACCGTGGCAAACAGCTCTACAATTGGCTCTACCAAAAAGGGATCCATGACCTGAGTGAAATCACCGTCTTTCCGAAGGCTTGGCGTGAGCAAATGGGCACCTATCCCGTGGGGCGATCGCAGATCCACCACCAACGCACCGCCCCCGATGGCACCCGCAAATATCTCCTCCAACTCCATGACGGTTTAATTATTGAGACCGTTGGCATCCCCACGGAAAAACGCCTCACTGTCTGTGTTTCTTCTCAGGTGGGCTGTGCCATGGCCTGTGATTTTTGTGCCACCGGCAAAAGTGGCTTTACCCGGCACCTCCAGGCCCACGAAATTATTGATCAAGTGCTCACTGTCCAAACAGACTTCCAGCAACGGGTCAGCCATGTGGTGTTTATGGGCATGGGGGAACCCCTCGCCAACCTTGAACAGGTGCTCAAATCGATCCAAAGCCTGAACCAAGACATCGGTATCGGCCAGCGATCGCTGACAGTTTCTACCGTGGGGGTGCCGGATCAGATCCGCGCCCTGGCCCAGCAGAATCTGCAAATTACCCTAGCGGTAAGCCTCCACGCCCCGAACCAAGCCCTCCGGGAATCGATTATTCCCACCGCTGTCCACTATCCCATTGAGGCTCTGTTGGACGAATGCCGCGAGTACGTCGCCATCACCCGTCGCCGCCTCAGTTTTGAATACATTTTGCTGGCGGGGGTGAATGATCTGCCCGACCATGCCGCCGAATTAGCCAAAAAACTAAAGGGGTTCCAAAGCCATGTGAATTTGATTCCCTACAATCCCATTACCGAAGTGCCTTTCCAGCGACCAGGGAAAAAACGGATCAATGTCTTTAAGCAAATCCTCCAGGATCACAAGATTGCTGTGAGCGTACGTTATTCTAAGGGCTTGGAGGCGGATGCGGCCTGTGGTCAACTGCGATCAAACCTCCGACGATCTGCCCCGGCAACGGTAAAATAAAACAGCAAAAACCCACCCTTAACCCCCAGAATCTATGAATATTTTCGGGATTGGCCTGCCAGAAATGGCCCTCATTTTTATTATTGCTCTGTTAATCTTTGGCCCGAAAAAGTTGCCAGAGATTGGCCGGAGTCTTGGGAAAACGATCCGTAGTTTCCAGGATGCCTCCAACGAGTTCCAGGAAGAATTTAAGAAAGAAGCCGAAAAAATTGAAAAAACTGTTTCGATGCAGGCCCGCCTAGAGGAAGGGAACGGCGAAAAAGTCGAGGCCACGGAAGCTAAACCGGAAACCTCTGATCAGGAAACAAAAGCTGATACCCCATCTAGTTAGGGATTAACTGGGTTTGTCCTTGGTATCTTGTTTAAGCCCACTGACTACCTGGGGTTTGACGGGGGCGATCGCCTAATAATTGTTGTTGAACGGCCTGTTGCAGATCCTGGCGGCGAATTTCAAGGCTCCCCTGGGCCTCGGTGAGGATCAAGCTATCAACGGCGGCCAGCGAAAATAGCTGAAACAACAGGTGGGTGACGGGCAGTGGCACAGCAATTAGGGACGGATCGGCATTGCTGCCCTGGTGCTGTTGGGCGAGGGCGAGGCTTGAGAAGCCGTAAATAACGGTTTTGGTCTGCTGGGGATCGCTCTGTTGGGCAAGGGTCGTGATGAGCCAGTCCCCCTCTAAAGATTGACAAACATAGTATTCGAGGGATTGTAATTTTTGGGCGAAGGCTTTGAGGACTGGGGCGATCGCCTGGGCCATCACCTGGGGCATCTTGCCATCCTGGGGGGCTTGGTCAATGAGGACTTGCAGTTGTTGGTCTAAATCCATAGAACAATATCAAGGCGATCGCCAAAAAATACATTGGTCTCCCCATGATAAACCTTGGCCAACAGTAAACCTTTTAGGGAAAACTTTGCACTGGAGCCGGATGGGGGGCAGACGCCGCCGTGGAACACAGTTCTTGGTAAGTTTGTTCGAGCTGACTGATGTTGTTCTGCAAGGTGTAACGTTCTAACACCCGCTGCCTCGCCTTGTGACCCAGGATTGTGACTAATTCTGGTTGTTCGCGGAATAAGGGTAAAAGGGTTTTCAATTGTCCGGTGACCCCCTGGGTATCGAGGACAACCCCGGCTCCTTGGTTGAGTACTTCCCCATCGGCGCCGGCATCCGTGGCAATGCAGGCCAAACCGCAGGCCATTGCTTCGAGGAGTGATAAAGACAATCCTTCCACCAAAGAAGGCAACACAAATACATCTGCCGCCCGGAGGAGGTCAATCCGCTGGGTTTCATCGCCGACGAACCCAAGCCAACGGACTCCTTGATCTTCGGTGTAAAGCAATTCCAGGGAAGCCTTGAGGGGGCCATCGCCGACCATTAACAGCACACAATCTTTCCCCATATTGGCCAGTCGCCAAGCCTTGAGGAGGGCTTCTACATTTTTCTCAGGGGCAATGCGGCCTTGGTAAATGAATACCCGTTTCGCTTGGAAGGTGTGGCGGTAGGCACTGAGGGCCGGGGCATATTTTTGTTCATCGACGCCATTTGGAATGATGCGCACCGTATCCCGTGGTACTCCCAGTTTGACGAGCATTTCTTTTTGGATTTCTGAGAAGACGATCACCCGGTCATAGTTGGCTAGACAGGGGGCATAGAGCTGGTAGGTGAGGTATTGGGTACTGGATTTGAGGTTGCGTAGTTTGCTGTCAAAGGGAGGGTGAAAGGTGGCCACTAGGGGCAAATCGAGTTCGCGGCAGATGTCGGGCAGACGAAAATCTAGGGGTGAGAGGGTCAGGGAGGCATGGACGAGGTCTGGCTGAAACTTTTGGAGCGATCGCATCAGCACTTGACTCGATTTCGGACTGGGGATCGTATAAATTTGCGATTTGTAGAGGAAGGGTAAAAAAACCTCTGGGCAGTCCCGCCATTTCTGATCGCATTCTTCTTGCTGGGCAAAGTGGAGAAAGCTCACTTGATAGCCCCGATCGAGGAGGTGATTGGTCACTTCACGGCCATAGGTGACATTGCCACAAAAAGGAGATTTTTTACCGAGCCAAGCAACATGCATTGAGGGGGATCCTGTGGTGTGCGTTAGGATTTGATTGAAATATACCAGTTCAATACCCCACCGGCGATCGCCAATCCCGAAAGGCCTAGAAGCACTGGTTGCAGGCCAAAAAAGGTTTCTGCCACCCCAGCCAGGGCCAGAGGTAAAGATAGAGCAATATTAACAGCATTATTCTGTAAACCGAAAACCTTCCCCCGGAGGATCGCCGGGGTTTCTCGCTGGATCGTCGTCTGCATCGGCACTCCCACCAGGGCCGCAAAAAAGCCAAGACAGGTGGTACTCACAAGGGCAAAAACCAAATTGTGAATCGAAAAAGAAAGGGCAATTAAGGCGATCGCCGTTCCAATGGAACCCCAAAGACTGAGGGTACGGTAGGGCAACTGATTCCCCCAGTGCCCCAAAAAGAAAGCACCAATCCCTAGACCAACGCCGCCCGCTGCCAACAAAAAGCCAAACTGCTCTGCCTTTAATCCCGGAATTTGCGCCGCCAGACTCACCGCCAATACCGCCAGGGCCGCAAACACAGAAAACAAAATCACCAATTGGATCAGCGCATTGCGCACCCGGTGGTTTTGATTCAGATAACTGAGGCCGTCTTGAATATCCTCCCAAACATGGGGCTGTTCCCGTTGGCGATCCGTTTCCGTTTCATTGGTCTTCAGGGCCAACAAAATCAAACCGGCGATCGCATAGCCTCCCCCAACTACAAATTCTTTCCCCCAAGTCCCCGTAATCCCGAAAGATTCAACCAGCTGATCCGCCAGGCCCAATAAGGGTTCTCCCACCGCAAACCCCACAATTAACAGGGCCATCATCGTGGTGGTGTAGAGAGAATTAGCCGCTAACAGGTGTTTGTTTTTAACAATGAGCGGTAAAGTCGCCTGTTCCGCTGGCGCAAAAAATTGTGTCAAGGTAGAAACAGCAAAGGTGATCCCCAATAAAAAGACAAATCCAGGGGGAAGCTCCCACCAATTGGGTTGATCTTGCACGAGCCAGAGTAAGAGGGGGATGCAAAAAACAAAGACGCCCCGCAACAAATTCGAAATAATCAGCACCCCTTTTTTAGACCAGCGATCCACATAAACCCCCGCAACGGAACCAAACAAAATCGCAGGCACCGTAAAGGCAATCATGATCGCTGAGACCCAAGCACTAATGCTCTGATCCGCCGTTTGAAAGTGACTGGCAATCAAAGCAATCATCAGCACGAGATAAATCTTGTCGGCCAGTTGTGAAAAGATTTGACCAAGCCAAAGGACGAGGAATTTCGGGTTGCGCAACACAGGCCCAAAACCATCTACACTCTGGGATGGGGCCACGCCCATCTCGGTTGGGGAAGTATCTTTAGGGGAGAGGGTCGGTAGATCCGTTTCCGTTGACATGGGTGCTCGGCAACCAAAAAGTTGATAAGGGAATCACTCTTAAGTATAAATCCTGCGATCGCCTTATGTTGGGGAGTTACCGCCCAGGATTCGCCCAGATTGTGTGCTTAGTGATGATGGCCATAGGCTCCATCTTCCGGAAAAAAGGGCAGCATTTCCTGTTTCAGTTGCAACCCCAACCGGGTAAGCATATCTTCGAGTACGTGGTCAGGGGAAAAGCGAAGATACTGGGGATGCACCTCTAGGGGTACATGGCGGTTGCCAAGGTGATAGGCAGCCCTGAGTAGCTCCAAAGGGGTCGAGGCCGTGACGGTAACCACGGGTTCAGGTTTTGCCTTAACCTGTACGAGAGTAGAACCAGTCGCGTCTTGAAAGTAGTCATCGGGATGGATATGGCTGCCACGGGATAGGTTGAAGTGAATCGCTTGGCCATTGTCTAACTCTAGGCGTTGGCGGCTCTTTTGACGTTCGGCAGCGGTGAGAAACAACTCCAGATCTACTTGGATCGGTGCCTGGGGTTGATATTTTTGGGTCAAGATTAAGTCAGCGTTAGCCATCGTCTTTAGCGATATGGAAGTACAAGAAAACCGGCAATTCTCAAGGAGTAAGTGTTAGTTTAGTCTAAATCGCTTCATAAAATTCTATGGGAAAGTAACAAAAAGAATGTTATGGGAAAAGTATTCGTATAATAGTTAAAAAAAGGTAATCAATGAAAATTTGGGATCAAGATAAATATCAAAAAGCATGGAATTTCGCTTCAAATGCACACAACGGTCAGAAATTACCAGGCAGTGATATTCCTTACATCAATCATCTTGGGCTGGTTGCCATGGAAGCAACAGCAACGGTGGCCCATGAGAGAATTGACAATCCAAACATTCTTGTTTTGTGTGCATTATTGCATGATGTCATTGAAGATACTTCTACTACATTTGAGGATGTAAAACGTGATTTTGGGATTGAAATCGCCGATGGGGTTTTAGCACTGACTAAAAATACAGAACTGCCTTCAAAATTTGAGCAAATGAAAGACAGTATCAACAGAATTCAATTGCAACCTAAGGAAGTGTGGATGGTTAAATTATGCGATCGCATTACTAACTTACAACCACCGCCAATGCATTGGGATAAAGTCAAAATAGCTACATACCAGAGTGAAGCACAGTTTATCTTAGAACAACTCGGTGAGGCCAGTCCGTTTCTTGCACAGCGATTGATCGTCAAAATATCCGATTACGACCAATATCTATAGGAAATATGCCTCAATTATTAATTGACGGAAACTTTGAGATTTTTAGCGATTTTTAGCGATCGCCAACCGGGAAGGTTAGCCTGGAGGAGTCTAGTCGTAAACCCGATCAAACCGATGAATACTAAGACCCTTACACCAGTCGCTCAACCGACCAAAAATGTAGGACTTTTATTTGGGCGGCTGCCTCGAAAAGATATTTCCCCAAACCACCCCGTAAACGGCAAAGGAAAATGCACCCATAGCGGCTGTGGTTGCCCCTCATTCGTTGATCCACCCGGAGGATTTGACTGCGCCCGCTGCGGCCACCCAATGTCCGAACATTGGTAGAACGTTCATCACCGACAAAAATCTGAGTTCCCCAAAACTGTAAAGCTGATTTTGGTCAGTCCACTACCTTCACAACACCCGATTTCTGGGGGCTGTAGAACTTGCGGTGTCAATTCCCCTTTGTCTATTTCCGAGAATCCTGAAGCCTGTATAAAGATTAGAGTGTTGCCAAATCGAGGACGCAATAATGGGATCAGTATTCGGGGAGTCTCAAGAATGCCCAAGCGATTCAAGCCATGGCAGCCAAAGGAAGAAATTAACAAGGGGTGGACAATGGGGGCGATCGCCTTGCCAGTTGTGCTCTGGATGACGGGGTGGTTATGGTGGCTCCCTGGCCAAAGACAGCAAACCAATTATCCTCATTTATTCCAAAACGAAAGCGTTACCCTCGTTGACACCCATCGCGATCGCGAAATTTTAGCCAGCGACCTCCGGGCGATCGCCGCAATTGTTGGCGGCATTTTCCTATTCCTCAGTTTCCGCAGGGCCACAAAAAAGACGGAAACCACTGACTTCTGCGGTGCTGATCTCAATGACACTAATTTCTGTGGTGCTGATCTCAATGGCGTTGATTTTTGCGGTGCGAGCCTAATTGATGCCAACTTTAGTGGTGCCAATCTCAGCGGTGCTAATTTTAACGGGGCGAACCTCAGCAGCGCCAATCTCAACGGGGCTAACCTCAGCGGTGCATCACTCCAGTATGCGAATCTCAGCCGCGTGAATCTTAGATACACCAACCTCAGCGGCGCTGACCTCAGGTATGCAAATCTCAGTGATGCTGATCTCAACTGCACCCTCCTGAGTGATGCCAACCTCAGCGAGGCGAATCTCAGTGGTGCCCTGCTCTTTTTTATCAATTCACGGGACGTGCTTAACCTTGAACCCATTCAACTCAAGGCAGAGCCCTCGCCCTTTCTCTGTAACGTTGCTCTCCCTACCTATGCCCAGCATCCAAAAATGAATCCCAACCGTGACTGCAACCGTATTCCGCGATTATTAAGCGATCGCTATGATATTTCCCTCGAAGAAGCTCAGGGGATCGTCGATGAAGCGCGGCAACATCGCTGGGACTAATTATCTAAGGATTTCTAACAGGCGATCGCCGACCCGGAGGGCATTGGCAATGACCGTCAACATGGGACTGGTGGCGCTACTGGACGGGAAAAAACTACTATCCACGACGTAGAGATTTTCGAGGTCATGGAGGCGACAATCCAGATTGAGCACGGATGCCGTGGGGTCTGTGCCAAAGCGACAGGTTCCGCACTGGTGGGCGACGACGGAAATGGGCATCCGAGCGTAGGGATGGGTTCCTTTAAATTCCTTGTCCACCGCCTTAAGAATCTGCTGCCAACGGTATAACAGGCGGTCGTGGGCTTCGAGGTTATTCTCGGTGTAGTTGAGGTGAACTTTATTATTTTTCAGCCACACACGGTTGTCGGGATTCGGTAAATCCTCCGTTTGCAGCCACCAACCCAGGGAGCGGGTCGCCAATTGTTTTAGCCCAAATTTCGGTAAGAACTTCGCTGCCACGGATATTAAAGGGGGCGATTCGGAGAAAATAACATCCTGTAAAATGCCGCCAGAATCCTGCACATGACCCATGGGATAGGGAAAATCTTGGTCGCCCCAATAGAAATCATTCACGTAGAGCGATCGCTGGAAAAGACCATCTTTGAGGGTGGGTTCCTGCTCCACGATGACCGTCATCAATTGCTTCATCAGGTTGCGACCGACCAGCCCGGAACTATTGCCTAAACCGTTTTCATGTTTGGCGTTCGCTGATTTGAGGAGTAATGCCGCTGAGTTAATCGCGCCGCACGCTAACACCACGATGTCCCCCACAAACAAAAAGGCTTGGTTTTGGATGACCGCCTGCACCCCCTTCACGATTTTGCCGGAGGGGTCGGTGTGGATGGAGGTGACCTGCGCCCCCGTTTTCAAAGTTAGGCGATCGCCTGCGCGGATAGCGGGACTAATCCCCGTATCCTCCGAGTCCGTACGCCCTTCCTGCCCGATGCCGATGGGGAGATAGTTCGGGTGCAAACCATAATCTTTAAAACGCTGATTAATTGCATCGAGTTGGGGCAACCTTTCGACCGGGGGAAAGCCATAATCCTGACTCCGAGAGGGTTCCGTGGCATCATCCCCGACTTGCCCATGCACCTGGTATAACTTTTCTGCTTCGGTGTAATAGGGTTCAAAATCGGCGTACTTTAACCCCCACTCTGGGGAAATGCCATCTTTGTGTTCCACCGCTTCAAAATCCTTTTCCCGGAGCCGCATCAACACGCCGCTATAGATTTTAGTGTTGCCGCCAACGCAATAACTGGTTTGGGGAGGAAATGGCTCACCGTGCTGGTCGTACCACTGTTCCGGGGCGTGGTATTGCTCTTTTTTAAAAACTTCGACTTCGGTTAATTCAGAGCTTTCCTTCTCGGAAAATTGCCCCTGTTCTAGCACCAAAACTTTCTTGCCAGCATCCGCCAGTTTTCGGGCGATCGTGCCACCGCCTGCCCCAGTTCCGACAACGATTACGTCATAAATTTGGTCATCAATAATCATTACTTACACACCACTATGTCTAAAAATGTTTGTAGGGCAAAACTCGGCAATTTTTTGTCAGGAAAAAGATCGGCGATCGCCCCAATTATTGCCAGAGATAAATCAGCCCGAAAAGAATAATCCAAATCACATCCACGAAGTGCCAAAACCACGACGTTGCCTCCACGCCATACTGTCCACCAGCGTAGTTATTTGGCAGGAAAGATCGACCAAGCATTACCCCTTGCAGCAAGACCCCCGTCAGGACATGCAACCCGTGAAACCCCGTCAGCAGATAGAAAATTCCCCCATAGACCCCCGACGTAAACTCAAACTCTAAACTCTGCCATTCCACCGCCTGACCATAGAGAAAATAACTCCCCATTGCCATTGTGAGCAGCCAGAAAAAACGGAAGCCCCAGAGATTTTCTTTATGCAGAAACCGCTCCGCCAGATAGATCACACCACTACTCGAAACCAGCACCACCGTATTAATCGCCGGATCATGGATTTCTAAACCCTCCACCCCCGGCGGTAACCAATCCGTTGGCGAGAGTTTATAGACGATATAACCCACAAAAAAGCTGATAAAAATCACACTTTCTGAGAGCAAAAAGACAATAAATCCAAACAGGCGATGATCCTCTTCTCCATGTCCGTGGCTTGTTGCCGAGATCGGGGTTTCATTGATGGCAGTCATAACAATAATCGCAGTGTTAAAAAAACTGAATTTCTAGGTAGGGGCGGTTCGCGAACCGCCCCTACGAATGGTGATGGGGCAACAACAAAAAAATCATGGGTTTAACCCCCCAGATTTTCCGTGAGGGGTTCCGATTTCCCGTAGCCATAGGGTTCCGCGATGACGATGGGCAACTCCTCGAAATTTTCGTGTTCCGGGGGAGAAGGTACAAGCCATTCCAAACCGATCGCCCGCCAGGGATTTGCGGGAGCGCGATCGCCGTTAATCCAGGACGCAATCATATTGAGCAAAAAAGGAATCGTGGACATGCCAAGGATAAAACCACCGATACTTGCAATCACATTCCAGAACGCAAACTCCGGATCATAGGACGCAACCCGCCGGGGCATTCCCATCAACCCCACCGGGTGCATCGGCAGAAAATTCAAAGTTGTGCCGATCATCGTCAACCAGAAATGCAGTTTCCCCAGACCCTCGTAGTACATCTTGCCTGTCATTTTCGGGAACCAGTGGTACACCGCCCCATAGATCCCAAAGACGATCGCCCCGTAGATCACATAGTGGAAATGCCCCACCACAAAATAGGTGTTGTTCACATGGATATCCACCGGAACCGATGCCAACATAATCCCCGTGATTCCTGCAAAAACGAAGTTAATCAGACCCCCCATCGCAAAGAGCATCGGCGTATCCAGGCGCAATTTTCCACCCCAGAGGGTCGCCACCCAGGCAAACACTTTAATCCCCGTCGGCACCGAGATCAGCATCGTCGAGAACATAAACAACATCCGCATCCAGGGAGGTGTCCCACTCGCGAACATATGGTGAACCCAGACCACCGCACTAAGGACAACAATAATCATCGAGGAAACGACAACCACCTTGTAGCCAAACAGGGGCTTGCGGGCGTAAACGGGAAATAATTCCGAGAAAAAGCCAAACACCGGCAACACCATCACGTACACCGCCGGGTGAGAATAGAACCAGAAAAAGTGCTGGTACAGCACCGGACTGCCCCCCTGGGAGGCATCGAAAAAGGTTGTGCCCACCGTGAGATCGAAGAGCAACATCACCGCCCCAGCAGTTAAAGCGGGCAACCCAAAAAGCTGAATAATTTGAGCCGCTAGCACCGTCCAAACAAATGCCGGGGTCTTAAACCAGCCCATCCCCGGACAACGCATCTGCACAATGGTCGTGACAATATTCACCGCCCCCAGGATCGAGGAAATTCCCGATAGCGCCACGGAAACCAACCAGAGAAATTCCCCATTAAGCAAAACGCCCGCTGGATTCTGGATACTCACCGGAGGATAAGACCACCAACCCGCCTGGGCAGGTCCCCCCGGAGCCAGGAAACTCAGCACCAACAGCGACCCAAACACCGGAACCATCCAAAAGGCGATCGCATTTAGTCGAGGGAATGCCATATCCTGTGCCCCGATCATCAGGGGAACGAGGTAATTCGCGAAACCTGCCAATACCGGAAATGTCCAGCCAAACAGCATTATGCTGCCGTGCATCGTAAACAGGGCATTGTAAACGGTGCGATCTACGAGATCCGGCTCTGGGGTGATTAGTTCCCCCCGCATGATCATCGCGAAAATTCCGGCGACGAGGAAAAAGAAAAAGGACGTGACAATGTATTGCAGTCCGATTACTTTGTGGTCGGTACTAAAGGAAAAAAAGGTTCGCCAGTTGGGCAGGTTGGTGAGGGGTTGTCCCTCGTTGGTCAGGGCTTCTGGGGGAGCTTGGGTCATGGTTTGTGAGCGATTACGGAATTACAGAAAATTTATGGAAGACTGACAAAAAAATTCAGAGGAAAAAGGTCAATAAACAAAATCAGGGATGATAATTCACCACGGGTGGCGGCGCAGGGGGCACGGTTTTCCAGGCAGCACGATCTTCTTTCTGCTGACGGCGGGCGTATTCACTGACGGCTTGGTTAGGGGCAGGAGTGGGGGGTTGGCGGGCTGCTTGGTTTAACCAGGTTTGGTAGTCTTCCTGGGATTCCACCACTACATCGGCTTGCATCGCTGCGAAATAGGTGCCGCTAAATTGGGAATCACGAATCCGATATTTCCCTGTTTTGATCGGTGTAAATTCAAAGTCCGTATCTTCAAAGGGGATCACGTCCTGCTTCACCCGGAAGGCGGGGATAAAAAAGCCATGGATCACATCGGGCGATCGCAGAATGAAGTGGGCGCGTTGGTTTACCGGGAGATGGAGTTCGGTGCTGGTGACATTTTTTTCGGGGTAATGGAAAATCCAGGCCCATTGCTTGGCAGTGACTTCCACATTGGTGACGGGCATAGCCATGGTGGTTTTCCCTGTAGAAACATTGGTCACTAAAGCCTCTTGGTGCATATGTCCCGGAGCTTGAATATTCATCTCGCGGTAGGTTTGATAGCTGAAATAGGCCAGATAAATGACGATCAAGAAGGGGATTGTTGTCCAAACGATTTCTAGGGTGACATTGCCTTCGATGGGGGGGCCATCGCTGGTGTCGTAGCGTCCTGCCCGGTGGAAGAGGATCGAGTAGGTCATCGTGCCGGCAACGCCAAACAGGATAAATGTGCCGATCGCCACCAGGGTGCTAAAGAGCCGATCCACCAGTTGGGATTCCACGGAAGCCTGGGGCGGCAACCAACTGTAAGACCATTGCCCGACCCAATAGCTAAATACCCCCAAAAGTAGGGCGATCGCCGAAAGTGAAATAATTGTTTTTAATTTCATAGCCTAATGTTCCTCACCCCTACCGCAACAGCACATTGGGATCTTCACCGAGCCGGAGCAGATGACCCGCCGTATTGTGCGCCCCAAATTCCGCTGCCAACTGAGCGCCGAGGGTTCCGTGGATATACATTACAAACATAATGACCAGTCCCGCCAGCAGATACCACCACTGCACCTGCCGACTGCGATCGCTGCGCCAGACATAGCGCTGAAAGCCTCGCCAAACGGTCATGCCAACGATTAACGCCAGTAACAGCACGCCGCCGATGCCGTGCCAAATCATCGTATCTATCGCAGTAAAATTCCAGGCACTTTTTACCTCAGACGGGGCATCCATCAACAGCATTTCGTAGAAACCTGCCGCCACCGTAAAAAAGGTAATGATTGACGCCGCTACCATGTTGTACCAGCCCACATCAAAGAAATTAGAGCGGGTGGCCGGGATCGCCAGATATTTAAAAATGGGACGCTCAAAAGTAAAAAATACACCGACAATATCGAAAGCAATGCCAATGATGAACAGCCCCAGGGTCAGATGCACCAGATTCGGGTGAATGGGAATGCTGTAGGGTAAGCCGTTTGCCCCCAAATCGAGTTGATGGATCAGATCAGAATACATCGTTTATAAAAGTCCCTCTTTCGCTGCTTGGACAATCTCTGTGGTGTGGAGTCCATAAACCCAGACCAATTTATCGCCGAGATAAACCTGGAAAAAAACAATTCCCGTCAAAATGGCTCCCATGCCCAGATAGGACATCGGCAAGGTTTCCGGGTTTTTAGAGCGAATCACGTAGCGCCAACCAGTCAAGGCCGCGATAATCCCCGACAAAGACCAACCAATGATCGTGTGGAGATTGAGCACGGGTTCAACGGCATCGTAGGCGATCGCCAAACCTGCTTCGATTTGTCCGAAGATAATGGCAATAAAAATCGAAACCGTGGCGACGAACATATTCCACCAGCTCACTTCATAGAGTTTGCTGTTGCGGCTGAAATAGCCAAGCACATCACAGAAAAAAGCAAATAACACCATCGCAATCACAAAATGCACCACAATCGGGTGAATTGTGTCGGGATAGGGCAGATTATGCTCGTTGAGGGGGGGAAGAAGATTATCAAACATGAAAATTGCGTGGAGAGGATGCGACCCAGTCCCCAAGAATTCTGAAGCCTTAGCAACTTTTAAGTTACTAATTTTCCAAAAAGAGAGTCCTTTGGGTTTGGTAGGTTTGGGTCATAGTAGATCAACACCAGAACCAGAAAATAAACTAAAAATCTGAGTTGAGTGAGTCCGACAACTAGAACAAGAGACGGCAATGAGGAATACTGATACCCAAAATTTTTTAGGTATTTTGACTTGCAAACCATACTAGCTCAGATCAAAAAAGGAGGGGTGGCGATCGCCTCTAAATGTCAACTCTCCCGCATCGGAAAATAGGTCAAAAAATCTACACCATCCCCGCAGAGTTAGAGTCACAGGGTTGCCACAGGTAAAGGCACAGAGGGATAAGGCGATCGCCGCAACAGACCATACTCAATACCCTCGACCACAGCCCGATAGGATGCCTCAAGAATATTGGCTGATACGCCCACCGTCGTCCACCGTTCCAGGCCATCACTTGATTCCACCAAAACCCTGGTTTTTGCACCAGTGCCCGCTGCCCCATCCAAAATTCGCACTTTATAATCCGTCAATTGAAACTCGGCAATTTCTGGGTAAAATTTCGTCAACACCTTCCGCAGAGCCTGATCCAAGGCCGAAACGGGGCCGTTCCCCTCTGCTGCCTCGAGCAAATTTTTCCCGTTCACTTCTAACTTGATCGTGGCGATCGCCGTACTTTGAGTTTCTCCCACATCACAATTCACATGGAATCCCCGCAGCTTGAAAAATTCCTGCCGATGCCCCAATGCCGAACGGATTAACAACTGAAAACTCGCCTCTGCCGCCTCAAATTGGTAGCCTTCATGCTCCAAATTCTTTAATTTTTGCAGGATCGTCCGACTAGCCAGATCCGTTTTCTCTAGGGCAATGCCGAAGCTTTTCGCTTTAGCCAAAATATTGCTTAATCCCGCCTGTTCTGACACAACAATACGCCGCTCATTGCCCACCGTTTGCGGATTGATGTGTTCATAGGTGAGGGCATTTTTTTGCACTGCTGAGACATGAATTCCTCCCTTATGGGCAAAAGCCGAACGGCCCACATAGGGCGCATGGTCATCGGGAGCTAAATTGACAATTTCACTGATTAAGCGGCTTGTACTGGTGAGCTGTTGTAGTTTTTCCGGTGCGAGACAAGGCTGATTTAACTTCAGTTGCAGGGTGGGAATTAACGTGCATAAATTGGCATTACCACACCGTTCTCCATAGCCATTGATGGTGCCCTGGACCATGGTGGCTCCGGCTTGCACGGCCATTACTGCATTGGCCACCGCCATCCCCGAATCGTTGTGGGTGTGGATGCCGAGGGGAATCTTGAGATCCGGAAATGCCCGTTGAATATCCTGGAGACTGGCCATAATTCCTTGGGGCAATGTGCCGCCGTTGGTATCGCACAAAACTAGATATTCGGCTCCCCCTTGGATCGCTGCTTCGAGGGTCTTGAGGGCATATTCGGGGTTTTGTTGGTAGCCATCAAACCAATGTTCGGCATCATAAATTACCCGCCGATTTTGGGATTTTAGATAGGCGAGGCTCTCCCGGATCATCGCGCAATTTTCTGCCAAAGTAGTGCCTAAACCAAGGGTGACATGGAGATCCCAAGATTTGCCAAAAAGAGTAATCCAGTGGGTTTGCGCCCGGAGGGATGCCTGGAGTAAAGAGTCCGTTTCGACGGCGGAATGGGGACGTCGTGTTGAACAAAAGGCGACAATTTTCGCCTGCTGGAGTGGATATTCCCGGAGATGTAGAAAAAATTGTTCATCCTTGGGATTTGCCCCTGGCCAGCCCCCTTCAATAAAAGGAATGCCGAGGCGATCGAGGTGTTGGGCGATGCGGACTTTATCTTCGAGGGAGAGGGCAAGCCCTTCCCGCTGACAACCATCGCGGAGGGTGGTGTCGTAGATCTGAACTGGGTTTTGGGGAGAAACCATAGGGGAACCGTCGGCTAGAAATGCTGCTTTTGATCCTAGCAAGGGAGTTTCTGGCTAAGGCGGGCCTCGATACGATTCCACAAACTTAGACAATCTTGTTGATATTTCGGGGTCAGTACATCGCTAAATTTTCTAGACATTTCTTTGGAAACATTGATCACTGGTCCCAAGATTTTTGAAGCTTCTGGGGAATCGAGTACACTGGATATACTTTTTTGATTTTGTGATGCGTTTATAAGCTTGTGTTGTCTATGGCGATCGCCTTCAAAGTTAGTCGGTGGTGTCTTAGCGGCTTCATCGCAGTAAATTTAATCGGCTGTACTCCTTGGACAGTTTTATCTCAACAGGAAAACCTGGGCACAACCAGGCAGCCCATCGCCAGTCTTGGGGCCGTGTCACCGGGGGCTGAGGTCTATGTCCAGGGAACTGTAACCCAGCGGGTGCCTCTCCTCGATCAAGGTGCTTACGAATTGCAGGACAGCACCGGGCGCATTTGGGTGATTACGGAAACTCCGCTGCCGGAGCCTGGGGCAGAATTGGCGATCGCCGGGCAATTACAATTCCATGAGTTGCAACTCCAGCAACAAAATTTTGGGGAATTTTTTATTCAAGAACAGGCGATTATCGACACCGTAGAAGAGGGAACGATTTCACCGCCACAATTACCCATTAAAGAACACCTTGATCTGCAGTTTTTACCCCACAAAGGCAATCAAAAATCCTGAAGATCAAGGTGTTAGTAAATAACATTTAAGAATCAAGGTTTCGCACAAGTAATCCTAAGCATCGGAGCCGGATTCACTGGTTTCTTTTTGTTCGTCTTGTTCGTCGTTGGTTTCAGTCGCTACGGTGGCTTCTGCTGTTTTGGCCTTCGCCTCTGCTTCTGCCTTTTCTCGACGTTGCCGTTCTACGGCGAGGGCATCTTCTAAAACCTCTAGAACTTGATTCATTTTTTCGAGATTGCTGCGATAAAGATCTAAGTCTTTTTTCATTTTCTCCTCAGGGAGATTCAGACCTGCGGTGACCGTGGTCAGCATTTCATCGCGCTTCTCGGTGTCCTCAAGGAGTTGTGGCTCTGATTCACCCAAAAAAGTATAGACGCCAATGGCAAACAACCGACTATATTTGAAGTGATCATTTTTGGCGATCGCCTCAATTTTTTCCCATAATTCCTGGGCACCTTCGGGGGGAACATCTTGCCGGAAGCACTCAATTAGTTGCGTCCCAGAACAACGTTTTGCCAGTTCAACCAGGGCCATTGCATCTTCTTTGTAACGGTTGGCGTCGCCCCCAATCGCTTGGCACATGCTTTGGAAAATAGAAACTTTATCCGCCTCTGGGCGATAGCCTTGCATAAAGCGCTCAAAGGAAGTGACGACGCCCAGCGCATAGAAAGGATCGTAGCGAAAATCGGCGTTTACCGACAGTAAATGCATTTCGACCAAAAGTTCTTCGACGACGCGCCGAAAAATCGAATTAATTGGCCGAGTATGGTGTGTATAAAAATCACGCTTCGTATCGGAAACGGTGCGAACTTGACTCACAAATGGAACCCACAATTGACATTTCAATATTCTATTTTGACGTTTCCAGAGGCGTTTGCCAAGGTGATGGGTCTGGGACGGATTCTTGACGGCTCAATATTTCAATTAAAATTCACCCCAAAAAATCTCCTTTGGTCAGTAAATTGATCCCCTCTAAAAACTCCTTAAAACTCTTTGGCGATCGCTTCCCCAGACCACGACAAAAAAAGAGTGACATGGTTATGCCACCCTTCCTATATTATTAGTACCGCCTTCAAGTAACTGTTGAAGTTAGTGACGGTAATGGAAATGACTTGTTCGTCTTTTAGAGTGCATTTGCACCGGCTACGACTTCTGACAGTTCCTGGGTAATGGCAGCCTGACGGGCCTTGTTATAGGACAATGTCAGGGTTTTCATCAGATCAGAAGCGTTGTCACTGGCATTGTTCATCGCCGTCATCCGCGCTGCCAACTCACTCGCTGCTCCTTCCTGGAGCGCCCGCAGTAGTTGGTTACTGAGATATAGCGGCAACAAAGCGTTCAAAATGTCCTTCGGATCCTGTTCAAAGATCATATCTGCAGGCAGTTCCTTAACTTCTGTCGCTACCTTTTCCCGTTCGACTTGGAACTTACCACCGCGAGTAATCAGGTTGAAAGTTTCGTCGTCAGGATTGGTGAGCGCTTCAGGTACCAAAGGCAACAGGGTTTGCACAACGGGCTGGGAACTAATCAAAGACACAAAGCGTGTGTAAATCAGTTCAATTTTGTCCACCTCTTCTGAGAGGAACAAAGAGAGCAATTCATCGGCAATGTCCGACGCTTCTGCTGCTGAAGGAATTTGTTCTAAACCAGCATAGGTTTTAGCAACGGGGGCTTGGCGATTCTGGAAATATTGCACCGCTTTACGGCCCACCAGCACAAACTTATAGTTGATACCGGCTGCGGCTAATTCTTTTGCTCTTCGTTCGGCTTTGCGGATAATGTTGGCGTTGTAGCCACCGCACAGGCCGCGATCGCCGGTGATAACCAACAGACCGACACACTTTACTTCCCGTTGCTTGAGGAGAGGCAAATCTGCTTCTTCAAGGCGGAGACGACTCTTGAGGCTATAGAGTACCTGCAAGAGGGTGTTAGCAAAGGGACGGGTGGAAGTCACCTGTTCTTGGGCACGACGTACTTTTGCCGCGGCCACCAGACGCATCGCTTCGGTAATTTTCTTGGTATTTTTGACGGATTGAATCCGGTCGCGAATCCCCTTTAGGTTTGGCATGAGTAATATCCCTTAGTTCGATTCTGGGTCGCCTGCAACCCCTGGTGATGCTAGCCATAGGCCACAGACGACATGATCATCTGCTTAGGCCGCAGCGGCGAAACTTTGCTTGTGCTCGGCGATCGCCTCTTTGAGGAGGTTCTCTGCTTCTTCAGAGAGCACCTTATCGTTGGCAATGATTTCACCGTACCGAGCTTTGCTGGTGGCGAGGTACTGACGGAGGCCAGTGGTAAACTCAACCACTCTATCTACAGGAATCTCGTCGAGATAGCCGTTCAAACCTGCGTAAACAATTGCCACCTGCTCCGCAACGGAGAGGGGAGAGTTTTGGGGCTGCTTGAGGATCTGACGCAGACGCTGACCCCGAGCCAACTGGTTTTGGGTTGCTGCATCTAGGTCAGAAGCGAATTGAGCAAAGGCTTCGAGTTCTGCGAACTGGGCCAATTCCAACTTCAGCTTACCGGCAACTTTTTTCATTGCTTTGGTTTGAGCCGCAGAACCAACCCGGGATACAGAGATACCCGCGTTGATTGCCGGCCGGAAACCCGCGTTGAACAGGTCAGAAGACAAGAAAATTTGACCGTCGGTAATCGAAATAACGTTGGTGGGAATGTAAGCAGAAACGTCACCGGCTTGGGTTTCAATGATCGGCAGAGCGGTCATGCTACCACCACCGAGCTCATCGCTAAGTTTTGCCGCCCGTTCTAACAGGCGAGAGTGCAAGTAGAAAACGTCACCGGGATATGCTTCACGTCCGGGGGGACGACGGAGCAGCAAGGACATTTGGCGGTACGCTTGGGCTTGCTTGGTAAGGTCATCGTACACAACGAGGGTTGCCTTACCTTGGTACATGAAGTGCTCGGCGATCGCCGCACCAGTGTAGGGAGCAAGGTACTGGAGAGTTGCCGGATCGTTAGCATTCGCAGCAACAACGACGGTGTAATCTAAAGCGCCCTTAGATTCGAGGGTCGAAACAACTTGAGCAACGGTGGACGCCTTTTGACCAACGGCCACGTACACACAAATTACATCTTCACCCTTCTGGTTGATGATTGTGTCAACCGCAACGGCAGTTTTACCAGTTTGACGGTCACCAATGATTAATTCCCGCTGACCCCGACCGACGGGAATCATCGCGTCAATTGCGGTAATCCCAGTCTGCATCGGTTCATGGACAGAGCGACGGGCAATAATCCCAGGGGCCATGAATTCGATGAGGCGGGTATCGGTGGCGTCAATGTCGCCTTTTCCATCGATAGGACGAGCAAGTGCATCGACAACACGGCCAACGATGGCTTCACCGACGGGGATTTCGGCAATCCGGCCAGTGGACTTCACACTACTGCCTTCTTGAATGTCACGACCGTCGCCCATCAATACGGCACCGACGTTGTCTTCTTCAAGGTTGAGGGCGATCCCTACGGTGCCATCTTCAAACTCAAGCAATTCACCGGCCATGGCCTGCTCAAGACCATAGATCCGAGCAATCCCATCACCGACTTGAAGTACGGTGCCGACGTTATCGACTTGAACTTTTTGGTCGTAGGACTCAATTTGTTGACGAATAATGCTACTAATTTCGTCGGGTCTGATACTAATCATGTCTGTACTGTTAAATAAGGTTAATTCTAGAGACAGTCTATTGAGACACTTTTAAAGTTAAGTGGCCGGTGTTAAAACAGATCCAAAAAATTGGCACCAGCTTAGTTTGAGCCTAATAGATCCATGCTGATCCGCCGGAGTTGGCCCCGCAAGCTAGCGTCAAAGACCTTGGAACCGACTTTGATCACGACACCACCAATCAAATCGGCATCGGTGCTAATGTTCAATTCGACGGCATTGGCCCCGGTCATTTGTTTGACTTGATCGGCGATCGCTGCTTCTTGGTCAGTGGTCAACGGTTGCGCACTCGTGACATCAGCGAGAACAATATTGTTCAGTTTCCGCTGGAGGGCGACGAATTCCTGACAAATGCCTTCGAGGAAAACAATACGCCGACGATCCACAAGCAAAAACAAAAAGTTGAGGAAGTAGGTATCTACATCCTGGCCACAAACCCCTTGGAGAACACCTTTTTTATCCTCTGCTTTGACCAAAGGATTCATCACAAAAGACCGGAACTCCGCAGACTCTTGGAAGAGTGACAGTAAAGCCCGACAATTTTCTGCAAATGCCTCGACTTTATTGGTCTCTTGCGCAAGGGTCATCAGGGCACCAGCATAGGGCTCAACGACCTGAGCAATCATTGTGTTGCCTTTCATGCGCCACCTCCCAGTTGTGCAATGCTGCGATCAACTAACTTGGCTTGAGCAGACTCATCCAAATCAGACCGCAATTGAGCTTCCACTTTTGCCAGAGCAAGTTCTGCAACCCGTCGCTTCAGCTCGGTGATTACTTTCGCTTGTTCTGTGCTTAATTCTTTAACCGCAGAGGCCTTGAGTTTTTCAACTTCATCGCGACCTTTGGCCAAGATGTCTTGTTTGGTTTTTTCTGCGGCAACCTTAGCGTCTTCCCGAATCTTGGCAGCCTGGGCCTGGGCCTGTTCGAGATCTTTCTGGGCTTTTGTCAGTGCTTCTTGGGCTTTTTTCGCGCGGTTTTCAGCGTCTTCTAGATCGGCGACAATTTTGCTTTTGCGCGTCTCTAAAATATTGCCAATAAACTTGCTCCCATAGACGTACAGAACCCCAATGATGATCGCAAGGTTGATAATGTTTGTTTCTAAAATGTCGAAGTTTAAATGAAAACCACCCTCCGATGCGGTGGCAAGGTAGGAAATAATTCCCATGATATCGATCTACCCCAGCGCTATTTGCTTATGGTGTATACATCTAAAAATGGATAACTCTTTTTCTTAAAGATATAAAAACTTGAAATCTTCAAGAGTTCCCATCTAGGCAGCGAAAACCGCACTACCCTAAAGCTTTGCCCCAACTAATTTGGAGGCGATCGCCTGGCTTAAAGAATCAACTTGTTGTTCAAGGGATTTGAACGCAGATTCCCGTTGTGCCTCGATTTCCAGAGCTGCTTTTTCCCGCTCCGCCAAAGCCTCAGCCTGGGCAGACTTCACTTCATCTGCTACGACCTTTTGAGCTTCAGCCTGAGCTTTTGCAATTACATCCTGGGCTTCACGACGCACATCACGGAGTTCTTGCTCATATTGAGCGGCTAAGTCCTCCGCCTTTTGCTGACGTTCTTTCGCGTCCACTAAGTTGGTGCGAATGTAATCGGAACGGTCGTCAATCGCTTGACCAATAGGCTTATAAAAAAGCTTATTTAACAACGCCGCCAAGACCAAAAACTGAATGGCCATCACGGGGAGCGTTGCGTCAAAATCAAAAAGACCACCCTCAGCGGTTTTCTCGACTGCTTCAGTTGCTAAAACAATTGTCCAGTGTGTCATTTATCAATTGACCCCACCGTGTTTGGGTCTTATAGAGTTTATACATCTAGGGGGTTACCCCATTGTCCCATGGAAAAACGGGGCCTAGGTCATCCAGGTGAGCTGCCTTTAAATCAGCCTCGAATGACCTAAACCCAGTCCGGTATCTTTTTATGCAAAGGGGTTTGCAAACAAAAGAACGAGGGCAACAACAAGACCGTAGATGGTTAAAGCTTCCATAAAAGCCAAGCTGAGGAGGAGAGTACCGCGGATTTTGCCTTCCGCTTCGGGTTGACGGGCAATCCCTTCGGCTGCACTACCCGCAGCATTACCTTGACCAATACCAGGGCCGATCGCCGCAAGACCAACAGCAAGAGCAGCAGCAATAACAGAAGCAGCAGCAGTTAAAGAATCCATAATTTTTTCCTTTCGATGTTATTGAAGTGGGTATAAACAGGTCTCTAAAACAGATCCCCGTCAAAAAAATTAACAGAAAAAGTGACCAGAAACACAAATCAAGTTGAAATTTCTAGCTAGCCTTCGGGCTTTTATCAATAATCCTGAAGTCAAACCTTCCCTTAGTGATGACCTTCCATCGCTTCAGCAATGTAGGCTGCGGCGAGGGTCGCAAAAATCAACGCTTGGATCGCACTGGCAAATAAACCGAGTGCCATCAAGGGTAAAGGAATAATCAGGGGAACCAAGAAAACCAGTACACCAACCACCAGTTCGTCCGCGAGGATGTTTCCGAAAAGACGGAAGCTCAGGGAGAGGGGCTTGGTGAAATCTTCCAGAATGTTAATTGGAAGCAGGATAGGGGTTGGTTCCAAATATTTTTTCAGGTAACCAATTCCACGCTTTTTGAACCCGGCATAAAAGTATGCCAAGGAAGTCAACAGAGCTAGGGCTACGGTGGTGTTAATGTCGTTAGTGGGAGCGGCCAATTCACCTTCGGGTAAACCAATGATTTTCCAAGGCACAAGGGCACCGGACCAGTTGGCAATGAAGATGAAGAGGAACAATGTTCCAATGAAGGGCACCCAAGGACGATATTCTTTTTCGCCTAGCTGGTTTTTAGCCAGATCCCGAATAAATTCGAGGGCGTATTCCATGAAGTTTTGGAAACCACCAGGGACACGCTGAACATTACGGGTTGCTAGGATCGAAGCAAGCACGAGTACAGCAATAACGAACCAAGAGGTCATTAGTACCTGTCCGTGAACTTTTAAGCCACCGAGTTCCCAATAAAAATGTTTGCCGACTTCGAGTTCAGCAAGGGGAAATAAACTAAATGTAGTTAAACTATTAAGCATTTCCATTTGATGATCTTTCCCCGGTTCTTTCTTTCGACAATCAAGGGCTAGGGCGGAATTCTAATTTGTTTTGTCTGCGATAAGTAAACTATTTGGCAGCACATAAACAATGATGGCAAGTTTATAGGTAATGAACCCTAAAAAAGCGGGGAGAATTTCCAGTTGCTCCAGTTGGGTTGCGATGACGATCAAGCCGATAAAAAGGGCTAGGCGACCGGAACCGGTTCTGGGATTAGTGCTACTGATTTTTTCTACGCTTTTTGCCAACTGTCTCAAATAAATTATTCCAACGCCAGCACCAATGAGATAACTCACTGCTGTTTGGGCAGAATAAAAGTACCAGACCAACAGGGCGATCGCCCCACTGATGGCAAGAGTCACAAAAAAAATGGACTGTTTGAGCTGATAGTACTCGTCCATTGGGGTGTTACTTGCCGAATCCCCATTGTTTTCTAAGGTTGAGTTAGAAGAGTTGGGAATGTCTGATTGGCTTTGAGACTCAGATGAATTCACGCTCAGCAGGTTTAGAAGATCAAGGGTTTTGATCAGTTTATTTGACTGTCTATATTGCTTTGTACAAGGGAAACAGTACAAACCACGTGCAATCATATCACGCCATTGTCACAATCCTTAAAAAGTTCCCCATGACCCAGGGCGAAGGCTGTAAAAGGGCTAAAGATGGGGATTTGTGGGTTGTGTCTGGGGAGATTCAAGTTATTTTTATAGGGCGCAAACCTGCTTTGGTGGGAGAATGAATCGTTCTAGGAGGATTATGGCGATGGAGACTGCGGTGTTAGATTGGGTGGCGATCGCCGGTTATTTTGGCGTTACCCTACTGGTTTGCTGGCAAATTTTCAGTCGGCGCTAATCAGCTTTTCCTGACTTTTTCTCAGTATTTCACTCCATTCAAACTGATGTTATGCGCGAGCAACTTATTCTCCCCGCCATGGGCTGTGGCACCTGGGCCTGGGGCAATCGCCTGCTGTGGGGGTACCAACCCAGCATGGATCAAGAACTACAACAGGTGTTTAATTTCTGTGTGACCAGCGGCATTACCCTCTTTGATACGGGGGATTCCTATGGAACCGGGCGTTTAAGCGGTCGTAGTGAAAGCCTTTTGGGGCAATTTTCCCAAGCCTACACTGGCCGTCACCAACAGGAAATCATTCTGGCGACTAAACTGGCTCCTTATCCTTGGCGGCTCACCGCTGGCTCCATGAAGCGGGCTGGGGCCGCCTCCGCAAAACGCCTCCAGCGGCCAATTGATCTAGTGCAAATGCATTGGTCAACGGCAAATTATGCCCCTTGGCAAGAAAAACGATTATTGCGGGGTTTGGCAAAACTGTACGAAACGGGTCAGGTGAAAGGCGTAGGGTTATCCAACTATGGTGGCAAGCGACTCCGGGAAGTGCACCGTTGGTTTCAGGATTGGGGCGTACCGATTCGGACATTGCAGGTGCAGTATTCTTTGCTTTCAACGGATCCGGTACTGAAATATGACGTCAAAGCCGTATGCGACGAATTGGGGATTCAGTTAATCGCCTATAGTCCCCTGGCCCTTGGTCTGTTGACGGGAAAATACAGCTTAGATAAACCGCTACCCAAAGGTTTACGACGGCGAGTTTTCAAGCAAGTTTTGCCGAACATGGCCCCGTTGCAGAGCTGTTTACAGGAGCTGATGGCGCTGCACCAAAAAACCATGGCCCAGGTCGCTTTAAACTGGTGTATTTGTAAAGGGACAATGCCGATTCCGGGGGCAAAAAATCTCACCCAAGCCCAGGAAAATGCTGGGGCATTGGGTTGGCACCTAAGCGCCGCTGAAGTAGAAGCCCTCGATCAAGCGGCAGCCCAAGTCACAAAAACCATGGTGCAAAATCCGTTCCAATCCCGTTAAATTTTGAAGCTTGCTATGACCCCTGTCCCTGTAATTGAATCCCCCGAACAGTTGTCGGAATGTCTCACCCAAGCCCAAACCTGGGCAGAAATTGAACTGCTCACTCAAGCCTACCCCGACTTTAAGGCGATCGCCTGGAAACAATTATCGGCAGATCAGCAAGGCCGCATTCTTAAGCTCAGGGATTTGAAAGATAAGGCGATCGCCCAGGAGTTCCCCCTTGGTTGCCTTGTGCAACGCCGGGCAGATCCAGAGCAAAAACAGGGCAAAGTAGTGGATTATTGGGACGCCTACGGGGTTGATTACGTCGTGTTTACCGTTGATGGCTTTACCGATTGGTGCCCCGGTTCCATGCTCGAACGACTCGATTAAAACGGTAGGCGCTGCTCTTGAGAAAATCAATATATATTGCCGCGCTTTAACTTGTGAAAGGGAGCGTGTTATGAAAAAGTACATGCTCTTTTCAGACTTGATCAACCCCAGGCCCATGCGTGATACCTCCGAAATTCGTTTTCAGCTACACCACGAGCTCAACCAGTGTTACCAAAAACTCTTTGATTCCCTTGCTTCCATGCAGATCAAAGAAGGGGATGTAGCCACCGTTGCTCAACTCCTGCTTAATTCTCGTCTGGATGCCCTAAAACACCTCGTCAGTGAAGCAGAACGTCCTGCCTACGATGCCCGTTACCCTGAGGACGCTGAAGATTAGTCGGCGATCGCCATAGAAAATCCCTGCCATTAACAGTTTGAATATTCAGGGTTTCACTGCTGCATTAATCGGTTTATTGATCGGATACGAGAAAAAACCCAGGGGATAAATTGATATCGCCTGGGTGACAAATGATTGAGAGAATTTCTGTCAAAAACTATTGGGGCGGATCAACCCAGCGACCATCAGCTTTGATTAGGTTAATCAGTTCTTCAACCCCTTGGGCTTCGGGGACTTTGCGGATTTCTTCCCGACCACGGTATAGGGAAATTACACCGGGCGTTTTCCCCACATAGCCATAGTCCGCATCGGCCATTTCACCGGGGCCATTGACGATACAACCCATTACGGCAATATCTAGACCCGTGAGGTGATTTGTCGCTTCGCGCACCTTGTGGAGCACTTCTTCGAGGTTAAAAAGCGTCCGGCCACAGGAAGGGCAGGCGACGTATTCCACCATGGTTTTCCGTAGGCCTAGGGCTTGGAGGATGCTATAGCAGACGGGAATTTCCTTTTCCGGTGCTTCCGTGAGGGAAACACGGATTGTGTCGCCAATGCCTTCCGCCAGGAGCGTCCCAATGCCTGCGGTAGATTTAATGCGGCCATATTCTCCATCTCCAGCTTCGGTTACGCCCAGGTGGAGGGGATAATCCATGCCGAGTTCATCCATTCGTTTAGCCATGAGGCGATAGGCGGCCAACATCACCGGAACACGGGATGCCTTCATGGAAATGATCAGGTTATGGAAATCGAGGGACTGACAAATCCGAATAAATTCTAGGGCTGATTCGACCATGCCTTCGGGAGTATCCCCGTAGGTGAAGAGCATTCGCTCGGCGAGGGAACCATGGTTGACGCCGATGCGCATGGCTTTGCCTTGATCCCGCAGGGAAACCACCAAGGGTTCGAGGGTTTCACGAATCTTTTCACCAATGGCCGCAAATTCTGCTTCGGTATAACCAGTGCGATCGCCACTGGCCTGTTCAAAAACATAAAGACCGGGATTGATGCGCACTTTATCCACGTGTTTGGCAACTTCCAGAGCAATTTTCATGCCGTTATGGTGGACATCCGCCACAATTGGCACTGCCTGGTAGGTCTCGGCGAGCTTCGCTTTGATCTGAGCCAGGGAACGGGCGTGGGCCATACTCGGAACAGTTACCCGGACGATTTCACAGCCAATTTCATGAAGTCGGCGGATTGCCGCGACGGAGCCCTCTATGTCAAGGGTATCTTCGTTGATCATCGACTGGACAACCACAGGATAATCACTGCCGATGGTGACATTGCCCACCTTGACAGCTCTGGTTTTCCGGCGATGGATAGTGGTATCCACAAGGGAATCGGTCGTTTGCACAGGACGCTCTACAGCTTGCATGGAACTTGAGGATAGGAAATTACAAAAAGTCGCTGGTATCTAGGATCTAAGCATAAGCGTTGGCAAAGGTTCTAGGCAACGGGAAAGGGCATCTGGGCTAAGAAACGCTCGAAGTCAAAATGCTTTTGGAATAGGGTCTGGGCCACTTCTACTTTAATCGGCTCCTGGAGGCGCACATGGTTAAAGGCTTGGTCGATGATTTCGACGGTGGTCAGGGTGTCATAGTCCACCGACAGAATTGGGATTTCTAGGTCTTCGGCGCGGTTGAGAATAATTTCTTGGGGGGCGACATGGCCTGTCAGGATCAGACATTGGGTGGAGGTTTCTAGGGCTGCCAGTTGCAGATCAGTGCGATCGCCCCCAGTGACCACCGCCATATTTTGTCGTTGCCGGAAATATTTCAAGGCAGAGTTAACGTTCATCGCGCCAATGGTGAGACTTTCGACCATCAGATCTAGGCGATTAGCCCGACAAAGAACTTCCGCATTGAGGCGCTTCACCAATTCCCGCACTGTTACACTCCGGAGGATCCGGTCGGCGGGGACAAGGCCATAGACATCAATACCCCGCTGGGCCAAGAAGGGCTTAATTTGTGTCTCGGCGGTTTCGAGGGCTTCGGGGGGAATTTTGTTAATCACCACTCCCATGAGGCGATCGCCCAGGAACCGATAAATTGTCAACAAACTATCAACTAAAAGCTTGTGGTGGTAGGGGATGACCAAGAGGATTTTGGCCCCTAGGGTCGCCGCAATTTCCCCGGCAGAGAGGTTAAATAAACTCCCTTCCCAGAGACTTTTGGGGGCTTCGATAAAGGTGATGTCACTGGCGATCGCCCCTAGATCATCCTTTAATTTTTGAGGATAATCGGTTTGGTCTTGACCCGTGAGTCGCTGGGCCACCGTTGCCTCATCCAGAAAAAGTACCGGCGATCGCACTTCCGTTTCCTTAAGACCAAAGGCTTCCCCAAGGAACCGGAGATCATCTTCGATGCGGGTGAAACGCCCATTCTGCTCGTCATGCCAAACTGTACCGATGGGCTTACTGTAGGCCACAGAGATGCCTTTTTGCTTAAGGCTCTGTACCAACCCAAGTAGCACAGCAGATTTCCCACTGTAGGGTTCGGTAGAAGCAACGACGATATGTTGGGTTGAATTGGTCACACCCACTACTCCTTTAGAAGCTCACATTCTTTAGCCTCCACAATAACGGAATTTCGCGACTGAGCAAACCAGGACGCTATTCTTTTTTTAGGCCCAGAAGTTCCCGATAAAAATCCTTAGGAAAGTCAATGGCCCCGTCACGGCCGAAGCCAATTAAGAGATCAATGAGGTAATCTACAAACTGGTGGTTTGGTAATGTCACGCTGTAACTGAGATCCGCCTGGGCCGCAAATTGAAGGCGACAACTGGTCATTTCCGACGGTAATTTAGAGACATACCAACTGGCCACAAAGGGGATACTTTCTCCTTTTTCGATCACCCGTTTCCCCTCAACGGAGCCGATCTGGTATAGTCCGAGGGCTTTGGGCAGTGTTTTTTGTTTATTTTTTGGATAGTAGGGAGCATAAACCATCACTTCTCCCTTTCCTGCAGATTGGATATCGTCAAAAACAGCCATGGGGCATTGCTCTAAAGAAATCAGTTAGCGTTGAGAATACATCGCATTGTAGCCTGTTGGCTGGTTTCTGTTTTGTTCTAGGATTGGCTGAAATTTCCGTTGAATATTTCTTCATCCGTTTTGGTTTATGTCGCAGAGGATCAATACCGTGGTTTGTCCCCATTTGTTAAGTGTAGCGCCGATGATGGATCGCACCGATCGCCATTTTCGTTACTTGATGCGCCGGATTACCCGACGGACATTACTCTACACGGAGATGATTACCACCCAGGCGATTATCCATGGCGATCGCCCCAAGCTTTTAGACTTTGATGCCGCAGAACATCCCATTTCCCTCCAATTGGGGGGCGATAATCCCAAGGAATTAGCCGAATGTGCCAAGGTGGGCGAAGACTGGGGTTACGACGAAATTAATCTCAATGTGGGCTGTCCCAGTCCGAGGGTGCAACAGGGCAATTTTGGGGCTTGTTTGATGACCCAGCCGGAGTTGGTGGCCGATTGTGTAGCGGCGATGCAGGGGGCCGTCAATATTCCCGTTACAGTGAAACATCGCATTGGCGTCGATGAACAAGATAGTTACGCAGACCTCTGCCGCTTTATCGAGATTGTCTCGGCAACCGGATGCGATCGCTTTTCTGTCCATGCCCGCAAAGCCTGGCTACAGGGTTTAAGCCCAAAGGAAAATCGCACGGTACCACCTTTACGTTATGCAGATGTTTATCGGTTAAAACAAGACTTTCCTCACCTCTGGATCGAGATCAATGGCGGCATTACGACGCTAGAACACATTCAAACCCATTTAACCCAAGTGGATGCCGTAATGGTGGGGCGGGCAGCCTATGACAACCCCTATCTGTTTGCGACGGTGGACCGCGATATCTACGGGGAAGCGATTCAGCCCAAAAGCCGCCATGAAATTGTTGAAGAGATGTTGCCCTACATTGAACGTGCCACAAAAGCCGGGGTGAAACTCCACAGCATTAGCCGTCACATGTTGTCGCTGTTTTTAGGCCAGCCCGGCACCAAAGCCTGGAAACGGTTTATCACGGAGGAGGGTCGAGGAACGACGGTGGGACGAGAAATTATTGAGCAAGCCTTGGCCCTAGTGTCCCAGACAAACGCGATCGCCGATCCGGTCTCCATGGTTTCTGGGAGAAAGTGACCATGACAGCAAAAATTATTGTGTTTGATGATGACCCGACGGGCTCCCAAACGGTGCATAGTTGTCCATTACTATTGCGTTGGGATGTGGACACGTTGCGGTTGGGTTTACGGGATCCGGCCCCCATTCTATTTATTTTGGCGAATACCCGCGCTTTGACAGAACCAGAGGCGATCGCCACCACCACAGCAGTTTGTCGGAATCTCAAAATTGCCCTGACCCAGGAAAATATCCAGGAATATCTGATCGTCAGTCGCTCGGATTCCACCTTGAGGGGCCATTTTCCCGCTGAAACCGAGGCGATCGCCAACGTATTAGGGCCGTTTGATGCCTGTTTTTTTGCCCCAGCATTTTTTGAGGGGGGCCGCATTACCCGCAACGGCATTCACTATGTCCAGGAAAATGAACGCTTGATCCCCGTGGCTGAGACAGAATTTGCGGGCGATCGCCTTTTTGGCTTCCAGAATAGTTTTTTACCCGATTTCATCGCGACGAAAACCCAGGGCGCAGTGACGGCGGCTCAGGTGGATTGTCTCAGTCCAGGGAATTTACCTGAAACTCTCCTTGACTATTTCCGCGAGCTTCAGAATGGCAAATACGTTGTCCTCGACGGCGAACAACAGGCTGATTTTGATCGTCTAGTTCCGGCGCTATTCCAAGCGATTCACCAAGGCAAAAAGTTTCTCTTTCGCAGTGCCGCCAGTTTGCTTACTTCTCTTGCGGATCTTGGCCCCCAACCGATTCCGCCGGAAAAAAGTTTTACCGTGCGGCGATCGCCCCAACCCGGACTGATTATTGTCGGTTCCCACACACAAAAAACAACTGTACAACTCGCGGAATTACTGCAATTAGCAGGTGTTGTCGGCATTGAAATCGACGTAGAGCTGTGCCAAACATCCCTAGGCCGTGATCAACTAGCAGTAGCGATGCTAGAGCAGATCCCCAAAATTCGCCAAGCCGGACAAACCCCCGTACTCTTTACCAGTCGGCAAGTGGTGGCCAGCGACCAAGCCCAACATAACCTTGAATTTGGGAAAAATATCACGGCTCTATTCCTTAAAATTCTTGCCCAGTTGCCCGCAGATCTCGGCTTTGTAATTAGTAAAGGCGGTAACACCACCAATGCGCTGCTCCAAAAAGGTTTGCGGGTTCCAGTGATCCAATTGCGCGGCCAAATCATCCCTGGTTGTTGCCTCGTGCAAACGGAGCATGATCACCCACAATTTCCCCTGTTACCCGTGGTACTGTTTCCTGGCAATGTGGGCGATCACCACAGTCTCGTCACCGCTTACCAACGCCTCCAAATTCCCAGCCAATCAACAATTTAGGCTTTATTTTTCCCAGAAACCATGAACGACATCGAAGCCCAATTTCGTAACTTATTTCAACGCTATGGCGATCCTCACCTTTGGCAACCCGATTCCTCCCACTATCCGGCCCTTGCTGCCCTTTACCACGGCATTTGCGACGGCAACCAGCGGCTGAATCTGACCCGAATCACGTCTCCAGAAGACTTTTGGGAAAAACATTTGTGGGATTCCTACGCCGCTTTGAAACTAGACGTATTGGCGGAGCGTTTAACCCAGCCCCAAAAAGTCATCGATGTGGGCACTGGGGGCGGCTTTCCCGGCATTCCCTTGGCGATCGCCTTTCCTGAGTGGCAAATTACCCTGCTCGATGCCACCCGCAAAAAAATTAATTTCCTCGTTGAACTGAGCCAAACCCTCCAACTGAACACCCTTGGCATCGCTGACCGGGCTGAAACCCTGGGTCAAGACCCAAAATACCGGGAAAGCTATGACATCGCGACGATCCGCGCCGTGGGTAAAGCCTCCCTCTGTGTGGAATATCTCTTGCCCCTACTCAAAATTGGCGGCCTCGCGGTTCTCTATCGGGGTCAATGGTCTGAGGCCGAAACAGAACAACTCCAAGGGGCGATCGCCCAATGTGGTGGTCAACTCCTAGCCGTACAGCAATTTACAACCCCAATCACCCAAGGCCAGCGCACCTGTCTCTACATCGAGAAAAAACAGACCACAGCCCCCCAATTTCCTAGGGCGATCGGCCTGCCGAAACAATCCCCCCTCGCCCCGGTTTAAGCCTTATAGATCAAGCTCCCTGGCCCTCTGTCGAATCTTGTTTACTTAATCCCAAGAGATGGTACCCTGAGTATGGCAAATTTTTACATTTGGTTAAAACTTTAGGAACAAAGCCAGCATTTGGCCTAGAGCGAAACCAATCGATAATAGAGAAGCATGGTAGCTACACAAGAAAAAACTTTAGGTAAAATCACTCAGATCATTGGCCCTGTCATTGACGCAGAGTTCCCCAGTGGCAAAATGCCTCGGATTTATAACGCTTTAAAAATCCAAGGAAAAAACCCCTACGGTCAAGAAATCAACCTCACCTGTGAAGTTCAACAGTTGCTCGGCGACAACCAAGTCCGGGCCGTTGCCATGAGCTCCACCGACGGTCTCGTTCGCGGCATGGATATCCTCGACACTGGTGCTCCCATCAGCGTTCCCGTAGGGAAGAAAACCCTCGGTCGGATTTTCAACGTTCTCGGTGAACCCGTAGACGAAAAAGGCGAAGTTGGCGCAGAAGAAACTTCTCCGATCCACCGCCCTGCTCCTAAGCTGACCGAACTTGACACAGCTCCTTCTGTGTTTGAAACGGGCATTAAAGTTGTTGACCTTCTTACTCCCTACCGTCGTGGTGGGAAAATTGGTCTCTTTGGTGGTGCTGGTGTTGGTAAAACCGTCATCATGATGGAGCTGATCAACAACATCGCCACCAACCACGGTGGTGTGTCTGTATTCGCTGGTGTAGGGGAACGGACCCGTGAAGGGAATGACCTTTACAACGAAATGATCGAATCTGGCGTTATCAACCCCGATAACCTCAACGATTCCAAGATCGCCCTCGTGTACGGTCAGATGAACGAGCCCCCCGGAGCCCGGATGCGGGTTGGTCTGTCTGGTTTGACCATGGCGGAATATTTCCGTGATGTAAACAAGCAGGACGTACTGCTTTTCGTTGACAACATTTTCCGCTTTGTCCAGGCTGGTTCTGAGGTATCGGCACTGCTCGGTCGGATGCCTTCTGCGGTAGGTTATCAGCCCACCCTCGGTACTGACGTTGGGGATCTCCAAGAGCGCATTACCTCCACCAAGGAAGGTTCTATCACCTCGATCCAAGCAGTTTATGTTCCTGCGGATGACTTGACTGACCCTGCTCCGGCAACCACCTTCGCTCACCTCGACGGTACTACTGTACTTTCCCGTGCTTTGGCTTCCAAAGGGATTTATCCTGCTGTGGATCCCCTTGATTCCACCAGTACAATGCTTCAGCCCAGCATCGTGGGTGAAGACCACTACAACACGGCGCGTGCGGTACAGTCTACCCTCCAGCGCTATAAGGAACTCCAGGACATCATCGCGATTCTTGGTTTGGACGAACTTTCTGAAGAAGACCGTCTGACCGTAGACCGGGCCCGGAAGATTGAGCGTTTCTTGTCTCAGCCTTTCTTCGTGGCAGAGGTATTTACCGGTTCTCCTGGTAAGTATGTGACCCTTGAAGAAACCATTGAAGGCTTCAAGCGCATCCTCTCTGGTGAATTAGATGATCTACCTGAGCAGGCGTTCTACCTCGTTGGCAACATCGAAGAGGCGATCGCCAAAGGCAAGAAGCTCAAAGAGCAAGGCTAAACCCTGCTTCGCCTAAGACATCAGGTCAGTGCTACCGTTCTGCGGGGTGCTGACCTTGAACGTCAGAATTTTCCTTATTTTTTGAATTAGATTTAAGCAAATGGCTTTAAAAGTACGAGTGATCACCCCAGACCGGACGGTACTGGATGACAGTGTCGAAGAAGTCATCCTCCCCAGTAGTTCTGGTCAAATCGGTATTTTGTCGGGCCACGCGCCCCTCCTCACAGCCCTCGAATCCGGCGTCATTCGCGTCCGGACCAGTGGTTGGGAGAACATCGCAATTACCGATGGCTTTGCTGAGGTAGAAGCCAATGAAGTAAAGGTGCTGGTTAACACTGCAGCCAAGGGTCAAGACATCGATCTTGAGGAAGCCCGCAAGGCCTTTGAAAGTGCAAAGGCACAACTTGATCAAGTCAATGCGGCAGATCGTAAAGCAATCCTTGATGCCCGCAAAGAACTCAAGCGGACCCGGGCCCGCTACATGGCGGCTGGTGGCATGGCATAGGCAATGTGTCGCCCCAGGGCCAAAAAATTTTGCAATAAAAAGGCAGCCCTAGAGCTGCCCATTTTTTTATAGAAATTAATTACAAAATAACAATCGTAAAAACTTAGATAGTGATTACATTTAAGACAAGCACAGTGGCAATTGACTTTAGTTACTGCCGCTAAAGGCCACTTCAGGGAATTTTGCCTGGGCTTCAGCCATACTGGTCTTTTTGCCATGTTCTTGCCAGTAGTTGATAACTTCTGTGGCTTGGTTGAGCACTTCGATGCGCTCTGCCTCAGAAATCCAGTGCTTCGCTTCTAGTTCGTCTTTTAATTGTTGCCAAGCGTCGTTACGGGGCCAAAAGAAATAGGCGGTCAAAGGACTGGTGCCTTTCCCAACAACTTGATCCACGGCGATCGCCACGTCTTTATCTAACCAAAGTACCTTTAAAAGAAATCTTTCTACCAAAGAAGCCTCCAAACCCAAATTTACACAAGTGGTTTCAAAAATTTACAGTCTATTATTTTACATTGAAGCGGGAGATTTGGATGCCCCCTAGAAAATCTCCTGACGGATTGGGGCAACAAATCCAGAGAAATAAACACTTGTTACCGGGGGCGATCGCCCCAAGCTATGTCATTGTGACGGGCGAATGTTAGACTATTTGCAGATAGATAAAATATTTTTTATCTATACCACCCCGATCAAGAAATCCTGAAGTGGGCCTGACCCGCTTTTTTTGTTGTCTAGATTTCCCCATGGCTCATCCCCTCATCCCCCGAATCGTAACCTGTGCCGAACCCATTGCTGCAGAGTTGGGTTTAGAAGTGGTGGACGTGGTGTTCCAGACGAATAAAAAACCACCAGTCCTCAGAATTGATGTCCGGAATCTCTCCCAAGACACTGGCCTGGAAGATTGCGAGCGCTTCAGTCGCTTACTCGATCCCCAACTGGAAGCCCAAGAGATCATTCCTGGGGCCTATGTGCTGGAAGTCTCTAGCCCTGGCACCGACCGCAACCTCACCACAGATCGAGAGTTTATCGCCTTCCGGGGCTTTCCTGTCCGGGTGAAAACCTATGCTCCTTACAAAGATCAAAAAGAGTGGTGTGGCACCCTCCGGGAACGGGATGAAGCGGCAATCCATCTCAATCTCAAGGGCAAGGCGATCGCCATTCCCCGGGAACTGGTCGCCAAAGTACAACTAGATGACCAACCCTAGTTGCCCCAAACTGCCCCAAGCTTTGTTCATTTATCGATTTTTTCTATCCGTAAATTTCTATGTCCCTTGTTAGTCTCACTGGTTTAAGCGCCCTCGTTGAAGAAATCAGCGATCGCCACAATTTACCCCAAAGTGCTGTCCATGAAGCCCTCCGGGAAGCCCTGCTCAAAGGTTATGAGCGCTATCGCCGTTCCCTAACGCTCAACCAAGCTACCCCCTTCGCTGAAGACTACTTCGATAACTTTGAAGTCGAACTAGACCTCGAAGACGAAGGCTTTCGGGTATTGGCCACCAAGGTGATTGTCGAAGAAGTGGAAAACTCCGATCATCAAATTGCCCTACAAGAAGTCCAAGAAGTCGCCAATGAAGCCCAACTCGGTGATTCCGTAATCCTAGACGTCACCCCCGAACAGAGTGATTTTGGGCGGATGGCCGCGATTCAAACCAAGCAAGTGCTGCTTCAGAAATTACGGGATCAGCAACGCAAACTCGTCCAAGAAGAATTCCAAGAACTAGAAGGGGAAGTCCTCCAGGCCCGTGTCCTCCGTTTTGAGCGGAACTTTGTGGTGATGGCGGTTACCAGCGCCTTTGGACAACCAGAAACCGAAGCCGAATTACCCAGACGGGAGCAGCTCCCCAACGACAATTACCGAGCTAATACCACCTACAAAGTCTATTTAAAACACGTTAAAGAAGGCTCCCACCGTGGCCCCCAGTTAGTCGTTTCCCGCGCCGCCGCAGATTTAGTCGTTTACCTGTTTGCCAACGAAGTCCCAGAAATCGAAGAAGAAATCGTGCGGATTGTGGCCGTTGCCCGAGAAGCGAATCCCCCCGGCCGTTATGTTGGCCCCCGCACAAAAATTGCCGTGGATACCCTAGAGCGGGATGTGGATCCTGTCGGTGCTTGTATTGGGGCGCGGGGATCACGGATCCAAGCCGTAGTTAATGAATTGCGGGGCGAAAAAATTGATGTGATCCGTTGGTCGCCAGATCCAGCGACCTACATTGCCAATGCCCTGAGCCCAGCACGGGTCGATGGGGTAATCTTGGTTGATGCGGAAGAGCGACAGGCCACGGTATTAGTCCCCGAAAACCAACTGAGCCTTGCCATTGGTAAAGAAGGGCAAAATGTACGTTTGGCCGCACGCTTGACGGGCTGGAAAATTGATATTAAAGATAGTGCCAAGTACGAGGCAGAACAAGCCGCCCTCGCCGAACAAGAGACAGCCCCACCCAGTGAAGTGGAGTCGGAAACTGCTGTGCTGCCGGATCAAGCTGAAACGGAACCTTTAGAAGAAGAGGCCACGCCAACGGACGCTTAGATTCCGGGGGGAATTTTGATGTAAAAGGCGATCGCCATTTCAACCATTGCCATGGAGCCAAATCTACGCCGCTGTGTTGCCTGCCGCAAACTTGCCCCAAAACAATCTCTTTGGCGGGTGGTTCGAGTCTATCCATCCCAGCAGGTACAATTAGATCGGGGCATGGGGCGTTCCGCCTATCTCTGTCAATGTCACCATTGTCTAGAAATGGCCCAGCGCAAAGATCGGCTCGGGCGATCGCTCAAAAAGAACGTCTCCCCTGAGATTTATCAAACCCTAAAAGAACGCTTAAATTCTCTCAATTAAAGCTCTGACAATCGCCACTCCTCAAGCCATTATGGACGCGCGATGCTATTTAAAATCATCCCTGAAATTATTCAGATTAAACCTTCTTTTTATTGTTGAACTCTAGCAAGCTCGGAGGCCTTTCCATTCATCATTGCCGCTAATCTCCGTTGGATTTAGATCCCACAATCCACATTAAACCCACCTATCCCTCACTTACCCTCAATTTGTACGACTAGTAGTTAAGGACATTATTGGATGAATAACGAAAAAGTTAGAATTTACGAACTTTCAAAGGAACTAGATCTCGAAAACAAAGACATTTTAGAATTCTGTGGCCAGCTCTCCATTGATGTGAAGAGTCACAGTAGCACCATCACGACAGAAGAAGCTGATAAAATCCGGGCGATCGCCACACAAAAGCGCCCCCAAGCCCCCAAGGCCCAGCGGCCCCAGAGAAAGAAAAAACAAGAAATTCTCTCCGTCCAGCACCAGCCCCAGGGCGCAAAACCCCAGGCTAGTAAATCAGAATCAGCCGACGCAAATCACCCAACCTCAACAGCCAAAAAGCTTGAACGTCCGAAATTGCAGTCTCCTCCGAGTCGAGGAAAGGAGACACCTGCACAACCAGAAGAGTCTCCGGCCAACAATGGAGCCAAAGCTGAGCCAGTGGCCAAGACAACTTCCCCCAAAGCAGAACCAGCAGCCCCCGCTGCCCCGAAACCCAAGCTCATGGGGCCGCCGCCTCGGCCAACCCCCAAATCATCTGCTCCCAAGACGCCCGATGCCAGTCCTGCAACGGCAGAAACAAGCAGTGGGGCAACCCAAGCCGATGTGAGGGCCAAATCCCTCTCGAAAAATACCGCCGAAGCCCCGGCCAAAGCACCAAAATTACGGCCAAAACCGCAAATTGTTGGCACCGTCAGTAAAAAGCCCACCCCCGTTCAAGCGATTGAACCCGAGCTTGACGAAGAACCCGATACCAACAATGTCGAAGGGGATGATGATGCGACCCCAGAAGTCCTTCTCGCTCCCCCCAAGCGTCCCGCCGCAAAACCCAAAAAAGCCATTGGCCCGAAACCCAGCAAACGTAAAGTCTGGGAAGATGAGGAAGAGGACGAATCCGAAAGCAAGAAGACAAAAACCAGCAAACTCAAGCGTCGCCCCGTTGTCATTGATGACGATGACGATGACTTTGGCACAACCACAAACAACAATGCCGAAGTGCCTTCTGTCAGCTTGTCCATTGCCCGTCCCCCCAAACCGAAGAGTGCTTCATCGTCTCCTTCCCCAAGCAAGCCATCACCTTCAAAACCGAAGAAACCAGCGGCGAAACGATCTGGCAGTGGTGGTAGTGGTCAATCTCAGAAAGAACAACGGCGCGATCGCCCTGATGTGAAAACACCACCAGCGGAGATCACCCTCACAGAAACCATGACCCTCCGGGAAATGGCAGATATTCTCTGCATCGCTGAAACAGACATTATCCGTCGCCTCTTTAGTAAGGGGATCGCGATCAACATCACCCAAACCCTAGACTACGACACCGCCCAGATGGTAGCCGAGGAATTTGACGTGAAAGTCATTGCCCCAGAGGTGAAATCAGCGGCTGAAAAATCCACAGAAATGCTGGATGTGGCCGACCTCGAACACCTCCAACATCGTCCTCCAGTCGTCACCATCATGGGTCACGTTGACCACGGTAAAACTACCCTCCTGGACTCCATTCGCGAGACTAAGGTGGCCCAAGGGGAAGCCGGGGGAATTACCCAGCACATCGGTGCTTACCACGTGGACATCGAACACAACGGGAAACCCGGTCAAATTGTTTTCCTCGATACTCCTGGTCACGAAGCCTTTACGGCCATGCGGGCCCGGGGCGCAAAGGTGACAGATATTGCCATTCTTGTTGTCGCCGCCGATGACGGTGTCCGTCCCCAGACCCTAGAGGCGATCCGCCACGCCCAAGCGGCCAAAGTGCCCATCGTTGTGGCGATCAACAAAATGGATAAACTCGGCGCAGAACCGGATCGCGTCAAGCAGGAACTCTCAGAACAGGGCTTAGTGCCTGAGGAGTGGGGCGGCGAAACCATTATGGTGCCCGTCAGTGCCCTGAAGGGAGAGAATCTAGATACTCTCCTGGAAATGATTCTGCTCGTCTCTGAGATTGAAGAACTCTCGGCGAACCCAGATCGTCTGGCGAGAGGCACAATCATTGAAGCCCACTTGGATCGCGCTCGCGGCCCGGTAGCGACTCTGTTAGTACAGAACGGAACCCTACGGGTTGGTGACATCATTGTGGCGGGATCGGTGATGGGTAAAATCCGGGCCATGATTAGCGATCGCGGTGAAAAAGTCACGGATGCAACACCGTCTTTTGCAGTGGAAATCCTTGGTTTAAGTGAGGTACCAGCGGCTGGGGATGAATTTGAAGTCTACTCCAGTGAAAAAGAAGCCCGGGCGATCGCCGACGAACGGGCCGAAGGGAAGCGTCAATCTCGGCTCCAACAGGCCATGTCTTCCCGACGGGTCAGCCTTAGCAGTCTCTCGGCCCAAGCCCAAGAAGGGGAACTCAAGGAACTCAACTTGGTACTCAAGGCCGATGTCCAGGGTTCCGTCGAGGCGATTCTCGGCTCCCTCCAACAACTGCCCCAGGACGAAGTCCAAATTCGTGTCTTGCTGTCTGCTCCCGGTGAAATCAGCGAAACAGATGTCGATCTTGCCGCTGCCAGTGGGGCGATCATTATCGGCTTTAACACGACCTTGGCTCCCGGTGCGCGACAGGCCGCCGAACAAGAAGGGGTTGATATCCGCGAATATAACGTGATCTACCGTTTCCTCGAAGAAATCCAAGGGGCGATGGAAGGTCTCCTGGATCCAGAGGAAGTCGAAGAACCCTTGGGTCGGGCCGAAGTGCGGGCCGTCTTCCCCGTCGGGCGTGGCTCCGTTGCGGGCTGTTATGTCCAGTCGGGTAAGGTCGTTCGTAACCGGATGATCCGCGTGCGTCGGGGTGATGTCGTCGTCTATGACGGTTCCCTCGATTCCCTTAAGCGTGTCCGCGAGGATGTCCGGGAAGTCAATTCTGGCTATGAATGCGGGATTGGCGTCGATAAATTTAGCACCTGGAAAGAAGGGGACATTATCGAAGCCTACGAAATGGTCTTCAAACGCCGCACCTTGGCGGGCCGCACCAGTTAAGCGACGCACATTGTTTAACTGGCGATAATCCTTTAATCCAAAACCTCCTGGACAACTAGGAGGTTTTTTTGGCGATCGCCAATTTCGCTTTCAATTTCACCCTGGGGATTCAGGGAGTCACGTTTCGGTAGGTTTCAAGACAGGATAAGATATGGAATGATCACTCTTTAGTAATTTCAAGGCGTTATTAAAAATGGATGTTCTTTCTTTAGGTTGGGGCGCGCTATTGGCCCTGTTCACTTGGTCGATCGCCATGGTTGTTTGGGCACGTAACGGTTTCTAGGATCGTGGAAACAATTTTTTTGAATTCTCTTTTTTTGGGGGCCCTTGCCTTGCTGCTACTGGTCAGCGGCGGGATCTCCTATCTCACCTTTGTGGAATGGCGCGATCGCCGTCGTCAAGACCGAGATAAACGGGGCAAGTAACCCTCAAACGAACTTGCTTGGCCTTGGCGCCTTTCCCGAAATATCTTTCTTGATCAATCTCCTGTGATGGCAGGGGATTTTTTTGTGGATTTTGTGCCTGGGTAGTTTCTAGAGAAGCACCAGAAAACGAACAATTTCTGCCACAATCAAAGGAAGTACACTTCCCAAAAACCATGGCGATTCCCGCAAACGAAATTGATTTAGCCCGGTATCTCGAACATTCCCTGTTGCACCCAGCGGCCACCGAAGCCCAGGTCAAAGAATGCTGTGAGGCGGCAGTCCAATTTGATTTTCCGGCGGTATGTCTCTACCCAACGGCGATCAAAACAGCCCGGGATTTCTTGCACCAGCGACCCATTCAAATTTGTTCTGTGGTGGGTTTTCCCGCCGGGGCTCATACGACCGCAACCAAACTCTACGAAGCCCAGGAAGCGGTAGAAAATGGAGCAACAGAATTAGACGTCATGCTGAACTTAGCCTTTGTAAAAATGGGGGAATCAGAGAAGCTCTATCAGGAAGTGGCGCAAATCGTCGAGCTGACGAAAGTTCCCATCAAAGGCATTTTAGAAACGGCCCTTTTAACAGACACCGAAAAACGACTCGCCGCAGAGATTTGCCTCGATGCAGGGGTGAGCTATCTCAAAACCTCAACGGGCTGGTTCGGCGGTACAACGGTAGCTGATGTGAAATTACTCTATGGGATCACCAAAGGCCGCATTGGCATCAAAGCAGCGGGGGGGATCAAAACGGTTGACCAGGCGATCGCCTTAATTCAGGCTGGAGCAACCCGCCTTGGCACGTCCCGGAGTATCAAGATTATGCAGGAAAGGGAACAAGTGAGCGATAACCCAACTTGGTAAATACGGCATGTCTTTTAAAGTCACAGGCATCATCCTCAAAGGCAGTCCCCTGGGCGAAGCGGATCGACTGGTGACGATTCTGTCGCCAGAACAAGGATTGGTAAAGGCCGTGGCGCCTGGAGCCCGTCAGCACCGCTCTGCCCTACGGGGGCGCACCGAATTACTGGTGGTCAATGAGTTTGTCTTGACCCGGGGGCGATCGCTAGACCGGATCCAACAGGCGGATATGCTCACCTCCTATTCTGGCCTCAGACATGACTTTGCCAAATTAGCCGTGGGTCAATACCTGGCGGAAGTCACCCATTACCTCGCAGTGAGCCAAACCCCCCAGCCGGAACTATATGAATTGCTTCGGGAACATTTACGCCGCATCGAAGCTTTAGAATTTCAGCCCAGCGCCAGGGTGACCCAGATCATCGCCCACCTAACCCAAGCTCTATTTCATCTGTTGGCGATCGCCGGTTTTGCCCCCCAAGTTCAACATTGCCAGGGCAGTCAAACCCTTATTTCTCCCAACTTTGTTGATCCCCGGTGGCGCATTGGCTTTAGTCACGATCTGGGGGGGATTATGGTGCTGGGCCAGGGAAACATTCGTCCCGATCAACGGCTGACGGCTTTGGAACTAGATATTTTACAAATGCTACCCAACCGTAATTTGCCGGAGCTGCAACGGTGGTCCCAAGCCGAACAAATGGTATTTTCCTTAGAAACGGCTTGGCTCCGGGTTGAACATCTGTTACGGCAGTACCTTGAGCATCACATTGGCAAAACCCTCAAAGCGGCCCCGCTCATCGATACCCTTGCCCCCTTAGCTTTTTAAAGGGCGATCGCTAATTGCTCGCTGCAGCCGGGGTTGGGGATTCTTGGGCCTGGAGTTGTTGCACCCGTTGTTCCACAGCTTCTAAATTTTGTTGGTAACTGGCCCGTCTCGCCTGGGCAAAATCGTAGTAAAAATCCCCTGGTGGAATCGCGTCTAAGGTGACGATCGCCGTTTGCCATTGCTCGATAATTTCCTGCCACTGGGCCACAGAAGCAGGGGGAGTTTCAGCCATTTGGGCGGCCGTTGCCCCCTGGGATAAGCCTGTGATTAGATTGCCAAGACTGCCATTGAGGGACTGGTAATCGGCGAGTTGGGTCTGCACTTCTCCGTACCGAGGCGACCAACGGGGCACGGTTTCTAGGGTGGCGATCGCCTCTTCTAAATTGGCCTGGGCCTGGAGAATCGCTTGGCCAGAGGGATTTTCGCCAGCAGCAAACAGTGATCGAGCCGGATCAGCCAGTTGTGTGGCGGTGGTCAGGGGCGCACAGGAACCAACCACACAGGGACGACTCAAGGCATAGCCTGCGGCCCCCAGAAGGACGAACAACAAACCCGCACCAAGGATTAGGGGGCCTTTTTTGCCGGGGCGATCGCCTTTCCGGGGGGAGGATTCAGTAAATTCTTCCAGCCCTCCATCGGCGGTGGTAAAGCCTTCAAAATCTCCGGTAGGGCCTGTAAACTCTTCTTCTGGGGCGACGTTATCAAACGAGTCTTTTTCTAACTCATTGCCCACGAGCGGAAAAGGATCATCCGTAGCTTCGAGGTCAATATCTTCTGGAAATTCAGATTGTTCAGGGAAATCCGTCGCATTTTCTGGGGACTGCCCATCGAAAACCGGCTCAACTTCAAACTGGGTGAGGGCGTGGAAGGCATAGGGTTCGTTGGCCCCAGTAATCCGCAAATAAATGAGGGTTTGATGCCCTTGGACGCGGGGATCACCCTGGAGGCGATCGCGGATCAGCCGGAAAAGGGGCGGGAGCTCTGCCGGGGCCGGAGCTTGATGTTGCACCAGGACAAGCAACAGACCTTCCTTAAAGAGACAACGCACCTGAATCGGGTCTGTGGGGAAATATTCTGCTTCAAGTTGAGTTTGGAGATCCGCTTGCAGATCCTGGAGATTTAACGGGGCAACATCGGACATAACCGCAAGAACAGCCTATGGACTTGAAATGTCATTGTAAGTAAAGCTCAAAAAAAAAGTCTTGTCAAAAGACCCCGGCGATCGCCAAAGCTCAGTTTATTTAGCGAGGCTGTTGCCGCAAAAATCCACTAAAACTATCAACTCCCCAAGTAAGCAAGAGGAAACAAAGCAAGGTCAGACTGACGCCCCCATAATTAAAGCTGCTCAATTGTTCCATCAAAAGTCGTCCTAGGCCGCCCGCCCCCACAAGGCCGACAATGACCGTTTCCCGTAGACAGACTTCCCAACGATAAAAACTGTAGGCAATAAAATTAGGCAGCGTTAAAGGCACCGTACCGTAGAGCCAAACATTGCCTTCGCTACTGCCTAGGTTCCGGAGAGCATTGAGGGGCGCAGGGGGAACATTTTCAATTACTTCGCCCATTAATCTGCCTAAAATGCCCAGGTTATGAATCCCCAGGGCGATCGCCCCCGGCAAAATCCCCGGAAACATCACAAATACCACCACCAACGCCCAGATGGGAGCTGGGATACTCCGACAAACCAAGAGTATTAGATGGCTCAGGAGCCGTTGTCCCCAGAAAATGGGCCGCTGATTTTTCGCTGCCAAAAAGGCCAGAAAGAATCCGCCCACCCCAGCTAAGGCGATCGCCAAAATAGACATCTCCAGAGTCTGTAGACTCAGGATCGCTAACTGTTTTCCCTGGGCGAAATCGAAACTGACGGTCTGGAGTTGAGTCATAACTTCCCCCAAAAAGTCTTGGCCCCGGCCAGACCAGAGTCGCGACCAATCGGGCTGAATATACCAAAATCCCCAAGCCACTAAACCACTACCGAAAAGCATCGTACCGAGGAGCCAATCCCGCCGCTGTCCCCCCAATTTGTAACGATGACTGTTGAGGTCAAAGCGACTGGTGCAATCCAGCTGTTGCCGCAAAAAATGACTTCCCCAATCCACCACCCCATTCAACGCAATCAGGGCATAAAACAACGTCCAAAGCTGTTCGTAGCGGAGGGATTGTAGGCTTAAATAAATCTCATAGCCCAGGCCCCCAGCACCAATAATGCCCAACACAGCCGCCGAACGCAGGGAACATTCAAAGCGATAAAAACTGTAGGACAACAAATTAAACAAAGCCTGGGGCAAAATCCCATAGAGAAAAGCTTGGGCCGTGGGGACACCGCTATAAATTAAGGCTGCAAAGGCGGCCCGGGGAGTCTCATCAATGATTTCGGCAAAAATTTTCGCCACAATTGCCCCAAAGGGAATGGCGATCGCCCCCAAGGCCACCACCGGATCTAGGCCCCAAACATTAATCAAAATCAGACCCCACACCACCTCATGGATCGAACGGGGTACAGCTAAAAGCAACCGGATGCCGCTTCCTAACCGCTTGCCTTGGGGAAATATCGTCTCCCAGAGTAACTTGGCACTGAGTAGCCCGCCGATAGTACCCACCACCAAACTCAAAAAGGTGCCGCAGATCGCATAGGCAAAGGTGGTCAAGGTTGCCTGGCAGGTCAGTAGAAGAAAGTCCGTTGTTAAATTTGGCTGAAAAGCGGCCCCCACAAATCGCCCAAGGGTACCTAAACCTGGCCATTAAATAAGGCTCCACCCTGAACGGTAACGTCGATCAAACTGCAGGCGATCGCCAGGCCAAAAAGACTAAACCCCCAAGCCTTGGGCTGAACATTTCGGGGCAGCGGCAGGGAGATTCTAAACATCAATGGCAAGATTCGGCGGAGAGTATGGCAAAATTATCAACAAATAATTATTAAACACATTAAGGAAACCCTCATTATGACTCCCTCTTTGGCAAACTTTTTCTATAGCCTCTTGGCTGGCACCTTAGTTGTGGTCATTCCTGCCACCGCATTTTTGATTTTCATCAGTCAGCAGGACAAAATTAAGCGCTAGATATTCCCTTCCAAAACACGAAACTGCGAGGTGGGCATTTTGTAACATTGTCCACCTCTGTTTTCATCTGAGATATCTTATAGTCTGGAAACGGAAGCCGTTAGTATAGAAGGTAGAGTCAAGGGAGATCAACAATGGTTAATTTTGGGCTAAATTCCGCCAGTATCTTGGGGATTGCGCTGGCCGCAGCGGGTGCATCCCTCTATTTTTTACGGTCGGTACGCCCAGAACTTTCCCGCGACCACGATATTTTCTTTGCGGCGGTTGGGCTATTGTGCGGCTTCATCCTCCTGTTCCAAGGGTGGCGTTTAGACCCGATTTTGCAATTTGGTCAATTTCTCCTGTCTGGCTCAGCGGTATTTTTCGCCATTGAGTCAATTCGTCTCCGGGGTTTGGCCACAGAGCAGGCCCGCCGCAATACGCCCATTGTGGACGATGAACGGCCCGTCAGTCGGGTTTATCGGGCGGAGCTGGATCAGATTGAGCCTTACCAGGGGGAAGAACGCTATGAACGTCGGTTGCGGGGCTACCCTGAACCCCGTTCGAGTCGGAGCCGGGGTTACGAAGATGAAGCCCCCCGGGGAACGAGTACCCGACCCAGTAGCCGCCCGACCAATCGTCCCCCGACAGATTATGGCGATCGCCCCAGTGGCCGCCCCACTAGTCGTCGTCCCAGTCGCCCCTCCCCTCCCAGCCGACGCCCCCCCCGTCCGGATCGCTATGAAAATGGTGGCTATGATGCCTATGGCCCCAGCGGTAATGTCACCGATGTCTGGTCAGAAGACGCCTGGGATCAAGGCGATCGCCCCGTCGATGAAACGCCCCGTCGGCCCCGCCGCCCCCGACCTGATGATGAGCCTTCAGCCCCCCGCCGTCCCCGTCGGCCTCGCCCGGATAACTATGGTGCCCCCGACGAAGAAGTGGCCACCGTTGATTACCAACCCATTGATGGGGCTGCCTTTGGTGAGGATCAAGATTGGGATGATCCGGCCCCCGACAATCCAGAAATGCCAGAAGGCGATCGCCCCAACAACCCCGTCAATTTCGACTACTAATTGCCCGAATTTTCTGCCCATTAACGAACGTGTTTAGGCAAACCCCTTGCTTTCTCTGGTTGTTGACAATATTCCTGGGGCTGGGAGGCTGCTCCTTTGGCAACACCCCCTTAACCCCCGTTTCCCTCAATAGCCGCTTCCACGATGAACAGCCTGCGTTGAGTGGGGACGGTCGCTGGTTAGCCTTCATTTCCAATCGCCATGGCACCAGTGAACTGCTTTTTTATGATTTAAACCAAAAGCAGTTTGTGGAGTTGCCTAAGCTCAATCAAAAAAATGCGATCTATGAAAGTCCGAGTCTGAGTCGTACCGGGCGTTACCTCGTTTATCTTTCGAGTCCCCTTGGGAAGCCGGATATTATCCTCTACGATCGAGCGACCCAGCAGTCCGATATTTTGACCCAGGGCTATCGTCATTGGGTGCGGAACCCTCAAATTAGCCCCGATGGCCGCTATGTAGTGTTTGAATCAGCTCGGCGGGGCCAGTGGGATATTGAGGTTTTAGACCGTGGCCCGAATATTGAATTTGATTTACCCCAGGAAGTGATTGTCAATCCGTCGGGTTAACCGCGTCGCCGTAGGCAAGTTGGCGATTGCTTCAGCGGAAAATGTTGAGCCCCATTGCTGTGGGCAATTGTTAACAATGTGAGAAAAAGTCGTCTTGCTCCACCTTGACAGATGAGTAGATCGGAGTATTATGTCATATATCTTAACTTTTATTGACTGTGCGCTCCCTAACCGCCCCACCATGACAGCTAGGGAAGTAAAAATCCGCACCAACGCCATTCGGGCGATCGCCTTTTGCTGCAGAAATAGTATTGAATATGATTAACCCATCAATTTTGAGTCTCGGAGTTGCTGCCTGTGCAACTTGTTTGAGTGTCACCACAAAGGAAGAAATTGTCAAAGTTGCCACGGGATGCGTGGCTATTCTCGCCGGGTTTCTCGCTTTGTGTTACGCCCCCTGGGTCGTTAAGGTACTCGTTATTGCAACGCCGATCATCATCGAGCGCCTCAAAGCCCGTTCTTCTGATCTTTGAATTTCTGTTCGACTTTCTGACTATTGTTCTATTGTTGCGCTGTCGTGACAGAACGAGTCCGGTGGTGCTGACTTAACTGTTGGTCAAACCAAGAAAGAATTCTTTGCCATGCCCACCAGGGATCACTGTCTCCCCAATGGTTTTGACAGTGGCGATCGCTAATGTAACCCACATGGCCCCCAAACTTTGTAATTTGGGTATTGAGGTAAGTATTTCGTTGATCGACATAGCGGAGATCTTCGACAAGATCCGGCGCAAACAGAGGATCATCCGCCGCATACAGCATAAAGGTCGGCCTGTGCAAATCCTGGAGAAAATAAAGGGGACTACTGGCTTCGTAGTAGGCTTGGGTCGTGGTGAAACCTAACTTTGGAATCACGAGATATTGATCAAATTCTCGAATCGTCGTCGCCTTTTCAATGGTTTCAGTCTGGAAAGCGTGGGGATGGTAGCTTTGAAGTTGCCAAGCCAATTTCTGTAAATTTTTGGAGATCGCCTGCTCAAAATAGCATTTGAACGGATGTTGTTCGAGATAACTGAGGGAACGGTGGGATTCTAAACTGGGGCAAATGACAGCACCCGCAAGAATATCTTCTGGTTGCAACCCTAAAGCCTTTAAATCCAATTCCTGGGCTTTTTTTAATCCCCACAAAGCTAATTGTCCCCCCAGAGAATAACCAGCAAAGAAAAAAGGCGGCTTTAACCCCAGTTGTTGTTTGCCCTGGGCCGCTAGACGCACAAAATCTTCGCCTTCGAGGAGACCATCGCTAGTCAAATCAGGGGAGAGGGCTGCTGTTTTGCCATGGGCACGCCAATCGAACAATAAAACACCATAGCCTGCCTGGAAAGCCTTATGAGCGAGAATTTCTAGAAACCATTGGTCTTCTAAACTGCCGGTAATGCCATAGGTAGCAACGATCGTTCCTTTTGAATCACTGGGTTGCGCATATTGGCAAAAAATAGGCGTTTGATTCGCCCCCGTCAGGATCACCTCCCGATACTTTAAAGGAGATGTTTTTGGTTGACTGTGCCACTGTTTCGCAGCACCAAAGGCCGCATAGATTGTCATGGCAATGCCAGACCGTAACCAGAGGGGCGGTTGATAAAACATAAAACTACATCTTGCTATTATTTTTTAGTCGCTTTCTTGGCCAATTGCTTGGCTTTTTTTGCTGCTTTTTTCGCTGCTTCTTGCTCTGCTTCTAGACGTTGTCGTGCTGCTTCTTTTTCTTGTTCGATTTTTTCAAGATAGTAATGATAATCGCCGTTGTAAACAATAAATTCTCCGTCGCGAATTTCGACAATTTTATTGGCGACTTGGGAAATAAAGAAACGGTCGTGGGAGACAATCGCCACGGTGCCGTCATATTCCTTGAGGGCGTTTTCTAACATTTCCTTCGCTGGAATATCAAGGTGATTGGTCGGCTCATCGAGGATTAGAAAATTTGCGGGCCGCAGCAACATTTTTGCCAGGGCTAACCGGGCTTTTTCACCACCACTAAGGGCACCTACTTTTTTGAAAACAGTGTCGCCACTAAAGAGGAATTGCCCTAGGAGCGTCCGGACTTCGCCATTTTTCCAATCGGGTACTTCATCATGAATCGTATCCATTACCGTTTTTTCAAGGTCGAGAGCTTCAGCTTGGTTCTGCTCAAAATAACCAGGAATGATGTTGTGGGTGCCAATTTTAACGTTGCCTTCGTCGTAGCTTTCCATGCCCATGATCATGCGTAGAGTTGTGGACTTGCCGCAGCCATTTGGCCCTAAAAAAGCAATGCGATCGCCGCGTTCGATGGCCAGATTTGCACCGAGAAACAGAATTTTGTCGTCGTAGGTGTGGGTCAAATCCTGAATCGTCACCACCTCCTGGCCGCCCCGGGGCGCTGGGGGAAACTGGAACTTGAGGGTCCGCACATCACTAATGGGCGCTTCGATGCGTTCGACCTTATCCAATAGTTTTTCGCGACTCTTTGCCTGGGTGCTGCGGGTGGCACTCGCCCGGAATTTTTCAATAAATTCCTGTTGCTTGGCCAAGTCTTTTTGTTGGCGCTCAAAGGCAGATTGCTGGGCGTCTTTATTTTCTGCTTTCTGTTGCAAATACTGGGAATAGTTACCGAGGTAAGTGGTCGAAATTCCCCGCTCTGTTTCAACGATTTTCGTACAAAGGCGGTCTAGAAATTCTCGGTCATGGGAAATAATCACCATCGGCGTCTTTAAACCCCGGAGATAATTTTCCAACCATTCAATGGTTTCTAGATCTAGATGGTTGGTCGGCTCGTCTAGGAGGAGAATATCTGGTTCCTGGAGGAGAATTTTGCCCAAACTGATCCGCATCTGCCAGCCACCGCTAAAGGAACTCACCAGGCGATCGCCATCTTCGATCTCAAAGCCCACTTCCGGGAGAATTTTTTCAATTTGGGACTCTAAACGATAACCATCAAGGGCTTCAAATTTTCGTTGGGCCCGGTCAAGCTGGTGGATCAGATCATCTAAATCGGCATCCGGCTCGGCCATTTCATGCTGAATGCGGTGGATTTCATCCTGCACAGCATTGGCTTCTGTAAAAACTGTCCATAGCTCTTCGCGCACAGTGCGCGTCGGCACCACATCAAATTCTTGGGTTAAATGGGCAATACGCAGATCAGCCGGACGAATAATTTCGCCATCCGTCGGCTCCACTTCCCCCATAATGATCTTCATCTGGGTAGATTTTCCTGCACCATTGACCCCCACAAGGCCGACCCGTTCACCCGTTTTCACTTCCCAGTTAATATCCTTGAGAACTTCGCCGGTGGGATAAATTTTGCGGATGTGCTCAAGTCTTAACATCGGGAAAAACTCCTGGTTGGGATCAGCATCAGTCTATAACAAATTGTAAACTTTTTTCGTTCACTCCTTTGCCATGACCCGTAGTAGCCTCTCCCTGGACGCCCCTTTATATGATTACCTCCTGCGCATTTCCCTCAAAGAGCATCCCGTCCTCAAAGAATTACGGGAAATCACGGCCCAACACCCAGCAGCCCGGATGCAGATCGCTCCGGAACAGGGTCAGTTGATGGCCTGGCTCGTGCAACTGCTGGGGGCGCAGAAAACCTTAGATATCGGCGTTTTTACGGGTTACAGTGCTCTCGTTGTCGCCTTAGCGCTGCCGAAAAACGGAAAAGTCATTGCTTGCGATCGCGACCCAAGGCCAACGGCGATCGCCCAAACCTATTGGGAAAAAGCAGGGGTCGCCGAAAAAATTGAACTCCACCTTGCCCCAGCCCTTGAAACCCTAGATTCTCTACTGGCAGATGGCCAAGCGGGCACCTTTGATTTTGCCTTCATTGATGCGGACAAAGGCAACTACCTAAACTATTTTGAGCGGTCTCTCAAATTACTGCGGGTCGGCGGCGTGATTGCCGTTGATAATGTGTTGTGGTCGGGACGCGTGGCTGATCCAGCGGATCAAGACAAACGTACGGTCAAAATTCGCGCTTTCAATGAAGCTTTGTATAATGACCCACGCATTAGTTTAACGGTATTGCCCGTGGCTGATGGTCTGACCCTCGCCCGCAAACTTTAGAAAAATCTGGCTAAAGTACTTCGTCAAAGCCCGCCGCTTTTTTAACGGTGTAGAGGGGACGCTGTTTCACCTCGTCGTAAATGCGGCCAATGTATTCACCGAGAATGCCAAGACAAATGAGTTGCACAGCTCCCAAAAAGAAAATGGCAATGGTGATCAGGGTATAGCCAATTAATTGGGCCGGGGCATTGTAGATCCGCCAAAATAACACCAAAATCATCATGGCGATCGCCACCAGGGCCGTCACCAAACCCAAATAGGTGGCAATCTTTAAGGGTTTACGGGACAGGGAAATAATCCCATCAATGGCAAGCTTCAGGGATTTACGAAAGGTGTACTTTACTTCCCCAGCAAAACGTGGATCCCGGTTGAACTGCACCGCCGTTTGCGGAAAGCCTACCCAGGCCCGGAGGCCGCGAATGTAGCGGTGTTTTTCGGGCATACTGTTGAGAATATCCACCACTTGACGGGACATCAAACAGAAATCCCCCGTATCCGTGGGAATGGAAACATCGGTGAATCGATTTAAAATCCGGTAAAAACCATAGGCCATGAGCTTCTTAAACCAGCTTTCTCTGGCCCGACTCACCCGCTGGGCATAGACCACATGGTAGCCCGCCCGCCATTTTTCAATTAGTTGAGGAACCAGTTCGGGGGGATCCTGGAGATCAGCGTCCATGATAACGACCGCCTCCCCTTGGGCATATTGCAAACCGGCGGTGACCGCGATTTGATGGCCAAAATTTCTCGCCAAACTCAAGTAGTGGACCCTGGGATCCCTTTGGTGTAATTCGTCCAAAATGGCGAGGGAACGATCCTGGCTGCCATCGTCGATTAAAACCAACTCTGCGGGGCCATCTAACTCTTCAATGACCTGGACAACGCGCCGATACATTTCCGGAAGATTCGCTTCTTCGTTGTACACCGGGATGATGATGGAGTAAGTAATCATCGAAGGCAGGGGAGATGGGTTGAGAAAATAGTTCTAGAGAATTTTGCCGAGGTGGTTCAGGGGCCAAAATTTAAAAATGGCATGGCCAATAACATTATCGGCAGGGACAAAGCCCCAGATATGGGAATCATTGCTGTTGTTGCGATTATCACCAAGGACAAAAAAACTGTGGGGTGGCACCGTTAGGGTCGGCAATTCATAGTCAGGCGACGCAGCAATGAAGGGTTCCGTTAAGGGCGTTTGGTCAACATACACGGTGCCATTGTGAACGGATACAGTTTCACCGGGGGTGGCAATAATTCTTTTGATAAACGCTTGTTGGGGATCGTAACCGAGGAGTTCTAATTGAGGGGGCGTCCGGAAAACCACCACATCACCCCGATGCACGGGCTGGAATCGATAGGAGAGTTTTTCGACAATAATGCGATCGCCTAAATCGAGGGTCGGCAGCATCGAACCGGAGGGGATATACCGGGGTTCCGCGATAAACCAGCGCACCACCAAGGCGATCGCCAGGGCAATGACTAGAATGCGAATATTTTCCCAGAGGGCGGCCCATGGTTTCGGTTGTTGATTTGTGCTGAGGTGTTTGCCCTGATCGCCCATGGGTCTCCGTGAAATTTGATACGACGGCTCTATATTGTGGCACGTTCGCTTCGTTTCAGTACAGTTCCCCACAGCCAAAACAGGAAACGGCGCAGGGATGCGGGCGCTTGGGTTCCCCAGAGATTAATCGCGATACAAACTGCCCCAAAAGCAGGCAGGAGGAAGGTGGGCACCATCACAACGCCGACCAGGAACCATGTGCTGACATGGAGCACCATTAGGGTTACGCCCCCATAAACGGCGATCGCATTTCTTTGGATCAAACTGGGGGAAGCTTGGCGCACCACGTACACCAAGGTCAAAAAACTCAAAATCAGGTTAAAGGGAACCAAACCGCCACAAATGGCAAGACAATGGCACCGGGAAAATTCACACAACTGCTCAAAAACGCTACTCAATTCGAACACGGCAATATTCAAAGGCTCTTAAAAAAAAGATGATGTTATTGATCTGAGCCTAACGAATTCTTAGGAACTTTTACCTAACGTTTTATGAAGTCTTCGCCCTTAAAAACCTTACCCATTGGCGATCGCCCCGCAACCCTAGCCCTAGAAATATTTCACATTGCGCTCAAAATTTTCCCCAAGGTAATACTGCCGCACAAGGGGGTTGCTATAAAGCTCTTCTGTCGTTCCCGCCGCAAGAATCTCCCCGTCCCGCATGATGTAAGCACGGTCAGTAATCGCAAGGGTTTCGCGGACGTTGTGGTCGGTGATCAAAATCCCCATGCCCCGTTCCCGCAGTTGGGCCACAATTTGTTGAATTTCAGCGACAGCAATGGGATCAACCCCAGCAAAGGGTTCATCAAGCAGGAGAAATTTCGGCCCTTGACCGCCAACGGCTAAGGCGCGGGCTAGTTCGGTACGCCGTCGTTCGCCCCCTGACACCAGACGACCGCGGGTATTCACAATGCGGTGCAGCCGAAATTCGCTCACCAGTTCCTTGAGGCGATGTTGCTGTTGGCGGTGGGACAAAGGGGACTGTTCGAGAACCAGTTGAATATTTTCCTTGACCGTTAAATTCCGAAAAATGCTGGGTTGCTGGGTGAGATAACCAATGCCTAGTTTTGCCCGCTCATCTAGACTTAGGGGCGTAATGTTCTGCCGTTGGAGCCAGACGCGCCCTTCATTGGGTTTAATCAGACCCGTTGTAATGTAAAAGGTAGTGGTTTTCCCAGCACCATTTGGCCCCAGAAGGCCGACAATTTCTCCTTGATTTACTTTTAAATTGACACGGTTAACAATGACGCGTTTGCCATAGGTTTTACGGATGTTTTCGAGAACGATGGTCACGGTTTATTCGTCTTCGGGGAGGGTAATGGGAGCAGGGGTGCGGGATTGACTTGTCGGGGGCTGTTCGGGAATGAGATAGCTGGCTTCTACTTGTTCGCTGCGGCCTGGGGTGGCGACAAAACGTCCTTCGTCGATGGAATAGGTCATTTGTTCTGCCCGGAGACTATTGCCATCCTGGAGGACATAGACGTTGCCGCTGAGCACTAGTGTACGTTCTTCTGAAAAATATTGGGCCTGGGCCGCAGTAGCCTGGAGATTGCGGGCGGGATAATTGATCCGCACATTGCCCCGGGCCGTGATAATCCCCGTTTCGGTATTCGCCTCTTGGATATCAGAACGCACCGTGAGGGCATTGGCATTTTGGGCTTGGGCGGCCTGCTGGGGGGGAAGCTGACTGACCGTGGCGGCGATCGCCAAGGAGAGTCCCCCAAATCCATAAATCATTCGATTACCAAAGCCCTTGACCGTCATAATTGTTGTACCTGCTAAAAAGACTATGCGCGCTGGGTGCGGCTATTTACCCTAAAGACGCAACGATGGCCGATTGAGTTGCGGAATTATCTTCCTATAGTAAGCCTGGGATTTCCCTTTTCAACAAAAATTCTCCTAGGTTTGGAGACGCATCACCCGGAGGCGATCGCCTGCTGGGATTTCACCAGTCCCCTGGGGCACAATGGCGAGGGCATTGGTTTGGGCAAGATTAACTAAATTAGCAGAACTATGGCCGCCCCCAGCTAAATGAAAAAGATAACCCGTCGCCGTGGTTGCCAAGGTTCCCCACAGGTAAGCATCCCGCTTTCCGGCTCCCTTGAGGGGTTGATCACAGGTGGCCCAGACAAATTCTGGTGCCCAAGGCCCAGCATTGCCGGACAACTTTTTCAACGCAGGTTGCACGAACCGCCAACAACCCACCAGGGCCGATACCGGATTGCCGGGCAGCCCAAAGTAGAGTTTATTCCCAGGAAATTTCGCCACTGTCAGGGGTTTACCAGGGCGAATCGCCACACTACGGATAAAAATTTCGCCCCCTAATTCTTCGAGGAGTTTTTCAACATAATCAAACTCGCCCACGGAAACGCCTCCCGTCGAGAGGATGAGATCCCCAGCGGCGATCGCCTTTTTCATGGTTGCTTTCAGTTGGGCCGGATCATCAGGGACAATGCCAAAATTTTTCGGAATCGCTCGTTGCCCCTGGACAAAGGCCGTCAAACCATAGCGATTCGAATCAACAATTTGGCCGATTTCTAACTTTTCCCGGGGCGATCGCAACTCACCCCCCGTGGAAAAAATTGCGACCCTCGGTTGCCGATAGACCGGAAATTCGACACATTGACAGGCCGCAAGAACGGCTAAATCCGCTGCGCCCAACCGTTGCCCTGGTTTTAAAAGGGGTTCCCCGGCGCGGTAATAGTCACCCCGCTGGCGCACGAACTGCCGCAAAGAGGGATTCTGTAAAATTTTGACCCGATCGCCCCGTTGCTCTGTATGCTCCTGCATCACCACCGTATCCGCCCCAGTCGGTAACATTGCCCCGGTGAAAATGCGGGCGGCTTGGCCAGGCGCTAAGGATTTTTGGGGCGCTTGACCCGCCGGAATCGTTTCAATAATCTCCAGTTCAACGGGTTGCTCTGTCAGGTCTGCAAACCGGATCGCATAGCCATCCATGGCGGAATTATCCCAGTGGGGAATATCCAATTTTCCGGTCGCCGTCGTCGCTAAAATTCGTCCCAGGGCCGTTTCTAGGGTGCTGGGTTCGGTTTCACTAAGGGGGGCGATCGCCTGGAGAATTAAAGCTTGGGCTTGATCAACGGAAATCATACTTCGTCCCACGTTTTGACACTCAATATAGTAAGTCAGTTTGCCAAACAAGTTAGTCTGGCCCTGGGCTGCCACCTTGGGGCTGGCGATTCTCTTCGTAATAGCGTTTCCATTCTGTGGAACTGCGCACCGCTAACCACAGCAAAATCATCGCAATAATGCCACCCTGCTCCGGCGATTGAAAAGCAAACAGCACCAGCACCACACATAAAAAATCTTCCGTAAAAGACCACCACAGGGGCAGACCCCGCAACCGGAAAAACCACCCCGTCAAAGTCAGCTTCAGCACAAAAGCGACCAGCCCCCCCATTACCCCCACCAGCCAGAGCGGTTCAAATTCTAAACGGATCACCTGGGCCACGGTCAGGCTTAAAATGGCCCCCACAATCGGACTAAATAAGAGGGCGATCGCCTGGAGAATGCGTTGACCCAGAAGTTGCTTCGAGCCAAACAGCTCAAACACGGCCCACATCGTAAAAATAGCGATCAAAACCCGGGGCGGCAACCAACCGATCCCAGGCAAATTTGCCACCAATTCATCACTGTGGAGCAGCAAAATAATCAGCAACGGTAAACCGATGCGCATTCCCGCCGCCGCCGCTGCTGACAATACCGCCAAAAATCCGATGATCATGTCTGCATAAAAAATTCTGTGCCACAATCCCGTGGACAGAAGACCTTACCCTTCAGTGTATCGTTCCATTTTTAGGGATGGCCTTTTTTCCAATCCCGAATGATTTCACACCAGCAGATGTAACGATTTCCCCGTGATTCATGTTCCCAACCTCACAAGCCAAAGTCACCGTGATTTAATACCCCTTATTCGGCTTAAACCATGAACCATGACGGTAAATTCTCTCCTGAGCGATGCTAGCCTACGCCTCGAAAAAGCGCTCCACCACGTCAACATCTCTGAAGATGCCAGCGAACGCTTGAAATATCCCAAAATGAGCCTGAGCGTTTCTATTCCCGTGCGCCTCGATGATGGTTCTTTGAAAATCTTCCGGGGGTATCGGGTGCGGTATGACGACACTAGGGGGCCGGGTAAAGGAGGCGTGCGGTATCATCCCAACGTTTCCTTAGACGAAGTACAATCCCTGGCCTTTTGGATGACCTTCAAATGTGCCTTGCTAGATCTGCCCTTTGGGGGAGCCAAGGGGGGCATTACCGTTGATGCCAAAAGCCTTTCTAAAGCCGAACTAGAACGTTTGAGCCGGGGTTACATCGAGGCGATCGCCGATGCCATTGGCCCCGACACAGACATTTTGGCACCGGATGTCTATACCAATGCCATGGTGATGGGTTGGATGATGGATCATTACAGCATTATTCAACGGAAAATTTTGCCGGGGGTCGTAACGGGCAAGCCCTTGGGCATGGGAGGAAGTCAAGGACGCAATACCGCGACGGCCAGTGGTGCCTTTGATGTAATTAAAACCATCTGCAAAAAACTAGAATATGTACCCGAAAAAACCACCGTTGCGGTGCAAGGGTTTGGCAATGCCGGAGCAGAACTAGCCCAACAACTAGCCTGCGCTGGCTACCGTGTTGTCGCCGTTAGTGATTCCCGTGGGGGGATCTATGCAGAACAGGGCTTAGATATTCCGAGCATCCGCCAGTACAAGTCAGAAAGTCGGAATATGGCTGCTGTTTATTGTGAAAAATCCGTTTGCAATATTGTTGAACACCAAACGATCACCAATGAACAACTTTTGACCTTAGATGTGGACATTCTGATTCCGGCAGCCCTGGAAAATCAAATTACGGCGGACAATGCCCATCAAGTGCAAGCCAAATTAATTTTTGAAGTGGCCAACGGCCCCATTAGCTCGGCTGCGGATGTCATCCTAGAAGAAAAAGGAATTATGGTGGTGCCGGATATTCTCACCAATGCTGGGGGAGTCACGGTGAGTTATTTTGAGTGGGTGCAAAATCGCAGTGGCTTTTATTGGCCAGCGACGGACATTCGTGATCAGCTGAAGACGCGTATGGTTACAGCCACAAACCAGGTGTGGCACATTGCCCAAACGCGACAGATTTCAATGCGGACTGCGGCCTATGTCCAGGCCCTGATGCGCCTCGGTGAGGCCCTAGATGCGAAGGGGACACGCACTTATTTTTCAGGCAGTTCGGCCTAGGGGAGAATTCTTTCGATTTACGCCCTAGGGACGGCAAAATCAGCAGGGTTCAACCAACGGCAGATCTCTGTTTTCAATCCCTTTAGATCCTTTGATAGGCCTTGTTTTAACCATTGGCCAAAGGTATCGAGGGGAGAAAAGCCTTCGGTAAATTGCCAGTCTAGATCTTGGCCTAAGGGGGTGAGGTGATTCCCCGTGAGGTTGAGGGTGGCCACCATATTGGGGAAGCGCTCGATGAGGATGGGGGTTAGATCTGGGGTTTGGTCAATGGTGTCGTTATTAAACTGAATCAGGAGATTGCGCCGGATCTGGTAGCTGGTTTGGATGATTTCGTTGGTCTCAAGAGGAGAAGGGGTAAATTCAAAATTAATTGTGTTATCTGGGTCAAACTGCTCGAAGAAAGGAATAGATTTTTTCACGGGAAAGTTGTTGTAGGACATCAAAACATTGCCCGCCCGTTGCACATTAAATAAGCTGCCAATCAATAGGTGAATTTTGCAGCCCATGCTGTGGCCCACGCCATAGACAGGGAGGTAACGGTAACCCAGTTGGTTTGAGTTTTGCAGGCGTTCGAGGATATTTTCAAAGCGGTTGAGTACCTGCCGGGCGATCGCCAAATGATCAAAACCATTCACAAAAGGAGTGGTGATAATCGCATATCCTTCGGCAGCAAGCTGTTCTAGGAGCCATTTGTAGGTGAGTTGCGGCGCAGTGCCCACAAAAGCACCCCCCAAAAAATGAATCACCCCCACCGGTTGTACTGGGATTAAAATCCAACTGCCACCAGACTCTTGCCAAATCATTATTTGCCGTTTGTTGCTTACTAAAAGTGGCTTTTATTGTAAAAGTTTTTCGGGGTTGGTGTGGCTCATCAGGTACAGGTCAGCTTCAGAAATGCCCGCCGCCGCCAACTGTTCTAAAAATCGCTGGTAGCCTTCAATGGGCGATGGATCAAGGGCTCGTCCGAGGTCGGTGCTCAGGACAAAGTGGGTTGCGCCGATGGTTTGGATTGCCTTCGCCATTGTTTCAATGCTCACATTCTCCCAAGCTTGGTGGTCGGCTTCGGTAGCGTTTTCTCCCATCAATGTATTCACGTAGGTTAATTCTAAAAAAGCCCCTTGGTCGGCGATCGCCTGCATTTGTGCGAGGGTTAATCCTGGTACGGTGGCCATGGCATGGGTTATGAGGATTTTTTCAACGCCCAATTGTTTCGCCGCAGGGACAACGGTGAGAATTTCTGCTGGGGAAATGTGGCCCGTACCTAAAACCAGATTATGGGCGGCAATGTACTGCAAAATGTCCGGCATTTCTGGCACCAGATGGCCATAGCGGGCCACCCGCAATCCCCCAAAGCGGTGGTTTAGGGTCTGACGATGGTGGGCCGCATCAATGGTGGGTAGCCAAACGACTTTTCCCCCGCCCTTCTCCCAGGCGATCCATGGTTTCCACGGCCCGGAGATTTAAACCGCCCACCGTTTCATTGAGTACAACGCCGCCATATACTTCCATGTCCGGCACAACTTTGTGGGCCAACACCGCCCGATCCGCCGTTGGGGTGAAGTGGTTTTTGAGCACGAGGGCTTGCATTCCTGCCTGGGCTGCGTTTTCAACCAGTTCTAAGTCGTCGTATAGTCTGGCGGTGACATCCGGAGCAGAATGGACATGGAAATCGATGCTGCCTTTAAAATCTGTGGCGATCGCCCCCAGCATCCCAACCCCCCAAATCCAGAGGCCCAAACCGATCCCGACTACCAGCCGCAACAGGAAAGGATTTTTAAGGAAATAAAGGGGACGTTTCATGGCAGAGAATGACAGCTTTTGCGCTAGCGAATACGGTTTAAGGATTCCTTTCGTTTACGGAAGCGAGGATATCAACGTATGATATGTTACGTTAATTAAAATATCCTCATAAAACCAATTGCATCCGTTGGTTTTGTGTTCACAGGAGACCTATAAATATGCTTACCCTTAAGATTGCTGTTTACATCACAGTCATTTTCTTTGTATCTCTGTTTATCTTCGGTTTTCTATCTAGCGACCCAACCCGCAACCCCGGTAGAAAGGATTTCGAATAAAGTATTCTGGGCTGTTTATCGCAGCAAACTTGATTTACAGCATCAAAAATGGTGGGGAGCTGTCCTAGGGCAACCCCACTTTTTCATGGGTACGGGTTTTGGATTCGCTACATTGAAAAGAAAGGCCATTGAGTCCCCCGCAACTGTCTCCTAAATGTCACCATGCTAAGACGACCTGCTTTTCCCATAACCGCCGTTGTTTTGCTCCTGACAACGCCCCTCTCGATCGCCTTGCCGCCCCCAGAGGATTTACCCGAAGAAGTCCTGCGCCCGGAAATAATTACCGAAGGGCGATCGCCCATTGATGGAGAACCCGTCACCGCCCAAGAATACGCCGAAATCCAACAGGAACAGGCGGAACGAAATCTTCCCCCCACCGTCAATGCAGACATCCAGCACACCATTTTTCTTCTCCGGTTGCGGAAACTGCTGCAAACAATTTCTCCTTTTTAAACTGTGTCAGCACACGGAACTATAAATTTTTGTTGACTGATGGCCGGATAGGGGATGGGAGAGGCAAAAGTCCGGTGCTAAAATGCTGGCAATTCTGAGCTTTCCCCCAGGGGAAAACCCAGGCCCATTGTTCGTTTTGGTGATGAGGATCAGATGAATATTCGCGCAGGTCTCACGGCGTTGGGGGTGAGTATGGCTACCCTAGGGCCCATTAGCTTTGCACCCATAGCCCAAGCTAATAGCGGTTTGTTTGGCACCCAGGATTTGACCCCTGGAGATGTGGTGGCGATCGCCGTCCCCCTTGCTGGTGGTGAAGCCTATAATCTTGTGATCCTCGAACAACTCGACCAAAACCGGGCCTGTTGGCGAGAACAGGGAGGTTCCCCCACGGTCATTGATCCGCTACTGTTGCAATTTGACTTTACGGGGATTTGTGGCCGCAGCACCGATTCCAACGGCTATTCCCTGCGCCTAGGGGAGCAAGATATGGCTTGGCGCTATCGCCTCCAGTTGGTTCAGGAAAGGGGAGCCGTTGTCCTCAAGGCTTTTGATGTGGAAAATCCGGGGCGATCGCCCATCGAAGTGGGAGATACTGGAGGGCTGGCCCAGGGGATGCTGAAGATTAATCTCAATCCGGGTTGGCGCATGGCGAAACGCACCTACGAAGGAAAAACCCTGGGTCACATTTACCTCGCCAATGAACGACCCCGCGACCAATTGGTTGCTGCCGATCCCCGACAGGAATGGGTTGCAACGGCGCCCACCACCTATACCAGTAGCAAAATCACCGAAAAATCGGTCTCTGGCAGCGAAACAATTCAGATTTTTGTGCCTCCCTACCAAGAAACCACCAGTCGCCCGAACGAAACCCTCGTGGCGGCGATTACAGTTCCCGCAGCTCCTGAACCCATCGTGAGTCTACCGAGCAATCCCAGCAATCCCAACGTTCTCCCTGTCCCCCAACGCTCTATCCCCACCTACAGTTCCAGTAACACCGGGGTCATTCGCCTTGAAGAACCCGGTCAACAACCGCCGCCGCCGCCCAATAGCGTTTCCTTGGCCCAGAGCTTAGGTTTGCGGTACCGGGTGGTGGTTGATGCCCAAACTCCAGAACAAAAAGAACGGTTAAAGGCTGTGATTCCGGATGCGTTTCATACTTGGGTTGGCGATCGCCGGATGATGCAAGCCGGGGCCTTCGCCGCCGAATTTGAAGCCCAAGATCTGCAAATGCGCTTGCGAGAAACGGGTCTAGCGGTACAAATTGTCCCTGTGCAGTAAGTGATGGCAAATTTTTCAGAAATCTTTGTGGCGATCGCCGCTGACCCTTGGCAGGAGGTGGTTGACTTTTACCGTGGCCTCCTGAATGACGAACCCGCAAGCTACAGCCAAGATCGTTACGCGGAGTTTTTGATTCAGGGTCTGAAGTTGGGCATTTTTAAACCCAGTCCCCAACACCAATCAGAATTTACCGGAACCTCAGGCGCTTTGAGTTTTTGCCTAGAAGTTGATGATCTCGAAGAGGCGATCGCCACCGTGCAAGCTTTGGGAGGAACGATAGACAGCGAAATCAGTATAGCCTCCCATGGACGCGAATGTTACGCCTACGATCCTGCCCAAAACCGCTTAATTCTGCACCAAAGTAATGCTATTCAAGTCAATCCCTAGGGCTGGCTCCCTGCTTCCTGTTCCATTTCTTCTACGGCCTTTTCCGTCCGCTCATGGGGATCTTTAAATCCCTCCCGTGGCAAAATACCCAGGACAAGATTGTTTACGGTTGCCTTTATTTGTTTACTCGCCCCCTTGAGAGGTTCCGGTAAAAAGACGTCTCCCACCGCCACAAATGCCAACAACAGAAAAATAACTAACTTCACCGAATTGCCTGCACTCATGAACTTAACTTTCATGGATCTATCCTTCCTCGTAAACGGCCACGGAAATATTTCTCTCAATTTTTATACTATGGCAACACCTGGCCCAGTGGCATCGATACTAAATATTGGCTTAAATCTTGATCTTGGCACTCCTGGAAAATTTCCTTGCCCAAACCCCAAAGGCGTAAAATATCAACCATGTCCCCTGGCCTGTAATTTGTAGTTTCTACTATTTAACAAATCGAGACGATGAGCGAAGAAACCCCCGACCTAAAACCAGACGAAACCTTACCCAGTCCTTTGCGGTGTTGGTACGGTACTGCCGTTGCTGGTTCCATGTCCTTTGCAGCCTACCTTTTAACAAATAAAGTCATTGCGGGCTTTGCTAGTAAACCGCCCACGGGAAATGGTCTTGCCATCCAAATCGGGATCACAGTACGCACCCTCATTATGGGCTTATTTACCATGGCGACCGGGGTATTTGGCCTCATTGCTGTAGGTCTATTTATTTTGGGTCTCCAGTCTCTCTTGAGCGGTAAGCAAACAACTTCCCCTGGTGATTCATAAGAAAAAACCCTAGAATTGCTTCCAGGGTCAGGTCATTATTTTTCAGCATTTTCAGTTAAGCAGCTTCACTCGCTGCCAGCTCCTCTAGAACGAGAAGGTTGTCCGAATCGTGCCAATGATGATGTCTTCGTTATCCTCATTTTGATTTGGGTTAATCAGCCAAATTACACCAGGGGTAATGGAAATATTCTTGCTCAACTGATATTTATAAAGCCCTTCAATGTGTAAAGGCATATCATCAGTAAAGCCTCGGGGTGTACTGCCACCAATTTCTAGGTTTGTGGCGTAGGGCTCAGAACCAACGATGATTGCCCCCATGTTGCCAGGCTTACCAAGGTCAGGCAATGCCAAAATACCAGCCCAAGTCCAGATATCCGCTTCACCTTCATCGAACTTGGCATCGGTATAGCCGACCCAACCGCGAAGACTGATTTTATCGGTAACATCCCATTGAACCTGGCCACCAAACGAATTCGTTTCCACATTGTTTATAGCCATGCCCATGCCGGAGTTATTCAGATTATTAGCCCAGCCAGTTCCCGTACCACCATAGGCAAAATCACTACTATCAGTAGCATAGCCGCGGACATAGTTCACCCCAAATTTAAACTTGTCACTGGGCTTGATTGCCAATTGCGCCATTGCGGAGTAGGTGCCGTTAAATAGTCCTTCTCCTTCGCTCGGATCACTGCCATTTGTTGCAAGATATCCCGCCGAAAGCTGGAAGACGTCATTAAAGTCATGTTTAATCCCAATCCCGGTAGTGGAAGTACCAATCCCCAGACGATAAATTGGGTTGCGCTCACCGAAACGAGAGAGGGCACCATTTGAACCACCACCAGCTTCTAGACCTGTGTTGAAGGTATCTGCATAGAAGTGGTGAGCACCGAGAATCGCCATCGCCGTGACAGTTGTGCTATCACCAACTGGAAAGGCATAGTGCAGTCGATCGATTGTGACGTCGTTGTCACGTTCACCATCATAAGAAAAACGTCCTTCTTGAGTTCTAGGGACAAATCCAGATCCCAAAGTATCGTATTGCCCTGTAAATGAAGGGCCAGAATTTCCGGCACTTAAACGTGTATAGAGCCGATCTTTGCCAGTAAAGCTGGTGACTAGCATTAAGCGAACTTTGTCTTGAAAAACGGTTTGGGCATCATCGATGCCATCGCCAAAAGCATCAGAAACATTAAAAGAAACTTCGCCCACCAGCTTGGTCGTCGTTGAAAACTGATGATCTTCGAGGAATTCGACGCGGCCTTCGAGGTCATCAACGCGGGCTCCGAGGGTTGCGAGTTCTGCTTCAAATTCATTAACGAGGCGACGTAGCGCAGCGAGATCTTCTGCCGTAACTTCAGAACTGCCACTGGTGATCAGCCGCTCAATTTGCTGTAAACAGGCATTTAAACCAGCGGCAAATTCATAACGACTGAGGGGACGGTTGCCACGATAGGTACCATCGGGATAGCCAACAATACAGTTGTAGTTTTCGACTAAATTTCGCAGCGCATCAAAGGCCCAGTCAGAGGGAGAAACATCGCTGAGCTGGAAAATACTATTGACTTGAGCGGTAGCACTGTTCGCACTGTACTGATTAATTTGTTCGAGCAATCCTTGGTTATCTGCGGCGATCGCCTGGCTGGCCATCGTCACAAAAGCGGTTGCAGCTAAAGATACAGTTTTCAAAGAAGTCATAGTTTGGTGTTTGTCCTCACACCCGAAGCTTTGATTTTGGCAAGGTTAACCAAAGTTGAAGTCGGGGTTAAAAAATGAATGGCTTAGTTTTGCCATGACTTATGGTGAAAGTTTTGTAGTATTTCCTACGAAATTGCAGCGGTGATGCAAATTTAGCGAATACTACATGGGAGTTCTGGATGTAACCCCCTTGGGGAAGGCTTGTATCCTAGAAAAAGAAAAATATTTTTTGAGGTTAGTGAAATTATGGTTCTTGTGGCCGCGCAATTTGTTCGACGTGTGGGAATGATTTTTTTGTTGGCGATCGCCATGATGATTTTTATAACCCCAGAGGCGATCGCCGCCAGTAAGCTGAACTACACCTATTCGGAACTGCCGAACCATGACTTTGCCCACGAAAATCTCCAGGCAGCGAGCTTTGCCCGGGCCGATGTGCGGGGGAGCGACTTTACTGGCAGTGACCTAAGCCGAGCGATCCTCACCGAAGGCAAATTTATGGAGGCCAATCTCACCGAAGCCAACCTTTCCGAAGCCTTTATGGATCAAGTCAACATGGAAGGTGCAAACCTCACCAACGCCCTTTTTGTCGATGCCGTTGCACCGGGGACAAATTTTGCCGAAGCGATTATCGACGGGGCTGATTTTTCTGGTGCGCTTCTCGACCGTTACCAACTGTCTGAACTCTGCAAACGAGCCAGCGGCACTAATACCATCACTGGCATTGACACCCGCTACAGTCTCAACTGTAAAAATTAGTCCCCCTGGGAATTAGCAAAATATCCAGGAGATCTTTGGTCGCGATTTTTCAAAAAATCGGGATGATAGGATTTGAACCTACGACCCCCTCGTCCCGAACGAGGTGCGCTACCAAGCTGCGCTACATCCCGAAAAACAGAACCTATACTAACACAGGTAAACCTTGCTACGATAAAAACTTGTCCGTTAAGTCCAAAATTCTCAAAAGATAAGGAGCGATCGCCGTGGCGGTAAAACCAGATTGGCTCAGAGTAAAGGCCCCCCAATGGCAACGGGTTGGCAGCGTCAAAGAAATTTTACGGGACCTCAGCCTCAACACCGTCTGCGAAGAAGCCTCCTGTCCCAACATTGGCGAATGTTTTAATGCAGGCACCGCCACCTTTTTGATTATGGGGCCAGCCTGCACCCGTGCTTGCCCCTACTGCGACATTGACTTCGACAAAGTGCCCCGGGGTTTAGATCCCACAGAACCCGACAATCTTGCCGAAGCCGTCCGCCGTCTGAATCTCAATCATGTCGTGATCACTTCCGTCAACCGTGACGATCTCCCCGATGGTGGCGCAAGCCAATTTGTAAAATGTATCGAACGAACTCGCGAACTGTCACCCAAAACCACCATTGAAGTCTTGATTCCTGACCTCTGCGGTAATTGGGACGCCCTCAAAACGATCCTTGATGCTGCCCCCGAAGTGTTGAACCACAACACCGAGACCGTCCCCCGTCTTTATAAAAAAACGCGTCCCCAAGGGGATTATCAACGTTCCCTGGAGTTACTCCAGCGCACCCGCGAGCTAACCCCCTGGGTTTACACCAAATCGGGGATTATGGTTGGCCTTGGAGAAACCGATGCCGAAGTGCGTGAAGTAATGCGTGATCTGCGAGCCGTAGACTGTGACATTCTCACCATTGGTCAATACCTCCAGCCCACCCAAAAACATTTAGGGGTGCAAGATTTTATTACCCCAGCACAATTTGACGCTTGGCGGGAATATGGTGAATCCCTCGGCTTTTTGCAAGTAGTATCTAGCCCCCTCACCCGCAGTTCCTACCATGCCGAACAGGTGCGGCGCTTAATGGAAACCCACCCACGATCTAAGCCAGAACTCAGTCAGTTACATTCACTAAAATAAAAAATAGTTTCCATCTACGGTACGTTCCATGGTGCAAGCACTAAGTCGCTCAATGACCCTAGAAGAATTCCTGGCGCTACCAGAGACTAAACCTGCCAACGAATATATCGATGGGATGATTCGTCAAAAGCCAATGCCCCAAGGAAAACATCGCCTCCTACAACGGGAATTAACCCTTGCCCTCACCATGGCTTTTCGCCCGGAGAAAACAGCTCAGGTTTTTCCAGAACTACGTTGTACTTTTGGGGAACGCTCCATTGTGCCGGACGTTGCAGTGTTTAAAACAGAACGAATCCCTCGGGATGACAACGATGAAATTGCCAATGTTTTTAAGCTTGCACCGGATTGGTTAATTGAAATTTTGTCTCCCAATCAAAGCCATAGCCGTGTTATTCGTAACATCCTCCACTGTTTAGCTTATGGAACAGAAATGGGGTGGCTGATTGACCCCCAAGAAGCCTGTATTTTCGTTTATCAGCCAGATAAATCTGTACAGGTGTTTGATCAGCAAGCCCAAAGTTTACCAATGCCGACTTTTGCTCAATCATTGACTTTAAGGGGAGATGAGATTTTTGCTTGGTTAAAAAATTAGGCTATTTTTTGTGATGAAGCGTCCCATTTATCTCGATAACCATGCGACAACTCCCGTTGATCCGCAGGTATTAGAAGCGATGTTGCCCTATTTTACGGAGCAGTTTGGTAATCCTGCGAGTGCTGGCCATGTTTATGGGTGGGAAGCGGTGGCGGCAGTGGAACGATCCAGAGAAATGATCGCCAGTAGTATTGGGGCAGAACCAGAGGAAATTGTTTTTACGAGCGGGGCGACGGAGGCAAATAATTTAGCGATTAAAGGAGTAGCTGAGGCTTATTTTGACAAAGGCAGGCATATTGTTACGGTGCAAACGGAACATCGAGCGGTGCTTGACCCCTGTGCCTATTTGGAAACTTTGGGGTTTGAGGTGACTCATCTGCCCGTGCAAGCCAATGGCTTATTGGATTTATCTTTGTTGGAAAAAGCACTCCGTCAAGATACGGTGCTGGTCTCGGTAATGGCGGCCAATAACGAGATTGGCGTACTCCAACCCGTCGCCGAGATTGGCACCCTCTGTCATGATCGAGGTGTTTTATTTCACTGTGACGCGGCCCAGGCGATCGCCAAAATTCCCCTAAATGTCCAAACCCAAAATATTGACCTGCTGTCCCTGACAGCCCATAAAATTTATGGCCCCAAGGGAATCGGTGCGTTGTACGTGCGCCGCAAAAATCCCCGGGTCAATCTTGCGCCCCAACTCCACGGCGGCGGCCAAGAACGGGGGCGGCGATCGGGCACCCTCTATACGCCGCAAATTGTTGGCTTTGGCAAGGCCGTCGAAATTGGTCTGGCCCAGATGGATGAAGAAAATGCCAAGATTAAACTATTACGCGATCGCCTTTGGCAGCAACTCCAACCCCTAGAGGGCATTTATCTAAACGGCGACCTCGACCAACGGCTCCTCCATAATCTCAACATCAGTATCGAAAATATTGATGGCACAGCCCTCCTTTTGGCACTGCGCAATACCGTCGCCCTTTCCGCTGGTTCCGCCTGTAGTTCCGGTAAACCCTCCCATGTCCTTACTGCCCTGGGGCGATCGCCAGCCCTTTGTCGCGCCTCCCTCCGCTTTGGTTTAGGCCGTTTCACCACTGCTACCGATATCGATCACGTCGCCTACACCCTACAGCACACCCTCCACAGCCTCTGAAAAATGCCCACCAAGACCCCATGAAAGTGATCCAAAGTGAACACTTGGCTTTAGAATGGAATCTGAGGCGATTGCAAATATGCCGCTAAACCTTCCTGTATTTAGCCGTAACCGTCTTCTCCCTTTACACAGCGTGTGAAGAAAGAATTTGCTCCGGTCTTTGTTTGTTGTTGCGGTAATCCTAACCTTTTCCTCAATGACACAAGATCCGGCGATCGCCTACCATTTCATCTCACCCAGCCATACATAGACTCATGTCTGCGGTGAAGTCTGCACGAAACAAGAAATATCCAGCCTAGTTTCAAAGCATTTATTTCAGACAACAGAACTTGCATAGAACAGTTTTTTCAGCATTAAGCGAAAAAAATCGAGGAATTTGAATGCCTAAGCAAATTATTATTGCAGAGCAGCATCAGATTGCTGCCGTTTTTTGGGAAGACCAAATCCAAGAAATTGTCGTATCCACCGGTGCCCAACAGGTCGGTGACATCTATCTCGGTATCGTCGAAAACGTCATTCCCGGCATTGACGCGGCCTTTGTCAACATCGGTGACACCGAAAAAAACGGTTTCATCCACGTCAGCGATCTCGGCCCCATTCGACTCAGAAAAAATTCCAGCTCAATCACCGAACTCCTCGAACCCCAACAAAAAGCCTTGGTTCAGGTGATGAAAGAACCCACGGGAAACAAAGGGCCACGGCTCACAGGCAATATTACCCTCCCCGGTCGCTACGTCGTCCTGATGCCCTACAGCAAAGGAGTTAACCTTTCCCGCCGCATCAGTAGTGATAGCGAACGTAACCGTCTGCGGGCCCTCGCCGTGCTGATGAAACCTCCCGGCATGGGACTTTTGGTGCGGACTGAGGCCGAAGGTACCGACGAAGAAGCGATCATCGAAGATTTAGAACTGCTCCAAAAACAGTGGGAAGCGATCCAGCAGCAGGCAAACTACGGCCGTCCCCCGACCCTGATCAACCGCGATGACGACTTTATTCAGCGGGTGCTGCGGGACATGTACAGCGATGAAGTGAACCGCATCGTGGTGGATTCTGCCAGCGGTATGAAACGGGTGAAAAGCCAGCTCATGAACTGGGAAGGGGGGAAAGCGCCCGACGGTTTGTTAATTGATCATCACCGCGAAAAGCAATCGATTCTGGACTATTTCCGGGTGAATGCGGCCATTCGTGAAGCCCTCAAGCCCAGGGTTGAGTTGCCTTCTGGGGGCTACATCATCATTGAACCCACCGAAGCTTTAACTGTCATTGACGTAAACTCTGGTTCTTTTACTAAATCCGCCACCGCACGGGAAACGGTGCTTTGGACGAACTATGAAGCGGCCACAGAAATTGCGCGGCAACTGCGGTTACGCAACATTGGTGGGGTAATCGTGGTGGATTTCATCGACATGGATTCTCGCCATGATCAGTTGAAGTTGCTGGAGCATTTTACAAGTATTCTCAAGGCGGATAAGGCCCGACCCCAGATCGCCCAGTTGTCTGAATTGGGTTTGGTAGAACTGACTCGCAAACGGCAGGGTCAAAATATTTATGAACTGTTCGGTAAGCCCTGCGCCCACTGTAATGGCCTCGGTCACTTGGTACATTTACCCGGTGAAGAGGAACCAGTACCACTCCAGTTAAATATTCTGTCTTCTCTCTCGCTCCAGGGCGGGGCGCGGACACCGGGAGAAAGTCGGCCTGTACTGTCTGGGGGACGGCGCGGCACCACCAGCCACGGACGACGGATTACATCACGGGTTGCTCGGAGCAAGCTGATTAATGCAGGGAATACGCCTGCGGCAGAGCCGTTAAATCTGGTGCATCATCCCGATTATCAGGAACAAAGCAGCAATAATAATAATCGTCGTCGTCGCCGGCGATCGCCAGAGGTTTCGAGTAAGCCGGTGCTCCGGGACGAAAAAGAAACCCAAGATAATGGTGGCGATCGCCCCTCTGCTGAGACGCCAACAAAAGAAAAAAAAGAAACAAAAACGTCTTCGCCCCAAGACAACAGCAATACGTCTTCCCGCTATGACCGCCGCGAACGGAGCCGTTACCGCCGTGACGAGCCCAAAGAAACCGTCCAGGTGGAAATGACGGAGCAGGAAAAAAATGTCTATGCCCTGATTGGGGTATCCCCCCTGGTGCGTTTAGACGCTGCTGGGAAAAAAGACCCCCGCTCAACGATTATCGAAATTGTGCGACCGGGAAGCGCCAAAGAAACCGATGCCACTTCGGAAAAGGTAACACCAGTCGAAAATTTAGAGCCGCAACAACTCCAGATTGAGACCCCTGAAACTGGAGAGGTCGCCCCCGAAGCAGACGACACAGCTCCCCAAACTGCTCAACCCGTAGAAACAAAAGTTTCACCCCAGGCGGAACCGGAAGCAGCAGAAAAAGACGCTGAAGAAAAAACCAATGGCCGTCGCCGTCGCCGTCGCCGTTCTTCCGCCAGTAGTTAAAACCCAATTACCGTTAACCTAAGGCAGTGGCAACACTGCTTTTTTCTTTTGGGGGTGTTTTCGCCCCCTCACTCTGACCCCAAAAATTCCCTTAAAAAGCTATGGCACCGAAACAAACGACCGACGCAATCCTAACGGCTCTACAACATTTAATTGAAGTTGTCGCCCAATTGCGATCGCCCGCTGGTGGTTGTCCCTGGGACTTAGAACAGACACCCCAAACCTTGATTCCCTACGTGATCGAAGAAGCCTATGAAGTTGTCCATGCTCTCCGCCAGGATGACCAACAGGCGATCGCCGAAGAATTAGGGGATCTCTTACTGCAAGTCGTTTTACAAGCCCAAATTGCCCAGGAATACGGCCACTTCAGCCTCCAGGAAGTCGCCGAAGGCATTAGCGAAAAATTAATTCGCCGTCACCCCCACGTGTTCGGTGAAACCAGTGCCAGCACCGTCGCTGAAGTCCGTCAAAACTGGGAGACCATCAAGGCCGAGGAAAAAGGCGAATCCCCGCAAACTGTGCCCCAGCTCAGCCGTAAATTAGACCGCTATAACAGCACCCTCCCACCATTGATGGCGAGCCTAAAAATGTCCGAAAAAGCTGCCGCCGCCGGATTTGAATGGGAAAACATTGGGGAAGTGTGGGCGAAATTTGAGGAAGAACTCCAGGAATTTCGCGAGGCACTCCAAACTGAGAACAAGGCCCATCAACAGGCTGAACTCGGCGATCTACTATTCACCGTCGTCAATTTAGCCCGGTGGTATGATCTCGATCCCAATGGGGCGCTCCACGGCACCAACAACCGCATGGTGCAACGCATTTCTTTGATGGAAAAGCTTGCAGATAAGTACCTGACAGATTACTCCCTCGCAGAACTAGAAACCCTTTGGCAACGGGCAAAACAACATCTCCACCAAAGCATTGATTCTTCCGACTAGTCTTCAGTAATTTCGTTACCTTAGGGCACTGTGAGGGTTGTTAAAGTGGCTTGACTGCTCGCTCTAAGCCACAATTTCGACAGGATTTATGTAATAATAAACGCCCCAACCTAGACAAAGAATATGCGATGATATGGTTAAGAAAGTCTATTTTTCCCTATCAGCAAACCAAAAAATAGTTTAGGAACAGAAAACACTATCCCGTTCACCAGCAATCAACTCCATTACTTGCCTTAAATAACCATGGATGAAACACAATGGTGGAATAAGCCTTTAATCGGTGAGACCAGTTTTTCAGAAAAAATTGTGAAACTGATTAGCAAGAAGTCAGTGCCGGAAAAAGTTGTTTTAGCACACCGAAAGTATAATCGCGAAATTAGAGCAAAGGCCTGGCATGTGCAGCGAATCGAACTGAATAAGTTCGACAATGAAGACTTTTTGACCTATGCCAAAATGCGGGTCTTGATCGAGAAAGAACTTGGCGAGTTTAAGGGTTTAAAACGAATTATTCAGTTTTTAGAATTGGCTTTAACAGCGGCGGAAAGTTATTTACTGATTTCTGAAACAGAATTACAGTTTCGCAGTCCGCTTCAAAAAAGTATTTACAAATTTATTTCCCAGGTGCTTGCAACCCAAGATCACCAAACAGTGATCGCTATTCTTCACAAAAAAGTATGGCCTCTGCTCGACCGCATTAAAACAGACAAAGGCCGGATTGTGCTCCAGGAATATTTAAAGGCGATTGATAATGTCGCCCAATATCCAGATGGACTGGAATTGCTGAGGCTTTTTAAGCAGGCAACCTACAGTTATACGGTCCTGCGGGCGATTTCTAGTATCTCAAAAACCCTAACAAAATCTGATACTTATGATGTGACGCAGCTCAGTTTACACATTCGTGATAATCAAGATGTTTTCAATCATTTGACTGAAATTCTCCAAATTCCAGCAGAACATGATAACCCCCGTTCCTATGCACGGATGCTGCAATTTATTGCGTTTAAATATCGTTATCAAAAAAATGACATCGAATTTCAAGAGTTATTGCAGCGGCTACGGGATTGGCAACTTCCTTATCTAAATATTGTTGATTTGCGAAGAGAGTATTCTGCTCAGGATTATAGTTTGCCGCAGGCATTTAAGGAACCAATTCCGGCAGTAGACATTTATGAAAAATACCAACAATATTTATAAGCAGCTTTATTCAGCCAAAACTAAGAATTTCTAGAATATTAGGATTTTTGTAAGGCTTGATGCAGTGACTGTAGTGATGTTTCACTGATGTAATTGTTACAGGGAAATACTTTAGGTCGCTGACTAAGACTGGGTTGGAGTCGGCTAATTTGTTGTTGCACGGTTTCCAAGCTAAGGCGATCGCATAAAATCATGTGACTGCGCCGGATTAGCGCCTGGAGACGAGGCAGATCCGTCGGCGTGCTAGTAATCAGGGTCAGCTCAGTCCCCCGGAGACTATGGATAATGGTGCGGGCAGCATGGAGAATGCCAGGACTCAGGCTCACTAGACCGAGGCAGTGGTTGGGGGGAAGCGCTTTGATGTGGGCCAGTTCGGGGCCGTAGTCATGGAGTGTGACCGGGATAATCTGGATATTCGGGGGGGCGATCGCCGCCACAGCCTGAAGGAAATAGGGGGTAGTAACCAGGGTTGCCGCCGTGACCTGTTCTAAACGTTCGGCCAATGCTTCTAGGGGAACCAGTTGGATCGGGATGGCGATCGCCTGACTTATTTCTTGCAAAATCCACTGGCCAGCCCCCAATTCCCGCTGGGGAACAGTGATCATCACCTGGGCGGCACAGGCAAGACGCCAATCAACGGCCTTAGTAAACAGTTGTTGAATTTGGGGCAAACTATAGCCCGCCTCCAACAGTTGCTGAATTGCGTCATCAAAAATAGCCTGGGGTTGCGGCGACGGCTCTTTAGTGGTTTCGGATGGCGTCGTGGGGGACTGGCGCTGATCCTGAACATAAACCCCTGAGCCGGGAATTAACTTGACGAGGCCCAGGACTTCAAGCTCCCGGTAAATCTTGCTGATAGTATTGCGGTGGAGTCCGGTCATCATTTCTAATTGCCGCAAACTCGGCAGCCGTTGCTCGCTCGCAAACTGATGGGAGGCGATCGCAAATTGCAATTGATCCAGGAGCTGTTGGGACGCAGGGATTTCGCTATCGGGCTGAATGTGGAAAGAAAACATGGGGGACTTCACACGTAAAGGATCTCCTCCATCAAACCGAAAAAATGCCTGGGCGATCGCCTAAATGGTTGAATATTGGCATAAAAAAATTCCCCAAAAGTTGAGGAATAAAATAGCCAATTTACCTGGCCGAGCAAAAATACCAGGGCGCTATGCAAAATTAGACATTTAAGAAAGGATGGGGTTCGCTGACATTTTCAACCCACTTGCGGGGTGGAGCCGCCCGACGAATATTGCGCCAAATCTGCGTTGCGGCCAAGGTACCATCCGCCACCGCCACAGAGACTTGATTGAGGCCTTTCTTGAGATCACCCAGGGCAAAAATTCGCTCATGGGTCGTTTGACACATATTGTTGGTCACGAGGTTTTCACCGTCCCACTCCAAACCATCGATCCCTTTCAAATAGTCGTTGTAGTAGGTCGAGCCCATATTCACCAAACCTGTCGTGGCTTCGACGATAGTGCCATCTTCGAGTTCAACACCGCTCATCTTGTGATTTTCGCCGTGGAATTTCACAATTTTTTGTTCGTAGAGGGGATAGCCGTGTTCAGCAAGCTTTTCTTTCATTTCATCGCTCACTTCCACGAGGCCATGGGTCAACACGGAGATGTAGGGGGTAAACCAATTTAAGACGAAAGCCGCGTTGATCTGTCCTTCGGTGCCCGCAATGACGACCGCCTTTTGATCCCACATATCGAAGCCATCGCAGATCATGCAGACATGGAGCGTATAGCCAGCATAATCATAGACATTTTGCATATCATCGGTTTCGGGGAGATTGTCGATGATGCCAGAGGCGGCGACTACATATTTACTGTGGAAAACAGGATAGCTACTATTTTTTCTGCCAACTTTGACTTTGACGGCGAAGGTTTCACCTTCATCAGTAACTTCTTCGACATAACCCCGCAGGTGATCCGCCCCCCAATCAATGGCCTGCTTGGTGCTCTGGAGGATAATATCTCGCCCAGGAGTTTCTGGGTCTAAGCCGACATAGTTGCGGAGATCTTGCATCCAGAAGGAGCGGCCCCTGCCTTTTTCGACGATGAGGCACTTCAGGCCATAGCGGGCGAGGTAAATTGCAGCGGATAAACCACCCATGCCGCCCCCCACAATAATGGCATCATAGACGGTATCTAAACGGGTTTCGAGGTTTTTACTAGAAAGCTTCATGGCAGGGTCCCCCAATGGTTTGGCGGTGGTACGAGAAATCAAAAAGGCAAAGAAGGCGATCGCCGCCCCCCTTGCCTTAGTCTAAAAAAATTATTTGGTGAGCGTCAGTGATAGAAACTTAGCCAACAAATTCTTTGCGGGGTTCAGAAACACCAGGAGCAGATTCGCCCTTGATGTAAGCCAGCATGGTATCTGCATCAGATACTTCAAAAGGATCGGTGGGGCAGTTATCAGAGAAGTCAGGCTCTACAAACATTTTCTTGATTTCGCCATCTTCGACGAGCATGGAGTAGCGCCAAGAACGCATCCCAAAACCGAGGTTAGACTTCTCAACGAGCATCCCCATTTTGCGGGTAAATTCACCGTTACCATCGGGAAGGAGGAAGACTTTGTCAGCACCGATCTCCTTACCCCACTTGAACATTACGAAAGCATCGTTTACAGACAGACAGATGATTTCATCAACGCCCTGGGCTTGGAATTCGCTATAAAGCTCTTCGTAACGGGGTAAGTGGTTGGAGGAACAAGTGGGCGTGAAAGCACCAGGCAGGGAGAAAAGAACAACTTTCTTGCCACCGAAAATGTCAGCGGTGGTTTTGTCTTCCCAACGGTAGGGGTTGGGGCCTTCTACGGATTCATCGCGGACGCGGGTTTTGAAGACAACGTCAGGTACTCTAGCCATGTGGACCTCTTGGATAGTGTGATAACAGAAAATTTTAGGAAAGGTCTCAACCTTTCTTAATAAGCCAGAATAATTCTTATTTAGGAATAAGTCAAGATTCTTTTAGGGGTAAAAGGGAAAGGCGAAGGGAATCAGAACACAGGACACGGCCCAAAACAGGAGGTTCAAGGGAATCCCGACCCGGAAATAATCGGTGAATTTATAGCCCCCTGGCCCGTAGACCATCAAATTAGTTTGGTAGCCGATGGGAGTCGAAAAACTCGCCGAAGCGCCGATCATGATCGCAATCACAAAAGGCATCACATCCACACCGAGGGTATTGGCTAAAGATACTGAAATGGGGAACATTAACGCTGCTGCGGCATTGTTGGTAATTAATTCTGTGAGGAGGGTCGTAATGCCGTAGACGACAACCAGGGTGGGCCAAGGGTTGTCTCCGGCCAGTTGCAGGAGATTGGCGGCGATCGCCCCGGCAGCCCCGGTCGTTTCTAAGGCTTTCCCCAAACCAAAGGCGGCCCCGATCACGAGCAACACAGACCATTCAATACTTTTGAGGGAACGACTGGGGGAACAGCAACCGAAAACAATCATGGCGATCGCCGCTAGGGTTGCCGCCTTTAACATCGAGAGCCAACCGAACACCACACAAACCACCATCACGAGCAGAATTCCCAGGGCCAGGGGAGCACGGTCATGGCGCATCGGCTCCGAATCAGGAATTTCACTGACTAAATAGAAGTCCCGGGAACCCCGTTGCTGCTCCAAAAAAGTGGGATGGGTTTCGAGTAATAAGGTATCCCCTGCCAACAGACGCATTTCCCCGATTTTTCCCTTGAGGCGCTCCCCGTTGCGGGCCACGGCTAAAACGACGGCATTATAGCGACTGCGAAACTTTCCTTCCCGGATCGTTTGTCGGATTAGCGGACAGGTATTGGAAACAACCGCCTCAATTAGGCAACGTTCAGAGCGGGGAGTATCTAATTTAAAAACTTGATCCGTGGCTGGCTGTAACCCCCGGAGTCGATTGAGGTCGAGGATCGAATCCACTGCCCCGACAAAAACTAACTGATCTTTTTCCTGCAAAACTTCGCGCGGGCTGACCGCTGGCAACACTAAGGAATCCCGCACCACTTCAATCAGGTACAGGTTTGGCAAATTTCGTAGCCCAGCTTCTTCAATACTTTTGCCAATGAGGGGACTATTTTCGTGGACAACCATTTCCACGGTGTATTGCCGCAGATCGTCTTGGTCACTAATGGCCGGTTTGCGCTCTGGTAGTAGCCAACTGTGACTCAGCATTAGAAAGGTCACACCGGCGATCGCACAGGGTAATCCCACCAAGGCAATATCAAAGAGGCCGAGACCGGCATGGTCTGTTTCGGCAATCAAGAGGCCATTGACCACCAGGTTTGTACTGGTACCAATTAAAGTACAGACGCCCCCAAAAGAAGCGGAATAACTTAGGGGCAACATCAATTTTGAGGGGCTAATGCGCAGCTTACGGCACCACTCGTTCACTACCGGGATAAACATCGCCACTACGGGAGTGTTATTTAGAAAAGCACTCAGGCCCATCACCGGCACCATCAACCGCATCAAGGCCGCAGACTCTCCTTTCGGCAGTCCTAAAACCCGCTGGGAAATCCAACTGAGAGAGCCGGTTTGTTGCAAGCCAGTCACCACGAGATAAAGCACCGCAATGGTCGCCAAACCTTCGTTACTAAACCCGGCGAGGGTAGTACTCGTATCAAGCACCCCCGTCAGCAGCAAGGCTCCCAAGGCACCAAGGAAAATCACCTCGGCAGGGAGAGGCGTCAGGGCATTTAGAAGAAAGGCCACCAGGGTCAGACCGAGGGTCAACCAACCTTGCCAACCCAAACCGAAGAAAGCCGCCTCCCCCAAAGAAGGCAACTGCGCAAACATTGCCATCGAAAATCCTCCAGCACATAGAACGCTTAGCATGGGCGCCGTTGAAAAGAACTTAGTCGTTTTTATGACATTAAAGGGCAGAATCGCGTCCCAAGTTCGGGGCGATCGCCAGGACTGAAAAAAAGATTTAGAAATCTGAAACAAAGGCATAGAGAAGGGTTGACAGCTTAGAACGGATTGCCATGCACCCTTGGCAGGGTCAATTTTTTTTCAACTCTCATCATGACACAGCAGAGAATGATTCAAGATTGAATTTAAAATGAATTGTAATTTAAACAGGACTAGATTATGATTGGCTATCAATTCAAAAGAAATTGAATCAAAAATGAGAAAGTCTAATTTGTCCCTAAAAACTTTGGCGATCGCCACCCTATTAAGCAGTAGTCTTTTCGCTTGCGGTAGCCCAAACCAAAGCATCACCTCCCAGCCCGAAACCACAGCAGCCCAGACTCAATCCCAAGAGCCAGTTACCATCACCCTGGTTACCTATGCCGTCACCCGCAGCGCCTACGAAAAAATCATCCCGCTCTTCGTTGAACAATGGAAAGCAGAAACCGGACAAACCGTAACCATCGAGCAAAGCTATGGCGGATCTGGTTCCCAAACCCGTGCCGTCATCGATGGCTTGGAAGCAGATATTGTCGCCCTCGCCTTGGGATCTGATATCAACGCCATTGAAGAGGCTGGTCTCATTGACCCCGGCTGGGAAACAGAAGCCCCCCGTGACAGTGTGATTACTTCCTCTGTGATTGCGATCGTGCCCCGTGACCCCAATTTGAAAATTACACAGTGGACTGATCTTGCGGAAAACGACTTAGAAATTATTACGGCCAACCCCAAAACATCCGGTGGTGCCCGCTGGAATTTCCTTGGTCTTTGGGGTGCCATCACTCAAACGGGTGGTACTGAAGCCGAAGCACGGGAATTTGTCACCAAAATCTATAAAAATGCGCCAATTCTGCCAAAAAATGCACGGGAATCTACCGATGTTTTTTACCAACAGGGACAGGGAGATATTCTGCTGAACTACGAGAATGAAGTTTATCTCGCCAACTTACAAGGGGAAAATCAACCCTACACCATCCTGACGGATTTCAATATCGCGATCGATAATCCCGTGACCGTTGTGGATAAAACCGTTGATGAACGCAATACGCGGGACGTGTCAGAGGCTTTTGTTGAGTTCCTCTTCACCCCTGAAGCTCAAGCTATTTTTGCAGAAGTTGGTTTCCGACCGACAGATCCTGATGTTGCGGCTCAAGTCGCGGATCAATATCCAGCGATTGAAAACCTAGCAACCATTGAAGACTTTGGTGGCTGGCGCGAAGCACAACCAAAATTCTTTGGTGATGGTGGCATCTTTGATCAAATTTTTCAACAGTAATTAATTGAACATCAAGCTGAATTCTTGAATAGGAGAGGTACAGCAATTATGTCCCCTGAATCAGTCGAAAAAAATCCGGGCGATCGCCATACTCAAGTCAATATTCTGGTGCAAATCCCAAAGCAATACCAACAGGATCCAATCATCACCCAACTAGCCGTTAAATATAATATTCAAGTCAATATTTTGGCGGCGACTTTAGGTCGGGATAATACGGTCAGCGGTTGGTTTGATCTCCAAATTTCCGGCCCCCATCAAGCGGTTAAAGATGCGATCCTCTACCTAGAAGAGCAGAACATCGGTGTCTATCACAAAGAGCATCCAGAAACTGATGGTTGGTGAAAATTTTTTAACTTCCTAGACACTCATCAGTAATTTTTGCTCTGTAAACCATGAAAATTTTATCTCTGGCACAATCTCGAAGCTTTTTATCGATTAGATCAATCCAGCTTCCTGCAAATACCATTCCTTGGTCAATTGTGATTAGTTACCTTGGTCTGATTTTGATTTTGCCGACCTTCGCCCTAATTCAAAAATCCCTGAGCTTAAGACCTGCCGAATACTTAGAGATTGCCTTATCTCCGGTGGCTTTATCTGCCTATGGCGTGACCTTTATTACGGCGATCGCCGCTGGGGCAATTAATGGCGTATTGGGAACTATCGTTGCTTGGGTCTTAGTACGTTATGACTTCCCCCTCAAACGGGTCGTTGATGCCGCAATTGATATTCCCTTTGCCGTCCCCACGGCGGTTGCAGGTCTCGTCTTAGCAACGCTCTATAACGATCAAGGTTGGATTGGACAATTTTTTGCCCCCTTAGGGATCAAGATTGCCTACACCCGCATCGGCGTTTTTATCGCGATGTTATTTATTTCTCTGCCCTTTGTCGTACGAACCCTCCAGCCAGTATTGCGTGAACTGGAAGAAGAAACAGAACATGCGGCTTGGTCTTTGGGGGCGACGGAAAGCCAAACCTTTTGGCGTGTTATTTTCCCCCCCCTAATCCCGCCAATCTTAACCGGAGTTGCCCTCGGATTTTCACGGGCTGTCGGGGAATATGGCTCCATTGTGCTTGTTTCATCGGGGATTCCTTTCAAAGATTTAATTGCCCCAGTGTTAATTTTCCAACGCCTAGAAGCTTTTGATTACGAAGGGGCGACGGTGATTGGCTCGGTGCTGTTAATTGTTTCTTTGCTGCTTCTATTCATTATCAATTTTCTACAGCAATGGGGAAGGCGTTATGCAAACTAAGCTTAAATCCTTTGAATTTAAACTCTCTTCCCAATGGCTAATTGGGATTACGCTTACTTATCTCGCTCTAATTCTTTTAATTCCTATTCTTGCCATTTTTTATGAAGCCTTTCATCAGGGAATAGGTGTTTTCATTGAATCACTCCAGGCCCGCGCTTTTATTCATGCAGTCAAATTGACGGTGATCATTGCTTTAATTAGCGTGCCATTGAATACAATATTTGGTCTTTGTGCCGCTTGGGTATTGGCAAGAAAAAAATTTTGGGGGCGGACTCTGTTTCTCAGTGTGATCGATCTTCCTTTTTCAATTTCCCCCGTCGTTGCTGGCTTGATGATTGTTTTGCTTTATGGGCAAAATGGTTGGCTAGGTGCTCTTTTTGAACAGGCAAATATCAAGATCCTTTTTGCTTTGCCGGGCATGGTGATTGCCACACTTTTTGTAACGTTGCCATTTGTCGCCAGGGAAGTTATTCCTGTTTTAGAAGAAATGGGACCAGATCAAGAAGAATCCGCTCGTACTCTTGGTGCTAGTGATTGGCAAATTTTTTGGCGGGTGACATTACCAAATATTCGTTGGGGATTACTCTACGGCGTTTTGCTGACAAATGCCCGGGCGATGGGAGAATTTGGGGCTGTTTCAGTGGTTTCCGGGAGTATCCTCGGCAAAACATCAACATTACCAATTCTTGTAGAACAGGAACATAATAATTATGCGACAGAATCAGCTTTCGCGGCGGCTGTTGTTTTAGCTTTGCTTGCCTTGGTGACACTGGTGCTGAAAGAGATCTTAGAACAGAATACCCACTCCACTTAATGGCAATTTAGATCATAATTTATTTCACTAAATCTCGCCCCCCTTATCACTAATACACCCCTTATTACTATAGAAAAATGAGTATTTTTGTTGATTCGGTTTATAAAAATTTTGGTACTTTTCAGGCTTTAGAGAATATTAATTTAGAAGTCAAAGAAGGAAGCTTGGTTGCCTTATTGGGACCCTCTGGTTCTGGGAAATCAACCCTCCTACGGGCGATCGCCGGACTAGAAACCCCTGATCATGGACAAGTGATTATCAACGGTCAAGATGCGACCCATGTAGATATTCGGCGGCGGAATATTGGTTTTGTATTTCAGCACTATGCCCTGTTTAAACACCTAACCATCCGCCAAAATGTTGCCTTTGGGCTTGAGATCCGCAAAAAACCAAAGCATCTGATCCGCCAGCGGGTCGAAGAACTGTTAGATTTGGTTCAACTGCAAGGTTTAGGCGATCGCTACCCTTCCCAGTTATCCGGCGGTCAACGCCAACGGGTCGCCTTAGCCCGTGCCCTAGCGGTACAGCCCCAGGTTTTACTGCTTGATGAACCTTTCGGTGCCCTAGACGCAAAAGTCAGAAAAGAACTCCGAGCTTGGCTGCGTCGCCTTCATGAAGAAGTTCATGTCACAAGTATTTTTGTCACCCATGATCAAGAAGAAGCCATGGAAGTAGCAGACGAAATCGTCGTGATGAACCACGGGCGCATTGAACAGGTCGGCAGCCCTGCGGAAATTTATGACCACCCTGCGACTCCGTTTGTGATGAACTTCATCGGGGAAGTGAATGTTTTACCCAGTCATCACTCCTTGATCCGTAATCACCCGGACACAACCCCCCATCACGCGACCCATGCTGTATTTGTTCGTCCCCATGATCTAGATTTACAAATCGATGGTGATCCGACTGCTTTGCCCGGTACAGTCAAGCGAATCATTTACCGAGGCTCCGATGTTCAAGTGGAGGTACTAACGGCAGATCAAGAAATTATCATGGCTCACCTTAGTCGAGAAAAACTTGCCCAATTACAAGTTGAAGTTGGCCAAACCGTTTATCTCAGGCCAAAACAGGCAAAAGTCTTTGCGGTCAATGCGGAGTCCCAACCCGTGCTGAGGCAATCTTAATGTCCCGGTTTGAGGAAACTTAGGCCATGGCAAAACCTCACCCAGGGGCGATTGATGACTCGGTTACATCGAGCTTTTCGACTAGAATCAGAAGGAAACGCCTGTAGCTTCTGAATCTAATACGTTTGTAATTTCCATGGCAAAATCTGTCCAAGCTCCCAAAGTGCCAGAAATCATCACAGAGTTAACCGAAAACAATTTTTTCTTTCGGGGAATGGATCCAGATGCACTGCAAAATTGGCTTGATCCAGCAGAATTAATCACTGAGAAACTCTATTCCAGTCGGCCGATCTATACAGCTTTTCGCCCGAACCACAATTTGGAATTTCTCTACGTGTTACTTGCGGGGGGGCCAGTGATTGTGCGGAGTACGCCCCTCGACCGCATTCTAGCGATCACCTATACGGGCAGTTGTTTTGGGATGCGCAATCTTCCCGTTGGGTTTGGGCAGGTGAGTCGGAGTTTTCCCAGTTTGGTGGAAGCCTACAAAACTACCGATGTGCTGAAAATTCCGGTAGCAACGGTACAACGGATCTATGACCAGAGTGCTGATTTTCGCGATCGCTATAACCTGAGTTTCGAGTTACGGGAAAAATTCCAGTACCATCTGCTGAACTGTAGTACCTACCCACCCCAGGCCGTCGCTTCCCTGCTGCGGGCTTTGATTTACCAAGAGCGATCGCTGGCCAATCAACCCCAGAGTAATGGCGTTTTTAGCTTTGATCTCCCCGTAGATATCATTGCCCATGCCTGCCAGTTAAATCACCGCACTGTGGAACAGGTGTTGAAGGGGATGACGAAGGTGGAACTGATCAAGACAGAAAAATCCGCTGAGGGACAAGGGGATCTGATCCATGTGCTGAATCCAGAAGGCCTCAAGGAAGTCTATAGTGCGACCCGGGATAAAGTGGCTTGGTGGCCATTGCGCTAGGCGAGGGAGTCAACCATTGGGGCGATCGCCTAATCACCATTGAAAATCATCTATTTAGCCACCTAAAAATGAAAGGAATCTTACGATTTGCGGCGGCAAGCTACCCCCCCATTGTCGAGATTTGTTAAACTGCTGTAAACACAAATGTGCTGGAAAGTTAAGGGCAAAATTCCGTATATTGTCCCCCGCCAAATTGGTCAACTTTCCCACCATGCCAATGAGGAAGCGCACCCATGAACATGGAGACATTAGAATTCATCATTTATCCTGATGGCCGTGTCCAAGAAAAGGTCACAGGCATTGTCGGGTCTTCATGCCAAGAAGTGACCGCTGCGATCGAAGAGCAACTGGGCGTTGTTCTCTCCCAAGAACAAACCTCGGAATATTTTGCCCAACCGGTAAGCCAAACTGCAACGACGACGAACCCCGTCCAAAGCAATTGGTGATTTTTTTTGCAAACCTCTATAAATAGCCCCGTTAAATCCTATGTCTCATTTCAGCAATATCAAAACCAAAATCCGTAATTTGACTTCCCTCAAGTCTGCCCTCAAGGACATGGACATTGAGTGGAAAGAAGGCCCCAGTGCTGTGCGGGGTTATAAAGGCGATCGCCGCACCGCTGAAGTTGTCATCCAACAGAACAATGACTACGATATCGGCTTTAGCTGGAATGGCCATGAATACGAACTCGTCGCTGACTTGCAATATTGGCAGCAACCCCTAACCGTTGATGGCTTCCTCCAACGTCTCACCCAGGGCTATGCTTACCACACCATCCTAAATGAAACCAACAAACAAGGCTTCCAAGTCAGTGAACAGCAGAAAAACGAAGATGGCTCGATTCGCCTCGTCGTCCAACGCTGGAGCTAATGTATGACCTTTGAAAATTCCCCCCAGCGGTCTGGTTTTGAGCCGGAGTTGGGGGGCTTTTTAAGAAATGACACGGAACGGTCTGGGTTTGAACCGGAACTAGGTGGCCTGCTGCGCCAAAAAGGGGTGTATGTGGATGAAACCACCTGCATCGGCTGCAAACATTGCGCCCACACGGCCCCCAACACCTTTTATATCGAAGAAGAACATGGTCGGGCCCGGGCCTATCGCCAGGATGGAGATGCTGAGGAAATTGTCCAAGAGGCGATTGATACCTGTCCGGTAGACTGCATCCATTGGCTAGATTACACGGAACTAAAGGCCAAAGAAGCAGCCAGGAAAAACCAGGTGATTCGGCCCCTCGGTTTTCCCCAGGATGGGGCGGGTCAGGCGATCGCCCGCAAACCTAAACCCTCCCGGAAACCCTAAGCATTTAAAATTTTGCTTGGCTTATGGGTCTTCTGTAGCGGTGACAGCTTGATATTTGGCTTGGCAATAATCATTAAGGGCTTGGCCGATGGTTTGTTCTTCGGTGCCTGCGGTCTGGCTCAGGGATTGGGCAGTTTGGGCCGCTTCTAGGTCTTTGTTCTGGCGCGCTTTTACCATGGCATAGGTGGCTTCGGCCTGACGTTGGTAAATATCGCTAATTTGCGTTTGGTAGGTTTTCATCTGGCTATCCCGTAAGCGCAGTTGGGCGATCGCCTCGGCCCCCATTTTCAGGGCATCGGCCGCCTGGAGCCAACGCTCAAAATTAAAAGTTTGGGGAGCTTCTGCCGTTGGTTCGTTCTGGACAAGAGTCTGGGCTTCCGTGACGGTGCTTTGGATTTGCGCCAAAAGTTTTTGACAGTCGTAGAGGGCCGGGTCAATCCTTTGGCAAGCGCCAAGGCTCAAAAGACTGGTGCAACCGATGAGAGAAATCAGACGAAAGGGCGAGAACAAGGACATTACAGACGAACACTCAACATCGGCAGTGTAGCGAATTTTTTAGAACATTAGACAATCAGATCAATCCGGAGATATTTTTTCAGGAATAAACGAAAGATGGCGTTAACAAGAATTTTAGAACCGGAAGTGATGGACGATCCCGCCGAGGCGATCGCCTACGATGCGATGGACTTTCGGGCGGTGAATCAAGATTTTGCGGATCTCGTGGTTACGACTTACTCCCAAGAAACCGCTTTCGTTTTAGATTTGGGCACAGGGACAGCACAAATTCCGATTTTGTTAGGGCAACAGCGCCCCCAATGGCAGATTAAAGGCACCGATTTAGCGCAGTCGATGCTCGCCCTAGGACAAAAAAACGTTGTGGCCGCAGGTTTAACAGCACAAATCGAGTTGGTTTATGCCGATGCGAAAAATTTGCCCTGGCCCGACCAAAGCTTTGATGTGATTATTTCCAATAGCCTGATTCACCATTTACCTGATCCGTTGCCCTGTTTTCAGGAAATGCGCCGTCTCCTCAAACCCCAGGGAAACATTATCGTGCGGGATTTATTTCGTCCCGATAGCACCGCCGCCATTGACCAGATCGTTGCTGCTGCCGAGGGGCCAGGTTTTGATGCGCGTCAACGTCAATTATTCTGGGATTCGCTCCATGCGGCGTTTACGGTGCCTGAAATTGAGGCGATCGCCACCGAAGCGGGCTTAACCAAGGCCCAAGTTTATCAATCTTCAGAACGCCATTGGACGCTGATTTTTCCCCAGCCTTAACGCCATGCAACAAAGAATAAATTTTTTAGCCTCAGTTCTGAAGTCATGCGTATTCGAGAGAAAAACTGTGATTATTGCCAAACTATTGCGGCAGTTCGTTACCGAATTCAATATGATGCGAGTGAGCAGTGGGTGTTGGTTTGCCCTGATTGTCGGCGCGAGTTAGCAACCAATAATCCTAACTATTGCTACGGCGGCACCTGGAAGGCGAAAAAACGTAAATAGACCTTTTCGCGGTCGGGAATTTTCGATCCTCCCAGCACAATGGGATAATGAATGCCGTGCGTTTCTAGGCAGCCCATGAAATCTCGTTCCTTTTTTGTGTATCTCGGTCTTCTGGTGGTGCTTCTGCTCTCGGTGGGGCTAGGCAGTTGGTTCGCTATTTTTAAACAGAGTCCTTTACCTTGGTTGCAGGGTGGGGTGGCGCGAAATCCAGCAGCAGCCTTGTTTGTTCCCCGGCAAGCGCCATTGATGCTTTCGCTAGTGGTGAATCCAGAGAAATTAGCCGCCCTGGGCCTCGTGCAAACCCCTTGGGGTAAACGGCGGGCGACGCTCACGGAATTACAACAGGTGAAAACAAGTTTACTCAGTGCGACGGGACTGGATTACAGCAAGCAGATTGAACCGTGGCTGGGGGACGAGTTGAGCTTGGCGGTGACTACTTTAGATGTGGATCGCGATCCGAGTAATGGGGTACAACCGGGCTATTTATTGGTGGTAGAAGCACGGGATCAGGCCTTAGCCAAGGAATTTTTACAGCTTTCTTATACGGAACAGGCGATCGCCCCAGAAGCGGGTTTGACGTTTGATCAATATAAGGGGGTCAATTTAGTCATTCCCCAGGCGGACAGCCATCGGTTTGCTAGTGCGATTGTGGGTAATTATGTACTGTTTGCCAACGAAGCAAAGGTGCTACGCAGTGCGATTAATACGGTGCAGGTGCCAGATTTGAATTTGAGCCATGACCCGCAATATACAGAAGCCCTAGAAACCATTGACCGGAAACATATCGGCGTGATGGTAGCGAATTTACCCGCCCTCAGCGCTTGGATTGCCAACGATCCGACCCCAGAAGAACCGACCCTCGAACAACGTTTGGCGATCGCCATCGGTCTTCATCCAGAGGGGTTAGTGGCGGAAACGGCTTTGATTGGGGACACTGAACCTAGCCTGATGCCAGGGGCGACCACGGCACCGACCCATGTCCTCAACTACATTCCCCAGGAGGCGATGTTTGCCGTAGCTGGGCGAGATTTAAAGGCCCTCTGGGGTGAAGCGACCACGGGGTTAAATCCGAAAAGTCCCTTATCCCAGATCTTGCAACAGGCGGTCGCCGCAATCCAAGATCCCCTCGGCATCGACCTCCCCGAAGATATTTTCGCGTGGATTTCTGGGGAATATGCCCTGGCCCTCGTCCCCGATGCCGAACGCAATGATGTGGAATGGCTCTTTGTGGCGGAACGACAACCGGAGGTCAACCTCGATCCCGTCATTGAACATTTTGATAGCTTGGCCCAGGAAAAAGGCTTAAGTGTGGGGCGTTTACCCTTGGGCGATCGCCACGTCACTGCCTGGACAGCCATCGATACCCAAGACCAAGATGAACTGGTACAACTCAATGCCGATGTCCGGGGGGCGCACCTCAGCGTTGACGAGTACGAACTCTTTGCCACTTCTGTAAAAACCCTCAGCCGGGCGATCCAAGCCAATACCGGGCGATCGCTCCTGAAAAACAAAGATTTCCAGACCAGCATTGCCCAACTGCCTCCCGAAAACAGCGGCTATCTTTTTGCCGATTGGCGTCAAGGTTCCCAACTGTTCAAAACCCAAGTGCCGATCCTGCGGGTGGTCGATTATGTGGCCAAACCCTTCTTTAACCATCTCCGCGCCTTTACCCTCACCAGTGCTGGCAGTACCCAAGATATTCGGCGATCAACCCTATTTTTCAACCTCTCCCCCAATCGTTTACAAAATTGAGACGGCCCCCGATTTGTGAAAGTCCCGATTACTATGGAACAAGGTGATCTTTTTGAAAATTTTGTCCTCCGGTAACCCTTGCCCCTGCGATTTTAATCTGTTGCTTTTATTTCCCCGCTGCCGATGACTGCTTCCCTATTGGCCCCCGGACACACCCTGCGCGGACGTTACCATATTCTCCGGTCTCTGGCCCAGGGAGGATTTGGGGCGACTTTTTTGGCAGAAGACCGCGATCGCCCAAAGCGTCCCATCTGTGTGGTGAAGCTCCTCAAGCCCCAAACCACCGACGCAGAAACCTTAGCAACGGCCCGGCGTTTGTTTGAAACCGAGGCAAAAATTCTCGATGAATTGGGTCAGCATCCGCAAATTCCCCAGTTACTGGCTTATTTTGAGGAAGGCCAAGAGTTTTATTTAGTTGAAGAATACATCGAAGGACAAAGTCTCTGGGAAGAACTACAGCGGCTTTCTCCCTGTCCTCCGGCAGGGGCGATCGCCCTTGTGCAAGAAATCCTGGAATTGTTGGTTTTTGTCCACGAGCACCAGGTAATTCACCGGGATCTCAACCCCAGTAACCTCATTCGCCGCCAAGCCGATCAAAAACTCTGCCTCATTGATTTTGGTGCGGTTAAACAGGTCACCCACCAATTTGCCAGTACCTCCGGTCGGCCCACCATTGCCATCGGCACCCAAGGCTATATGCCCCTAGAGCAGATTCAGGGCTATCCCCGTTACTGTAGCGACCTCTATGCGGCGGGGATGATTGCGATTACGGCTCTGACGGGTACCGCCCCCGACAAAATTCCCCTCGATGCCCAAACCGGGGAAGTGCAATGGCAGGATCAAGTAGAAATGCCAGAAGAGGTCAGGCACTTTCTCTCTAAGATGGTGCACCATAATTGGCGCGATCGCTTTGGGACCGCCACAGAAGCCCAACAGGCCTTAAACCCATTGGCAGCACAGGGGGAACAACAAGCTAAAACGAGCACCCGTGTTTTACCAGTAGCAAGCAGTATTCAGCAGATCAAACAAACGGCGATCGCCCCCCTCAATTACCTCTCAACGGTCGTTTCCCAGCAATACCAGCGTTTGAGCGTCAATCACCAAGCGATCAAGGCCGCCCTTCTCGGCGTGGGACTCGCGGCATTGGTGGGGACTGGCCTCGGCGTTCATGCGGGGTGGCGGTGGTGGTCAGAACGCCAAGCCCTGATGGCCCAATACGAACAGGCCCAACTGTCCCAATCTCAAAATCAACTAGAGCAGGCCCTCGCCCAATACCAAGAAATTTTACAGACCGTCCCAGACCATGAAGGGGCGCTTTTGGGAAAGGCCCAAGTCCTCCAAGCCCTCGAACGATTTGATGCGGCTGTAGAAACCTATGATCAACTACTGGAGGTTAACCCTCAACGTTGGGAAGCCTGGTGGGGCAAAGGTAAAATCGCCAGTGATCGCCAACAGGATGACCAAGCCCTAACCTTTCTCGACCGCGCCATCCAGGAAGATTCCCGTCAAGCGGTGGTCTGGGAGACAAAGGCCCGAATTCATCTCCGTCGCGAAGAAACCGATGCCGCCCTCAATAGTCTCGGTGCGCTTCTCAGATTGGATTCCCAGCAGGTCTGGGCCTGGTTTGAAAAGGGCTGGATTCACCACAATCGTGCCGAATATAACGAGGCGATCGCCGCCTACCAACAGGCTCTCAAGCTCGATGACCAGAACGCCAATATTTGGTACCAACAGGGTAACAGCTACAGCAAACTGCAACGGTATCGAGAGGCGAAAAATGCCTATGTCCGAGTGGTAGAACTAGAGCCAGACCGCGCCCCCGCCTGGTATAGCCTCGGCATGGCCCAGGAAAATCTCCGCAATTACCCCGAAGCCCAGGATGCCTTTGCCAACGTCACTCGCCTCGAACCGAACAATGACCGTGCCTGGTACCATCTCGCCTGGAATGCAGAACAAAATGGCGATCGCCCCACGGCCATCGACGCCTACCAACGCACCGTTGCCCTGAACAGCGATGACCGTCCCAGTTGGCGAAGTCTAGGAAATTTACTCTATGATTCTGAAAATTATGATGAGGCGATCACCGCCTACGAAAATACTCTCCGCCTAGATGATGTTGATGGAGATATTTGGGCACGTTTGGGGAATGCCTACAAAGCCACAGGCCAATACCAAGCTGCCATTAACGCCTATGACGAAGCACTCCAGTATAAACCCAATGACCCAGATATTTTAGGTGATCGCCAGGATGCCCAGGAGCGTCTTCAGTGGGAACAAGCCCAAGATGATTTTAAAGAAGGAGCCGATAGCCTGAAAGAAGTGCTCCGGGATACCCTGCGGGAAATTGTGCCTTGGTTGTAATTATCGCCCACAAAAAATCCGGGTAGACCCGGATCTCATCAGTAGAAAAATGGCTTCAAAAATGGTGATTGGCAAATCCTTAGAAACCAAGGGCAGTCCAATCCACTTCAAAACCTTCGAGAATCAGAGAAGAATTGTAGATCTGGAGAATAATAAGCAGGAATACTAAAAACAACGCCATGAAGACGCCCATGAGCGGTGTGGTGCCCCAACCGGGAGCGACTTTACCGTATTCAGAATTCAAAGGCTTGAGAATATCTCCCAACCGAGTACGCTGTGCCATAGGATTCGTGTATCGTAAAGGATTTTTGTAATGTTCCGTAATATTATAGAGGAAGAGTCATCATAAACTGAGATACACCTATGGATTCTGCAACAGTTCTTAGCATCGGCATTGCGGTGGTTGTGATCGCCGTAACAGGGTTTTCGATTTACACAGCCTTCGGGCCTCCTTCGGTAGAACTTGAGGATCCCTTTGAAGATCATGAAGATTAAGCGGGCAGCTACCCTTTAACATCAAGCCCCATGGCTCTTATGCCTGGGTTGTTTTTCTCCCCAGTCTCGCTGTCATCATAAAACCCTTTTTGAGATGTCTTTTTATACCGTCACAATCTGACGCACTTCAACTAGCTCACTTGAAATAAGTTGATCAGGCAGCCTCCGGGCTGTTTTTTCTTGGGGGATTGCTCGAAATTCTGGGTTTTAAAAACGTCAAAATAGTTGTAACAAAACCTCAGGTAATAGCTCTTGCACTCCTGGGAGAACAATATTGGCCCCGACATCCTGCAAGTTAGAGGCATACATATACTCCTTGTCGTCACCAGTCTGGGCGTGGGGTGGGATCACCCCAATGGCTCGCCATCGTCGTTGGGGCTGCTGGCTGATGGCATTGGTGATGGTGCGCATATCAGCAGCGGTATCTCCCACGTAGGCGACGGGGGTCTGGGCTGATGCGGCTTCGAGTTGGGCGATCGCCGCGAGTAATCCCTTGGGATCGGGTTTTTCGGGGGCATCTTCCATGGCAATGAGCACAGGATTTTCTAAGCCTAAACGACCTTTTAGTACGTGTTCAGCAGAACCCCGCATGGCACCACTAAAAAAGCCCCAGGCAATATCGGCAGCGGTGAGGGACTCAAAATAGGCTTTGGTGACGAGCAACGGTTCATCGTTGATATACCCATCAAAATTGTGACCCCGGTATTTGCGCTGGAAAAAAGCGACGAGCTCTTTAAAATTGACAGGAATCGTCTCATCCCAACGGCGGATCAGTTCCTGGGAGGCTTTCCAATCGTTATTCCAAATGGCCTCGGCCTTGAGACTATCGATTTCACCATTGCTGGGGCGATATTCCCCCTGGGTGTAATGTTCAACGGTATCGGCGATCGCCCGCCGGTAGGACTGACTCACATCGCGAATCACCCCGTCGATATCAAAAATCACAATCCCCTTCGCCATGGTCACCACCTCTGTTGTAAAACCTATCGCTATACTTATCGTCTTGTTTGCTATTTTCCCAAGTCTTTGACTGAAAACAAAATCAGATTTTTTTCTGTTCTCTTTGGGGCTTGGGCAAAGGCTCAATGCCCCATAACAAAATTACCGCCCCTTAATATCAGTCCAAACAAAACGAGGTTGCTCAAACTAAGATTAAAGACGGTAATTCAATTTTTTAGAACAAAACAATAACACCCCATGGGGTGCTAGAAGCTGTCCGTCTTAGTTGCGGTAAGGCACTGCGGCAAGGCTGATGTCTGCGGCGGAAACCCGAACGTTGACTTTGGGAATCTGGGCAGAACGCGCCATGTTGAGGAAGAGAGCGGGATCGCCAGCTTGGGGCACCCGGTCGGGAGTCCGGAAACGACGGACTGCATTTTGCCAAACCACTTGGGGGAAGCCCAACTGGGAGCGGTAGTAAGCATCGTAACGGGGAGACTTGATGTTAAAGGGTATCTCACCTTGCTCACGGCTAGCGAGGCTACGGCGGCGCTGGTAGGGCACCGTATCATAGCCAAAGTTTTCCATATACTCATCAGTGTTGAGGAGTTGGTCAACAAAGGCCGCTAGACCCTTGGTGCAGATCACGATTGACCAGGCAATTTTTTCCTGTTCGCTGAAGGGATCGCGACCGAGTACCCGTTGGATACACTGCTCAACAAAGCGATAGTTACTGTTTTTGTTATAGAAGCTATCGATGAAGGTTTCCGACAGCAACAGACCCCGAATGAAGTCACGGACAGTGATTTGACCGTTGCGCAACTGGGATTCGAGTAGCTGTTGGCGATCGCACTTAAAAGCGTGGAAGAAAATTTGACGATAGGCAGCGTTGATGAGAACGTCAAAGTCAGAATCGCTAATGACGTTATCGGTTGTAAACACAAAAGGCTGCTCGTCGCCACCGACGGTATACCCTGCTACCCGAGTGTTTTGGCTCGAGGGGGCGTATTGTAATAAAGGAATTGTCAAACCAGACCTCCGTTATATCAGAAGACTTTAAAAAATAAAATTTCTTACTGATTAGCATAAGGGAGTCAGGGGCTATCCCTCGGAAAGATTAAAAAATATTACAGAAGTTAACGTTTATTTCCCGCGCCCTAGGGCCGCAGTAGCTTGCTTTTTCGGCAAAACTTGATCAAATAAGGGTCTATTCTGGGGCGATCGCCTAGGCCATTTCCTTAAGATAAAAGGAAAAAAGATCCAGCCCTAAAAGGTCAATTTAAAACAATTGACGGTGGCCGAAAAAAATGCAGTATTTTAGAGAAAGTTGAGTCTCCCAACCCCTTAGTTTGACAGTGGGGTTACTGAGCCGCGATCGCCTTTCCCCATCCCATTGATTGTTCTCCGTTGAGAGTGTAGGAGTTTTCGGATGAATCAAGCCCCCCCTAACGCCGCAAATGCTAGCTTTCAGGCTGCTTTAGACAATTTAGACCTAGATCTAGACCGAGAATTGCAACGTTATCGGCAACAGCGGCCACCATCCGAGCGATTCACACCGCCTCCAAGTCCAGAACCGCCCCTCGATGGGGGATCTGCAGCTCTTGATCAGGGTGATGATGGCGAATTAATGGCCCAACAACCAGCACAGGCTTCTGAAACAGACACTACCGAGACCATCACTGCCGTTGCTGGCCCCCTTTCCCCCTGGGAGCAGCCCACGCCCCCCCCGGAAGATTACCTGCAATCGTCGGAGGAACTCCTCAAAAGTTTAGATGCCAGCAGCCCACCTGTTACCCCGCCTACGCCACGTTGGAAACTGGGTCTTGCTTTTTTGGGAGCAGCCATTTTAGGGGGTGGATTGGTGGCCTTGGCGATCGCCGTTCCCGATTTATTTACCCCGACCCCAGCCCCGGAAACAGCCGCAGAATCCTCCCCTGCCCAGACCACGGCAACAACGCCAGAGACCACTACACCGGCGGCCTCTAGCACCGTTAATCTAGCCTCCCAAGAATTTATCGAGTTGCGCCTAGACAATCTCAGCATCATTGATCCCAGCGTACCCACGGACACCGAAAATACCGAAGCCGATGCCACTGCTTCTACCAGTGCCACAACGCCTCCCCCAACTCCAGATCAAGCAATAGCAACTCCCCTTGCGCCAGTGCCGGGCTTTCCGGGGACACCTTTGGCCACCCCCGATGGTTTGAAGTTGGGATATTACTACGTGATTTTCCGGAATACGAGTCCCAACGCCCTGGATCGGGCTCAAGCAGTGGTTGATGGGGCTTTTGTGCGACAGTTCCCCGTGGGCCAAGCCATTCAGATGGCAGAAGTCGATTCAGCCGCCAAAGCCGATGATCTGATGCGTCAATTTAAGGCCCAAAAAATTGCAGCGGAGGTTTATTACCATCAACTGTCGCCAGCTTCCTAAACGAAGCGATCGCCCCCTGGGCTAGATTAGTAGTTGAAACGCGTCAGTAAGCGGGACACTGGGCACGATGAATTTTTTCCGGCGCACCTGGGATGGCATTCAACAATGGTGGCAACCTACTGCTGATCCAGAACACATCCTGGAGCAGACCCTCTGGGACATGGAAAAAAAATTGATCCAAATGCGGCGGGCCGTGGCCCAGGCGGTAGCGAGTGCTAAACGGGGGGAACGACACCGAAAAACCATGGCGGCAATGGTACAGCGATGGCAGCAGTGGGTAAAATTGGCTCTGGATTGTGGCGATGAAACTTTAGCAAAAGCGGCGATTGCCCGACGACAAACCTATGGGGAAATGTTGGCGAAACTGGAGGCCCAACGGGAAGAACAACAAGCCTTTATCCGAGGCGTACGCCACAATCTTGAGGCCCTCGAAGACAAAATCAACCACATTAAACTGCAAAAAGATTGGTATGTGACGCGGTTGCGGACGGCGATCGCCCAACAGCAGTTACAAACCCTCCAGCAAGAATTAATGGGGGGAAGCTTGGATGCGGCGATCGCCGATTTAGAATTGTCCCTGTGGCAAGTGGAAGCAGAAACCGATCTCATTGATCCCCTCGAAGCACAATTTCGTCAGTTGGAAAAAAGCCAGCAGCGTAACCCAAAGAATTCTTAGAAAAATAAAGGCGATCGCCCACTCCATTTTAGGCGCAACGAAGGGTAAAACTTATGTTACGCTGACCTGTGGTTTTGTATATGTCCAAAGGAGAATTCTGTGGAACGCACATTTGTAATGGTTAAACCGGACGGTGTTCAGCGCGGTTTGGTCGGCGATGTTATCCGTCGTTTTGAAGCAAAAGGCTTTAAGCTCGTCGGTCTAAAATTGGTTTCTGTTTCCCGCGAATTAGCAGAGCAGCACTACGGCGTTCACAGAGAAAGACCGTTCTTCGGTAGCCTCGTAGAATTCATTATTTCTGTCCCCGTCGTCGCCATGGTTTGGGAAGGTAAAGGGGCGATCGCCGCCGCCCGGAAAATCATCGGTGCCACCAACCCCCTCGAAGCAGAACCCGGCACAATCCGGGGTGACTTCGGTGTGGACATTGGCCGTAACCTGATCCACGGTTCCGATGGCCCCGACACCGCTGCCAGTGAAATTGCCCTCTGGTTCTCCGAATCTGAATTGGCCAACTGGGAACCCGCCACCAAAGCTTGGCTCTACGAATAAATCCAATCTGTTTGGTTTCCAAGCAAATTTCGGCAATTTAATTTTTTCAAGACCTCGTTCAACCCCAACGAGGTTTTTTCGTGGCTATTCCTCTTCATCCCAGAGCCGTTCTAATTGGTGCTGCCAAGCCAATAAAGCCCGCTGTTGTTCCCTGGGTTCTTGGTCGAGGCCCCCCATAATCCCTTCTTGGTAAAACCGGGTAATCGTTTGCATCGTCTTTTCGATACTTTGCCCCTGGGACTTGGCGGCACGGATAATTTCTCGAACTTTATCTTCGGCCAGTTGATTAAAAAAGGGACTGAGATTTTGTTGGTGTAAAGCCACCATTTCCGTTAACACCTGTTGGAAAATAGCGGTGTCAAGTTGTTCTAAGGGATATTTAAATACGCCCCAAAGTAAACCCTGGTTGAGGGCGTAGCGGGCGAGTTTATTTTCATTAAAGTTACTTTCGAGCAACTGGCCATAATAGGGTTCCGCGTCGTCCTGGGACGCGACAGGTACAAAGATCCGCAGCATTTGACCATCACTAGACAGGCTCACCAGCAGGTGAAACCGGGCTTGGGATTTGTGTACTTTCCAAGTTTTGTTGTCTGTGTGGTTAATTTTGGCGTCGGGAAAAAATTCAGTGAGGGTAGCGGAGATGGCGTCTGGGGTCATTGTTGCAACTTGAATCGGAAAAATTGAATATTCGCCTTGTATTCGATCAACAGCGGAGGTTATGGCTGGGTCGTGGAACAGGAGTGCCAATCATGGACAGCGACGACAACATCATCAATGGCTTGACGGGTAATTCGGGCCGATTGGCCGGTTTGGTTCGCCAAAATACTGACCAATAAGGTGCTGTCATCGGGTAGATCGAGGTAGCCAGAGAGGGCAGAAACGTGGGTCATGGTGCCTGTTTTCCCAAAGAATTGGTTTTCGACTGGGGTATCTTGAAAGCGGTTTTGGAGAGTGCCTGTGCGACCGGCGATCGCCAAAGAATTGCGGTAAGTTTCCCCCTGGGGATGGGTCAGCATACCGTCTAGGGTTTGGATCAAGGCCATGGGGGTGACAAGGTTGTGGCGAGAAAGACCAGAGCCATCCCGGAGTCGGTAGGTGGCAGGATCGACCCCGATAGATTCTAGGATTGTTTCTGGGTCTCGGTCAGCGGCAGTAAGGGTTTTTAGGAGACTTTCGGCAAAAAGGTTATTGCTGTCTTGGTTAGTGGTTTTGAGGATTTCAGCTAAGGGATCAGAGGCGATCGCCCCCAAAGGTTGCGCTTGATCTAGGTTAGGGATCGGCGTTTGCGTCGTTAAACTTTTCCCGACGGTAATACCCTGCTCTCCCAGAATTTGGGTGATTTTATCGAGGGCATAGCGGTCTGGATCGGGAATCGATAGTCCCCAAATGTCGGGCATGGCGTCGGCGGCCAATTTCCCGGTGAGGGTTAACGTCGTCGTGCCATAGGTTTGGGTCAGGGAACCGCTGTAGGGAGTATCGTCAGGGGCCGTCACCATCTGATTTTCCAGTTGCCATTGTTGGGCCGCAATATCATCAGACCAGCCCACCGTTGTGGTTTGGCCGGACTCTGTGGGAAAAACCGTGAGAACAACGGCGTTTTCATTGAGCATCAAGCTGGTAACGGGGACACCATAATAAAAACTCAGATCAGACCATTCCCAGGTAGGATTAACCCCAGGTTCAGGAAAATGGCTGCTGTCCAGGATGACTTGATCAATATGGTGGATTTGCTGTTGGGATAGCTGCGAGAGAGCTGTGGTTAATTTTTCGGTGGTCAAACTTGGATCACCCACACCTCGAATAATTAATTTCTCAAGATTGGGAGCTGTTCCAACGGTGTAGATTGGCGTTTGATATTGATAGTTTGGGCCAAAACTTACCAGGGCAGCGGCAGTGGTGAGGAGTTTTTGGTTAGAGGCTGGCACAAAAAAAGTGTCGGCTCGGTGCTCAAATAAGAGGCTATCGGTCTGGGGATCTTGGATCGCAATGCCCCACTGGGTTTGTTGCTGTTCTGGACGCTGGAGGATCTGAGAAATAGTGCCAGAGAGATCGCAGGTCTCTTGGGATTGGGCCAGACTTTGGGAGCTAAAAGCCAGGGTTGCTAAACTTGCCAGGGCGAGGATCTGGCTTACCGGTTGAAATTGTGTTTTCCCCATTTTTTCTCCTCGTCAACGGTCAGGGCGCATTTGTCCTACTATACTGCCGTTTTTGGTGGGCTTCGGTACACTGCGAAAAGGATCTTTGTGGTTTTCTTGGGCTAAATCTCCATGAGCGAACAATTTTTTCAACGGAAGCAGACTTTTTTTGACCGCTGGGCGAGAAATTACGACATTTTATTGACCACGCCCTTTTACCAGGCTGTCCATAAGCGGTTACTCACCTATGCTGATTTCCCCAGAGATGGCCATGTGCTTGACCTGGGTTGTGGGACGGGCAAATTATTTAAACGACTCGGTAAGCTTTATCCAGAATTAACGGGGGTGGGGTTGGATCTATCTCCAGAAATGTTAGCCCAGGCCCAACGGAAAAATATCCATGGCGATCGCCTTTCCTTTGTCCAAGGGAATGCTGAGGCGCAACCTTTTCCGGAAAATACCTTTGATGCGGCGTTTAATACGATTAGCTTTTTGCATTATCTCCACCCCGAGACGGTTTTAGAGGAAGTGCAGCGGGTGCTCAAGCCGGGTGGCCAATTTTATCTAGCGGATTATGGCAAAGGAGAATTGTGCCAAGGGGATGGTTTTCCCTTTTCGCCTGGAGGATTGCGTTTCTATTCCCGGACGGAACGAACCGCAATGGGGAAACGGGTTGGCCTAGAGACTGTAGCACACCATTATTTGATGTTCGGCGTTTTGCTCACGATTTTCCAGAAAAGCGAGGAAATCCCAAAGGCGATCGCCCCTTAAGTCGTCCCCACGAAGCCCCGATTATGAGATGATTGTCTGCAACAAACGGGTTCACGCAAGCAAGTATCATGACCAACGCTAAAGCCATCTCTATCCTTGGTTCCACCGGATCAATCGGGACGCAAACCCTCGATATTGTGCGATCGCACCCCGATAAATTCCGCGTGGTGGGGATGGCCGCTGGGCGTAACATTCAACTGCTGGCCGAACAGGTGCGGGAGTTCCACCCAGAGATTGTTGCCACCAGCCAGGAAAGCCTTTTACCCGAACTAAAATCTCTCCTTCAAGATTTAGAACACCAACCCCAAATCATCGCTGGCAAAGCGGCGATCGCCGAAGTGGCCCGTTATGGTGATGCCGAAAGCGTGGTAACGGGGATTGTGGGCTGTGCTGGACTTTTACCGACCATTGCGGCGATCGAAGCCGGCAAAGACATTGCTCTTGCTAACAAAGAAACCCTGATCGCTGGGGGGCCAGTGGTTTTACCCTTAATCGAAAAATATGGCGTGAAACTACTGCCCGCTGACTCCGAACATTCCGCGATCTTCCAATGTCTCCAGGGGGTGCCTGAAGGAGGTTTAAAGCGGATTATTCTCACGGCCTCCGGGGGCGCTTTCCGGGATCTGCCTGTGGAAAAATTGGCCACCGTCACTGTCAAAGATGCCCTGAAACATCCCAACTGGTCCATGGGGCAAAAAATTACCATCGACTCCGCTACCCTGATGAACAAGGGTCTAGAGGTGATCGAAGCCCATTATCTCTTTGGTAAAGATTACGACGACATCGACATTGTGGTGCATCCCCAGAGCATCATCCACTCCCTAATCGAGCTGCAAGATACCTCGGTTTTAGCCCAGTTGGGTTGGCCTGATATGCGCTTGCCCCTGCTCTATGCCCTCTCCTACCCCGAACGCATTCACACCGATTGGGAGCAATTTGACCTCGTGAAGGCCGGCGATCTTACCTTCCGGGAACCGGATCACCATAAATATCCCTGCATGAATTTGGCCTATGCTGCGGGACGGGCCGGGGGATCGATGCCAGCAGTTTTAAATGCAGCGAATGAGCAAGCTGTGGCCCTTTTCCTCGAAGAAAAAATTGAATTCCTCGATATCCCTCGTCTCATCGAAAAGGTTTGCGATCGCCACCAAAACGACAACAAGACAAACCCGACCCTAGACGACATTTTGCAGGCAGATCAATGGGCCAGACAAGCTGTTCTTGAATTACAGCCACAATTAGCTTAAGGCCAAATCAAATTCCTTAGTTAACAGCTTGCAGGAAGTCTTGGACGGTAAGAATGGAAGCGTCTCGAAAGGGATGGAGAGCGAGTAAATCTTGATCGCCTGTGATGAGAAAATCAGCCTTGCCATTGACAATGAGTTCAAGGAATTTGTCATCTTTGGGGTCGCGGCAGACCGAAACTTTTTCGATGATGGGAACAATTTCAGAGGCTAGTGCCAAGCTTGTTAAAAAATCGTCTCTGATTTCTCTGGTCAGATAACGGTCAAATTTTTGTCGATTGAGAACCTCACTTAATTCTGACAAAACATCTAAAGACGTCAGGATAATGCCCTGTTTTTGAGCGAAAGTTACAACTGTATGGAAGTTGTAACTTGAGAAAACCAAAGCACTGACAAGTACGTTGGTATCAATAATGATGCGGCATTTATTCATCCGCCAAAATTGTTTCTAAAATCTCCGGTGTCATGCCTTGGGCAATAGCTTGCTGACTCGCCGTTTCCATGACTTCTAGGAGTGGTTTGGGGTTAATTGCTTTGGCAAGAAAAATATTCAGCAATGCTTGGATTTGCCGTTGTTTTTGAGGATCAATCTGTTGATAGGCCTCGGCGAGATGAGACTCGACTTGAATGGTGATGGTTTCCATTGAATATGACCTGACGTAACGAATTTTTGGCGAGGCAATGACCAAGCTCACAGGATTGTACCTAGAATGCAGGTAATTTTGCACCAGTTTGAACCTGCCAGAGGCTGTAGTATAAACCCTGCTGATCGAGGAGTTGCTCATGGGTGCCTTGTTCAACAATTTTGCCTTGATCCATCACATAGATGCAGTCGGAATGGCGGATCGTGGAAAGGCGGTGGGCGATCGCAATGGTGGTGCGATGCTGGGTGATTTTTTCGAGGGATTTGGCGATCGCCGCTTCGGTTTCATTGTCCACAGCAGAAGTAGCCTCGTCCAAAATCAGAATGGGCGGATCTTTCAAAATGGCGCGGGCGATCGCCAAGCGTTGCCGCTGGCCACCGGATAATTTTTGCCCCCGTTCCCCGACGATGGTGTCGTACTGTTGGGGCAGGGTTTCGATAAAATCGTGGGCTTCCGCAAGTTTTGCGGCCTGGATAATTTCTGGGAGAGTTGCATCGGGGTTCCCGTAGGCAATGTTTTCGGCCACGGTGCCATGGAACAGAAACACATCCTGACTCACTAGACCAATGGCGCGCCGTAGATCCTTGAGATAGATATCGCGAATATCCAGGCCATCGACAGTAATTTGTCCCTGGTTAATTTCGTAGAAACGCAGGAGCAATTTCACAATCGTACTTTTCCCAGAACCTGTCGCCCCCACGATGGCAATGGTTTGACCCGCAGGAATATGGAGGGAAAAATCTTGCAAAACCGGCGCTCGCTCAAAGTAGGCAAAGGAAATATTGTCGAGTTTGATTTCTCCTTTGACGGTATGGGTGGGCAGGGCTACTTCTCCAGAACGAATTTGCACTTCGGTATCGAGGAGATTAAAGACCCGGTTACTCGAAGCCATCGCCCGTTGATAAAGATCCATCGTTTGCCCCAGGCGGGTCAGGGGCCACAGCAACCGCTGGGTCATAAACACCAACACACTGTAGGTACCCACAGCCAAAGCTCCTTGTTCCACCTGCAATCCACCGAAAAAGAGAATCGCCGTAAACCCAGCCAAAATCGCAATCCGGATCAAGGGGATAAAGGCGGCACTTAAGGCGATCGCCCGCTCATTACTTTGAAGATAAGCATCACTGTCAAAGCGGAGCCGTTCTAGCTCGTAATGCTCCGTCGTAAAGCTTTTAATGGTCGTGATGCCGCTGAGGTTATTGGATAGGCGCGAGCTGAGTACCCCTACCTTTTCGCGCACATCGGCATAGCGGGGAGCCAACTTTTTCTGGAACGCCACAGAACCCCAAATGATGATCGGAATCGGCGCCATCGCCATCCAAGCCGCCGAGGGGGTCGCGTAGAAAAATAAACCCCCAATCAAAATCACCGTCGTGATCACCTGCAAGATTTCGTTGGCGCCCACATCGAGAAAGCGTTCCAACTGGTTCACATCGTCATTGAGCAGGGCCAATAGCTCCCCGGTGCTGCGTTCTTCAAAGTAGCCCAACTCCAGTTCCTGCAAATGGCCGTAACCATCGAGACGGAGATTGTGTTGCATTTTTTGGGCTAAATTGCGCCACAGACGTTGGTAGAAATATTCAAAAATGGACTCGGCACTCCAGATTAGGAAAGACAAAATGCCGATGACGACCAATTGACCGATGATGCTGGTGACACCAAACTGGGCCACAAAGGAGTTGTCCCGCTGTACCACGGTATCCACTGCCACCCCGATCAGCACCGGAGGCGCCAGATCAAAGAGTTTATTCAGAACGGAACAGGCGATCGCCAAATTGATCTGTTTGCGGTAGCGACTACCATAGCGGAATAAACGGGTTAGCGGATGGGACATACTCAAAGAAAATCAAGCCAATACCCAAGAGATCATAACCTGTTCTGTTTAATCTTCGCCCGGCTCTAGCACCTGCACATCTACCGTTTTAGCGTCGGCGTTATCCGTCCCTTGCGACCCATCCACTTCCACGGCGGCCACCTCCACCGTCCCCTCAGGGGTCTGGCGCTGGAATTTCTTTTCTGTAATTTGCACCACTTCACCGCAACTAGGACAGCGGGCCATGGAATTGTTTAAACCCGTAAATTCATAGCCACAGACCGGACAATCTGCCTCTACCAAATTGCGCTTGAGCCACCACTGGAAGCCCACAACCCCCAAGGCGATCGCCACGGGAATGAGCAGAATGAGAATAATAAACCCGTTGACAACCCAGCCGAGGCCCACCGAAGTCAGTAACGCCGCGATCAGAATAAAGGTCAAAAAACAGCCGAGGCCCGAAGAAGAGAATTGAATATTACGAGAGAAAGGATCGTTCACAATGTTTCTTAATAATTGTTAACTGCTTACGATAGTGCCTCAAGTTTATTTCACAAACCGAGATGATAAGCTTACAAATGCACAAAAATTATTTTAATAAATCATGTCGGAAAGCAATAATACACCTCTTTTATTGAGGGCTGCACGGGGGGAAAAAGTTGAGCGGACACCGGTTTGGATGATGCGTCAAGCCGGACGTTACATGAAAATTTATCGCGACCTGCGGGAGAAGTACCCGAGCTTCCGGGAACGTTCTGAAAATCCTGATCTCGCTATCGAAATTTCGCTCCAACCTTGGCATGCATTCCAGCCTGACGGTGTAATTATGTTTTCGGATATTCTCACTCCCCTACCAGGGATGGGGATTCCCTTCGACATCATCGAAAGCAAAGGGCCAATCATTGAAAACCCGATCCGCACCCAGGCCCAGGTCGATGCTATGACCCCCTTTGATCCGGCAGAATCCTTGCCTTTTATCAAAACAATCCTTGGCACCCTCCGCCAGGAAGTGGGCAATGCCTCAACGGTACTGGGATTTGTCGGTGCCCCCTGGACGCTAGCGGCCTATGCCATTGAAGGTAAGAGTTCAAAGAACTACGCCATCATCAAAAATATGGCCTTTTCTGAGCCTGCTGTGTTGCACAGTTTCCTTGGAAAAATTGCCGATGCGATCGCCGATTATGTTTGCTACCAGATCGAATGTGGGGCCCAGGTGATCCAAATGTTCGACTCTTGGGCGGGCCAACTCAGTCCCCAAGACTACGATATGTTTGCCTTGCCATATCAAAAACGGGTCGTGGACAAAGTCAAAGCAAAATACCCAGACTTCCCGCTGATTCTGTACATCAGTGGCAGTGCCGGTGTTCTAGAGCGCATGGGTAAATCTGGTGTCGATATCGTCAGCGTCGATTGGACGGTGGATATGGCCGATGCCCGCCAGCGCCTTGGTAAAGACATGAAAGTCCAAGGCAATATTGATCCTGGTGTGCTGTTTGGTTCCCAGGACTTCATCAAAGCGCGGATCATTGACACCGTGCGTAAAGCGGGCAATTGGGGACATATTCTCAATCTCGGCCACGGTGTTCTCGTCGGTACCCCCGAAGATAATGTCCGCTTCTTCTTTGAAACCTGTAAGAACGTCCAGAGTTTCCTCTAGGTTTTAAAGCCATTCCTTCATTCAGAAAAAGCGTTTTAGGAGAGTCAAATCCTAGGGCGCTTTTTTTGGGGAATTGGGCTGATACCGTAGGCAGGGCCGACATTTCTCGATAGAATTTCCTAGCGTTTGCTTTTAGTTAAAAATTCTGGGGAATCAGTGGGATGACAGTGCAACCAAAACTCATTATTCACGGTGGGGCCGGCAGTTCCCTCAAGGGCAAAGGGGGCTTAATCGCCGTACGGGAGTCGCTCCACAGGATTGTTCAAGAGGTTTATGACTTCCTAGAACAGGGCGGCAGTGCTGTGGAAGCCGTTATCCTAGGGGCAAAATTATTGGAAAATGAGCCGCGTTTCAATGCAGGTACAGGGTCAGTGCTCCAGTCCGATGGTCAAATTCGCATGAGCGCTTCCCTGATGGATGGTACGGCCCAAAAGTTTAGCGGCGTGATTAATGTGGGCCGCATTAAAAATCCCATCGAAGTGGCCCAGGCGTTGCAAACAGAAGATGATCGGGTACTGTCCGATGTCGGTGCGGCAGAGATGGTGCGGGTAATGCAGCTCCCCATTCATGATCCTCTGACCGATTTACGCCTCGAAGAATGGCTGGAAGAACGTAAGGGAAATTTTCGCAGTAGTATGGCCGGGGTTGTCGCGGAGGATGAAATGGCCCGGCGCGGCACCATTGGGGTGGTGGCTTTGGACCAAAATGGTCGGGTTGCAGCGGCCACATCTACGGGCGGAAAAGGTTTAGAGCGGATTGGTCGGGTGAGTGATTCGGCGATGCCTGCGGGAAATTACGCGACTCAGGTGGCTGGGGTTAGTTGCACGGGCATTGGGGAAGACATTATTGACGAATGCCTTGCGGCGAAGGTGGTTATTCGGGTCACGGATGGTTTAAGTTTGCCAACCGCCATGGAAAAATCAATCCAGGAAGCAACGGCAAATAAACGGGATCTGGGGGCGATCGCCTTGGATGCCGAGGGCAATATTGTCTGGGGAAAAACCAGCGAAGTGCTTTTGGCGGCCTACCACGACGGCACCGCTGTGGGGGATACCCTGGAATGGCAACTGGAACCGGGGGTCGGTTGTCTCTAGGGAAGAGGGGAGGCCGATGGTGATGCGCACTCTTCTAAAACGTTTGGCGATCGCCCTGGGGACATTGCTTGCCATTAGTTTTGTGATTTTCACGATTTTGGCCTTGGCACCGGGGGACCCCCTCAGTGAATTTGCAAATAATCCGGCGATCACCGCAGAGGTGCGGGAAAATATCCGGCGATCGCTGGGCCTGGATCAGCCCTTTTATCTTCGTTATGTCAAATGGCTCTGGGCGCTGGGCCAGGGGAATTTGGGCTATTCTTTTACGAGTAAAAGTCCTGTGCTGGGTCTGATTTGGCAACGCCTGCCGACGACCCTCTGGGTGGTGGGTCTTGCCTACGGTTTGAGTGTGGCGATCGCCTTACCCCTGGGGATTATTTCTGCCCTGCGCCGCAACTCTCTTTTGGATCAACTGGCCACCACCTTTGCTTTTTTGGGGTATTCCCTACCCACTTTTTTCACGGGTTTGCTAGCGATCATTATCTTTAGCGTGAAATTGCAGTGGCTCCCCTCGCTATACAACAGCACCCTGGTGGTCAATGACTTTCAAAGTTTTTGGCAGCAGATCCAGCAATCGATCCTGCCGATCACCGTCCTTGCGTTGTACCAAACGGCAATTTTGACCCGGTTTGTGCGCAATGCGATCCTCGAAGAGTTGCCCCAGGATTATGTGCGGACGGCCTATGCTAAGGGCTTAGGGGAATTTGCCGTGCTCCGCAAACATATTTTGCGCAATGCTTTGATTCCCGTTGTCACTCTGATTGCCATTGATGTGCCGAGCATTGTGACGGGGGCCTTGGTGACAGAGCAAATTTTTCGGGTGCCGGGGATTGGCGCACTGCTCATTGAATCCATTAACCGCAACGATACCCCCGTGATCATGGGCATCACGATTATCTATGCGGCCTTGGTGGTGATCTTTAATGCGATCGCCGATCTAAGTTACCGTTTCCTCGACCCCCGCATTAAGTAACAAAACAATCCTCCCTTAAGGGAGGTGCCGCAGGCGGAAGGTGTTTATCCCTTGAGTTAACACTCCCCTGACCCCTCTCAAGAGGGGAAACAGTTGCCGGTGTGTTGGCGAGCTCCACAAAATTCTTTCCTCTAGGGAAGCTAGAGAAGTGTTACTAAAGGAGAGTTTATTCTTCTTCAGCAGTCATATCCACAGTTTCTAAACCGTCTTCTTCTGCTGGGGGCGGTACTAGGGCCACTGCCACAATTGCATCATCCCCATCGAGGCGTTGTACCCTGACTCCGGTGGCACTGCGGGACTGGAGCGAGATGGATTCCACTGCTTGACGGATCATAATGCCGCGCCCCGTGACGAGCATCAGCTCATCTTCGGGATTGACAATTCTCAGGGAAGCCAACCGATCTGCCTTAGATTTGAATTTAATCGCCCGGAGACCGACCCCCGCGCGGTTTTGCAGGCGGAATCGTCCCACGGGCACCCGCTTGCCGAAGCCTTTTGTGGTTACGGCAATCACCCAAGGCCCCTGGTCAACATTTTCGGTGACTTCTTCGTTATCGTCTTCGTCTTCTGCTGTATCCGCAGCGGCGATCGCCGCCGTAATTTGAGACGACACAATATCCATACTTACCAATTTGTCATCGTCGGATTTGAGTTTCATCGCCCGCACGCCTCTCGTAGAACGGCCCAAGGGACGTAACTGGTTATGGTCAGCCTGGAAGTGGATCGCCATCCCTTCACTACTGGCCACAATGATGCTGTCCTCCTGTCGCGCGAGGCGTACCCAACGGAGTTCATCGCCATCTTCGAGGGAAATGGCAATTAGACCGTTCGAGCGAATTTTGGCAAAGGCAGACAGGGCGGTTTTTTTGATGTAGCCGTTCTGGGTGAGCATGACGAGGTATTCATCTTCGGTAAACTCACTCACTGCCAGCATCGCTGTAATTTTTTCATCCTTCGGGATGGGGAGCAGTTGAATGGCTGGTAAACCTCTGGCCGTGCGGGAACTCTGGGGAATTTGGTAAGCGCTTAGAGAATAAACGACGCCGCGCTCCGTAAAGAACAGCACATGGTCGTGATCGCAGCAGGTGAGGAAGTGATCGACGCCATCGTCTTCCTTCATTTTGGTGGCGGCTTTGCCGCGAGTGGCGCGGTTTTGGGCGTCAAAGGTGGCCACAGGCATGCGTTTGATATAGCCCTGTTCGGTGAGCAAAATAGCTGCTTGCTCATTGGCAATTAGGTCAATATCCTGGAGATCGCCGTCATCCAAGACCAATTCTGTGCGGCGATCGCTCTGGTGGATAGTCTTAATTTCGGTGAGCTCTGCTTCGATAATCGCGTAAACCCGTTCCCGACGCGCCAAAATATCTTCGAGATCCGTAATCTTCAGCAAGAGATCCTGGTGTTCTGCTTCGATTTTGTCCGCTTCTAGGGCCGTGAGGCGACGCAATTGCATCTGTAAAATGGCGTCGGCCTGGGCTTGGCTGAGGTTGTAGCCGTCCATTAACCCTTGACGGGCGATCGCCGTATCCGCTGCCTGACGAATTAAGTGAATCACCGCATCGAGATTATCGAGGGCAATGAGTAATCCCTGGAGAATGTGATCCCGTTCCTGGGCCTTGCGCAGTTCATAGCGGGTGCGCCGGGTAATCACTTCCACCCGGAAATCCAAGAATACCTGGAGGAATTGCTTCAGATTGAGCAGTTGGGGTTCGCCGTTCACCAGGGCCAGCATATTCGCGCCAAAATTGGCCTGGAGAGGCGTGTGTTTATACAGATTATTTAAAACAACACGGGGATAAGCATCGCGCTTGAGTTCGATGACAATCCGCATCCCTTGGCGATCGCTTTCATCGCGGATATCAGAGATGCCATCAATTTTCTTGTCGTTGACCATATCGGCAATGCGTTCGATCAGCGCCGCTTTGTTGGTCTGGTAGGGCAGTTGGGTGACGATAATTGCTTCTTTTTCCCGGCCATTTTGGCGGAGCGTTTCAATTTCTGCGACTCCCCGCATGGTGATCGAACCCCGACCCGTCATGTAGGCATCTTTAATCCCCGAACGACCGAGAATCTGTGCCCCCGTCGGAAAATCAGGGGCCGGAATAAATTGCATTAATTCTTTGATCGTGATCTCAGGGTTATGGATGAGTGCCGTCACCCCATCAATAATTTCCCCAAGATTATGGGGCGGGATATTGGTCGCCATCCCCACCGCAATCCCCGAAGAACCATTCACCAAAAGCTGGGGAATCCGAGAAGGGAGAACAACGGGTTCCTGTTGAGAGCCATCGAAGTTATCCGCAAAATCAACGGTTTCTGATTCGATATCCCGCAGCAGGGCGTTGGTCGCTAAAGACTGGAGCCGACATTCGGTGTAACGCATGGCCGCCGCTGGGTCGTTATCAATGGAGCCAAAATTACCGTGGCCATTGATCAGCGGGTCTCGCATGGAAAAATCTTGGGCCATGCGCACCAGGGCATCATAGACCGCTGTATCCCCGTGGGGGTGATATTTACCGAGGACTTCCCCCACGACCCGGGCACATTTCCGGAAAGGGCGATCTGGGGTCAAACCCAATTCATACATCGCATACAAAATACGACGGTGTACGGGTTTTAAGCCATCCCGTGCATCGGGTAACGCCCGCCCCACAATCACACTCATGGCGTACTCTAGGTACGAGCGTGACATTTCATTGCTTAAATCGGTGGGAATAATGCGCTCCTGGGGGGAGGTCATAGGATTTCGGCTCCGCTAGGTCAAAAAAGGTTAAAAACCAGAGAAAAAGACGTTAAGGAAGATTATTTTGCGTTTTTTAACTGGATTTTTTCGGTCAAATAGACTCCTATTTTACCACAGTCTTTGGGGCATAAACTGGCTCAGGAAAAGGCTTTGGGCCTAGGGGAGATTGGGCGCAAGGCTGCTTAAACCCTGGCGGGGCGTCCATTGAATCGTGCCGTCGGTTTCGCTCCAGTAAACGATGCGATTGGGGGCCAAAAAATGACCCTGGGGAGAGCCAATGGCGATCGCCTTTTGGGGTTTGAGGGTCTGCCAGATTTTGAAATCGAGATCAGCGGCCTTTGCAATGAGAATGGCTGGATTCCACTGGGCGATAAAGTCGGCGTCGGCGGTTTGTTTGCTGAGGAGATAAAAAGCTTGGCCTTGGAGACGAATTTCTAAAATATGCAAATCTTCCTGGAGGAGTTGCAAGCGGATCGGGCCGAAGCGTTTCGGTTCGAGGGGGCGGAGGATTGTAACCTTATCTGGAGATTGAGGGAGTGAAAAACGCTGTTTGATAGGCAGTTCACCGGAAAAATCAACGGTTTGGGCGGCGGGGTCGGGGGGCGTCAGGGAAAGCAAGCCATCAATTTGATTGAGGCCGCTGCGACGCAGGAAGGGTTCGAGGGTATATTCCCAAAATCCAGGGGAACCGACATTAATTACCAGGGTTTTACCGCCCGCTTGAGCGACAATTATAGGGGTTTGGCGATCGCCAAAAATCGTCACTTGAGTGGTATTGAAGTGACGATAAACCAGCACTGTAACGAAAAGGATTAGTAAACCGCCGATGAGGGGCCTGGCCTGTTTTTGGGCCCAGGGAGAGCGCCAAATCAACAGCATCACTCCATAGAAAACAAGCAGTTGCGGCAAAGGTAGCGCGGCGACACTCGCTTGGCTCCCAGGCAACGCCACAACCTGTTCCACGAGCCAAATCATCCCCCGTAAAGGCCAACCCAGCCCATAGGCGATCGCCCCACCGAGTTCTGGGATTAATAGACCGACGGCACCGCTGACCATACCGCCCAAACTGACTAGGCCAATGACGGGCGATAGCACAATGCTGGTGGGGATCGAGTAGGTGGCGATCACATTAAATTTGTAGGCCAGTAAGGGTAATGTCCAAATACTGGCGGCCATGGGAATGGCGATCGCCGTTGCCACCGTTGGGGGAAGAAAATCTAGCTTTTTTTGAAGTGGCTCTAGGGTCGTAAATAGGCCAAAGGTTGCCAGAAAACTGAGTTGAAAGCCCAAGTCCCAAAGCCATAGCGGTTTAATCAGGAGTAACACCGTTGCCGTCATTAGCAAAAGACCAATGGGCTTGACCTTGCGATCAAGTACTAGGGCCACTAAACCCCCCATCCCCATTAAGGCCGCCCGGAGAATCGAAGCCTGGAAACCCGTCAGCAGCACGTAACCAAGTAAAGTTCCTGCCGCGCCATAGAATTGTGTTTTCTCTTCTTGATTTCGTAGGAGCCACAGCACGACCCCCAACAACAGCGACACATGGAACCCAGACGCGGCGACGGTATAGGCCAAGCCCGCTTTGACCCACAAATCATAAATTTCGGGGTCTAAATTGGTGGTCTGACGCCCCAACACCATAGAACTGAGCAAGCTAGCGGGTTTGTCTGGTAAAAATTCCCGATGACTCCGTTGAATCCGTTGGCGCAGTATTTCTGTGAGCGACTCTTCCCGTCGGGTTAATGCCGCTTCCCAAGCACTAAAACCCAGAAAAGTATTGTTTTGGCGTAGGTAATCCGGAAAACTGAAGGCAAATTTATTTTGGGGCGGTTGGGGTTTGTATAAACGCCCTGTCAACTGGAGGCGATCGCCAAGCTTAAATTGAGAAAAATCTCCGCTTAACGTGACATATAAATTTTCTTTTTGAGGAGCAACATTTTGCCCTAGGTTTACATTTTGCACCCGAAACCAAAACCGTTGTTTATTTGGCTCTTGTGTGGTGATGGAGCGGTAAATTTGCCCTTGGATTTCTACAGGACTTTGTAATAAACTGGGCTGACTTTGGGTGAGGCTATAGAGACCATTGGTCGCCGGACGGGGTAGACGCCCTTGACTATAAACTACAGCCAGCAGCATCACCAATCCCAGCATCGGCCAGAAGTGGCGCGGTACTTGCCAGAGATAACGGGGAAGAAAAATTGTTGCGAGGATTGTCCCCAAGGCGATCGCCCCAACCAATAACCCCCACTGCAGCAAAGAAGGTTGCGGGTTCAGTGGCCCCCAAAATCCCGTTAAACCAAGACCAATGAGATATCCAAGACAGAGGACGATACCACGCTGAAAAACCATAGGCAAAGAAAGCAAATCTGCAAGCAAAGGTACAAAAACTTGCCCACAAGCTTAGCTCGACTTTATCCATGGGAATTGGGGAGGAAACGGTAGAAGGACTCAGAGTAGAAAATTTGTGTGAATCAATGACTATGCCGTTGAGCACCAAGAATGGGCCATCCTCTGTATTACCGTCGATTTTCGCGAGCCATCCCCAAATGAGCACCATAAAAATCCGCATTGACATTGCTAAAGACCTCCAAGGCAGAACCCTATGCGCGTCATAGTGTTGTTTCTCTCACCCGTGACCAGGGTTGTTCGTTGACTCCCTAAAAAGGCGATCGTCTTCTCAAAATCACATACCATTAAATATGGATCTTTGGCAGGCTTGCAGTCATGAGTTACCAAAACATTATTACAATCGAGCCAGATAAGCGAGGAAAAAACCTTGAAAAAATTAGCGGCTATGTTGTGATCAATGTTGTTTAAATATAGATGGGTATAGATCATCAACAAAAGTGACTATAGGAGAAGCTGGCAAAACTTTATCTAAGAGAAAATTATCCAGTACACTTAAAGGTATACTTGCCTGCATTCCAATATTAGGAATTAATCCGGCAAGGGTAGACATACCTAGTCGTAAAAATTTGCCTGTATTAGTATTTAAGTTGACTCCAAGTTTTGCCCGAATACTATTCAATTCTTGAAGGATCTCTTTCTCTTTAACTTCTTCAATATCTTTTAACCAATTTCGAAAAAGTTTAAGTTCGTCACTTTGTCTAACCTTCATTAATTTATTAATATCAATCTTGGGATTGGATTCTGCAATTATTTTAGGGTGTCTTTTTAGGTTTAAAATAGAATCGAAATTTGCTTCGAGCTTATTGGGGTCATCCTTTTTAAAGAAAATATACTCCAACCTATTTTTCAACAGATCTATTTCGTCTCGCATAAAACAAGATAAAGCATTGTGCATGTTCATTTCTGCCATACGCAGATTGAAATTCCCGATTCCCAACACCGCCTTTTCAACAATTTTATATATTTCTGTTTCGTTTAGAGAGCACAGATCACTCAAGTTAGTCTCGACTTTGAAAATAGATTTGTCTACTTGATGTAGTTTAATATCAAAAATTTCTGAATCTAATTCCATGCTATATTCTTTTTTTAAAACATTTAAGGTCGCAACTTTAACGCCACGGTTAAATTGCAAGTCCTCATCTGTCTGTTTTAGTAGATCGATATTGTCTTTTAAATAGTTTTTGTCAAGGGATTCAACTACTGTCAGCTTAAGCTTCTTTACTTTACTTTTGCTGAGTTCAGAGTGCCTGATATTCTTAAGATTGTCACTAATCCATATTTTTTGTTCAGCAGCAAAAGCATATTGAATTTGATAAAATCCCTGTGGATAAGTTTTCTTACTTGAAATAATGTGTTGATTTTGTGCAACCTGAGAAGTTATACGAAGATCACACGAAAACTTCAAGATCCCAGATGAGAGCAAAGATAAAGTTTGTTCAAAACCCAATTCTTCTACGAGACCATTGACCTCATAAAAATTAGGAGAATCTAAAATAACTTTGTCGAATAGTATTAATTTATTAATTAATGATGAAAAGTCAAGGCAGTATTTCCGTCTACGATCATCGAATTTAACACATTTACTAAAAAGATTTTTGTCAATAGACATCTGAAAATACTGCGATCAATATAAAAACAATAACTTGTCAAGAGGCCAGAATTATATCTGGGGCGATAGTTTCAAAAGAAAAAGTATTTAAATTTGTTAGGTTTTGAGCATGCTCGATAGTGATTGCGCAGACTTTGCCATCTTGATCTAAATCGACGAGGGTATTTTCGTTAATATCTTTCGTTTCTACAATCGGATTTTGATTGAATTCTAAATATAGAGTATCTGTATCTTGAAAATATTGAATCTTCATTTTTTAAAACTCCGATCAAAAAAGGCATTGTGAATCGTTTCTCCATCCTGAAGCAAAACAACCCTCAATGCCCGGTTATCCATTTCATGAATTCTTGCCCATCTCTTGATACGTCCATCTTCCTGGATTTGCTCTTTTTCGGGATTTAGAATCACGAACTCAATCCATTCTAATTTTATTAAGCTTCGATCCGGACGTTGTCTCGTCGTTAAAAAATATTGTGTGAATTTCATGCAGAAAACGTGAGTATAGAGTGCATTATTTTGTAATAACACACCCCATAAATAAGGCTTAAGCTTTGGCGAGTTCTTCCTTGGCGGCAGTACTAGCTAAATACTTTTCCAGTTCCGTTAACGCATCCGCATCAACTTTCGTTTGCATCGGACAGAATTTAGGGCCACACATCGAGCAGAATTCTGCTGTTTTGTAGATATCTGCGGGAAGAGTTTCATCGTGGTATTCACGAGCACGCTCAGGATCGAGGGACAGTTCAAACTGTTTCTCCCAATCAAAGTTATACCGAGCATGGGACAACTCATCATCGCGATCGCGTGCCCCAGGACGATGACGGGCAATATCTGCCGCATGGGCCGCAATCTTATAGGCGATGAGACCATTCCGCACATCCTCCGCATCAGGTAGGCCGAGGTGCTCTTTGGGGGTGACATAGCAGAGCATTGCCGTGCCGTACCAGCCAGCCATCGCCGCCCCGATCGCCGAGGTGATGTGGTCATAGCCAGGCGCAATATCAGTCACCAAGGGGCCGAGCACATAGAAAGGTGCTTCAGAGCACTCTTCCATCTGCTTCTTCACGTTGAACTCGATCTGATCCATGGGGACGTGGCCAGGGCCTTCTACCATCACTTGGACATCGTGTTCCCAAGCGCGACGGGTCAGTTGACCTAGGGTTTTCAGTTCAGCGAGTTGCGCCTCATCAGAAGCATCGTGGGTACAGCCAGGACGCAGAGAATCCCCAAGGCTGAAGGACACATCGTAGCGCTTAAAGATTTCGATAATGTCGTCAAAGTGGGTGTAGAGGGGATTTTGCTTATGGTGATGCAACATCCAACGGGCAAGGATTCCACCACCACGGGACACAATCCCCGTAATCCGGTTTTTCACAAGGGGCAGATGCTCGATCAAGATCCCGGCGTGGATGGTCATGTAGTCCACCCCTTGCTGGGCGTGCTTCTCGATGATGTGCAAGAAATCATTGGCCGTGAGGTTTTCCATGTTGCCATGGACACTTTCTAGGGCTTGGTAAATGGGCACAGTCCCGATGGGCACCGGTGAGGCTTTGATAATGGCAGTACGAATTTCGTCCAGGTTGCCGCCCCCAGTGGAGAGATCCATCACAGTATCCGCACCATATTTAACGGCCTGTTGTAGCTTAGCCAATTCCTCATTAATTTCAGAGGAGTTGGGGGACGCACCGATATTTGCATTGACTTTGCATTTCGAAGCAATGCCGATACACATCGGTTCGAGGTTGGTGTGATTGATATTAGCCGGGATAATCATGCGACCCCGGGCTACTTCGTCGCGAATCAAGTCAACGGGCAGATTCTCACGCTTTGCCACGTAGTCCATTTCTTCGGTGATAACGCCTTGGCGTGCGTAGTGCATTTGGGAGACGTTACTTTGACCTTGCCGTTTGGCGACCCAATCAGCTCTCATATTGTTTTAATCCTCTATTAACAGCTTCCCTACGCTGGTATTACCCAGTCTCAGGTTCTAAGGGACTATCTCAGTCTGATTCCTATGACAGACACCCCTAGCTATGGCAATAAATTCTAACATCACTCCTTAGCAAAGTCTTGGGAAGTATGGCGGGGCTGGGATCAGAGTCTGATGGGATTTGGGCAGATTTAAGGATTTTTGGACAGCAGTCTGGAAAATCGCTATTTTCTGGGGAAAAAGCTAAAAATCAACAATTCATCACCGGATGTATGGCGGAACTGGTTACAATGATGGACAAATTTTTCAGGTTAAGATTGCTAATGGGTTAATTAGAATGGGTGGCTTTTTTAGCTATTGTTCTTTTGCACTCGCGATCCGCCTGTCCTAGAACATTCCCGTGGGACAAGGAAAGGGTTGCCCTGGGTGTTTTCGTTTTATTCCCTCTGCGTCTAAAAGGCTATGAATAAAATTTCGGATTGCAGCAATATTTTATTTTCTGTGGATAAGGCCAGGATTGATCTGGTGCAGTTGCAGGCGTTGTTTAATGCGACGGCCTTTTGGGCGAGGGAACGCTCTTTGGCGGATCTAGAAACGGCGATCGCCTACAGTGATCCGGTGGTGACGGTGTGGGATGGCGATCGCCTCATTGGCTTTACCAGGGGAACCTCAGACGGTGTCTTTCGGGCGACGGTGTGGGATGTAGTGATTCACCCCGATTATCAAGGGTTGGGCCTAGGCCGTAAGTTAGTGGAAACCCTGATTAGCCATCCGCGGATGTGTCGAGTCGAACGGGTGTATTTGATGACCACCCACCAACAGACGTTTTATGAGCGCATCGGCTTTAAAGAAAATGCGACGACTACCATGGTGCTCCACAACCACGAGCATCCGATCAGCGTGATTACCTGTGCGGTTGAGGAAACTGCCCCATTACCTGCATAGTTTGGTCTTGGTAATGGCGGGTTAGGGTCCCCCCGTAGCTTGCCAGCAACTTTTGACACAGTTGCCACTTTAGGGCTGGAGAAAATTCAAGGGCTTGGGCTAGTTGTTGGACTTCTTCGAGGCTTGGGCGATCGCCTAGGGTTAAATCCGGCACGTGGGTTTCACACCAAAAGTCCGTGGTCTGGGTTGAGGTCAGTTGAAACGTGATTTTATTGGGTTGTTGTAGCCCATAACTGAGGTGAATTGTTCCTTGTTCAGCCCGTTGTAGGGTGGTATCAATAAGGGTGAGAAAAAACTGGTGGAGGTGGTGGCGATCGCCGAAAATATCCAGGGTAGCGCCGACCGGATGCGCAATGATCAACCGCAAATTATTATTCTGGGCCTTCACCCTGAGCAAGCTTTCTAGTTCTGCGAGGAGCGTTTCGAGATCAAACCACTCCGCCTGTTTCGAACTTTGACCATAATCTAACTTTGAAACGGCGATCGCCAAATCAAGTAATCCCAGTAATTTTTGGCTGGCGGCATAACTTTCGGCAATAAAGGCCCGTTCTTCGTCAGGACTTTCGCACAAATCACTCAAAATGAGCTGCTGCAGCCCCATGATCGTGCTCAAGGGCGATCGCAATTCGTGGGCCACTTGGCCAAAAAACCGCGCTTGGAATTGTCCCCACTGGAGGGCGATCGCCAAATCCGTATTCAAAGCAGAAAGACCATTAGACATAACAAAACATAACTATTTTCACAGACTACGAAACGAGCAACGATAAGATGAACCTACATCCTCCAAGATCCTAAGGTTTGGCTGAAATGTTGCGCTATGCTTATTTTCCCGGTTGTGTCGCCCAAGGAGCCTGTCGGGAACTGTACCTCTCCACGGCGGCCCTCACCCAAGCCCTCGACATTGAATTAATCGAACTCAAGCAAGCTGCCTGTTGTGGCTCTGGCACCTACAAAGAAGAATCCCAACTCCTAGAAGATAGCGTCAATGCCCGCAACATCGCGTTGGCTGAATCGCTTAATTTACCCTTACTAACCCACTGCAGCACCTGCCAAGGGGTAATCGGCCATGTCGATGAACGCCTCAAAGCAGCCAAAGACAATAATCCAGATTATTTTTCCCAGGTCAATCAACTCCTGAGTGCATCCCACTGTTCACCCTACAGAGGCACTAGCGAAGTCAAACATCTACTCTGGGCGCTCGTGGGAGATTATGGCCTTGATAAGCTCACCCAAAAAGTAATTAAGCCTCTCCGAGGACTCAAATGTGCCGCCTTTTATGGCTGTTATCTCCTCCGGGTTCAAAATAGTCTTCCCTTTGATGACCCTGTCCAGCCCCATTCTCTGGAGTCTGTTTTCTCGGCGGTTGGGGCAACGCCAATTATCTATGATGGTCGCACCCAATGCTGTGGTTGGCCCCTCTCTAGTTATGCCACAGAACAAGCGTTTCGTCTCGCAGGGAAACATCTACAAGCGGCGATCGCCGCCGGAGCTGATTGCCTAGTGACCCCCTGTCCCCTCTGTCATCTCAATTTAGACTCGCGCCAACCAGAAGTCGAAAAAGTCATTGGCCAGAAATTGGGAATTCCTGTGCTCCATTTGCCCCAATTAGTGGCTCTTGCATTGGGTATTTCTCCTAAGGAACTCGGCCTCGGCAAACATATTGTTTCCACGAAGCCGCTCCTCGAAAAATTGGGTTTTTAAGAAAAGAGTCAAATGTTTATTCGTAGTGACTCCACATCCGCAAAATTTTAATCATTCTCTCGGATTCTAAAACTTGGTAAACCAGACGATGTTGAATATTGATGCGGCGTGAATAATAGTCTTTTAAATCGCCCACTAATTTTTCGTAGGGAGGTTGATAGGGGTTTTCTTGGAGAATTCCCAGAAGTTTTTGAACTTTTGGCTTCAAACCAGCAGATGCAATCTTTTTGGCATCTTTAGCTGCTTGCTTTGACAAGATTATTTTCCAGCTCACCAGTCCAGATTCTCCAAGGCAATGCATTCTTCTAGAGGTTCTCTAGCTGCCTCTTGAATGGATGCCTTCATGCCTGGAATATTGACTAAATAAAGGGTTTCTTGGATCGCGTCCCAATCAGCTTGTGAAATCATCACAGCTTTATTGTGTTCACTAGAAATCACAATCGGTTGATGGCTATCAGCAATTTCATCAATGAGTCGCTGGAGTTTATTTTGCGCTTCTTGAACTGTGAGCAAATCCATCGCTTTTTTCGTGGGCTTTAAAATTATTCCTAGTATATCTTTTTTGCTAGATAAACCAGTAATCAAAAAATCGGCCTCAGAAAATATTTTGTTTCCACGAAGCCGATCCTCGAAAAATTGGGTTTTTAAGCAGTAATCAAGGTGGCGATCGCCTGATTTAAAGTTTCACTAGGACGCATGGCCTGACTCGCTTTTTCAGAATTAGCAAAATAGTACCCATCAATATCAACCGATTGACCTTGAGCCGCATTTAACTCCGCCACGATCTTGTCTTGGTTTTCCGTTAAGGCTTGGGCTAAGGGGGCAAATTTCGCTTTTAATTCGAGGTTTTTGTCCTGTTCCGCTAAGGCTTGGGCCCAATAGAGTGCCAGATAAAAATGGCTGCCCCGGTTATCAATTTCGCCCACCTTGCGGGAGGGAGATTTATCGTTGTTGAGGTACTGACTGTTGGCTTTGTTTAGGGCTTCTGCCAAAACGAGAGCATTGTCGTTGCCTGTTTTCTGGGCGAGGTCTTCGAGGGCAACGGCGATCGCCAAAAATTCCCCTAAGGAATCCCAGCGTAAGTGACCTTCTTCAAGGAACTGTTGGACGTGTTTCGGGGCAGAACCGCCCGCGCCCGTTTCAAACAAACCACCGCCAGCGAGTAACGGCACAATCGAGAGCATTTTGGCGCTCGTACCCAGTTCGAGAATGGGGAATAAATCCGTTAGATAGTCCCGCAGCACATTTCCCGTAACCGAAATGACGTCCTGACCAGTTTTAATTTGGGTGCAGGTAAATTTCATCGCATCCACTGGCGGGAGAATGTGAATATCCAAACCACTCGGATCATGCTGGGGTAAATACTCTTTAACCTTGGCGATAATTTTGGCATCGTGGGCGCGGTTCTCATCTAACCAAAATACGGTGGGATTTCCTGTGAGGCGGGCGCGATTAACTGCCAATTTCACCCAATCTTGGATCGCCACATCCTTAGTCTGACACATCCGCCAGATATCGCCTTTTTCCACGGGATGCGCCATTAAAACATTGCCCTGCCCATCAACAACACGCACTTGACCAGCGGCGGCAATTTCAAAGGTTTTATCGTGGGAACCGTATTCTTCGGCTTTTTTCGCCATTAGTCCCACGTTGGCGACACTGCCCATGGTTTTGACGTCAAAAGCGCCATTTTCTTGACAGAATTCAATGCAGGCCTGGTACATAGTGGCGTAACAACGGTCGGGAATCATCGCCTTCGTATCGTGGGCCTTCCCGTCGGCTCCCCACATTTTCCCGGAGGTGCGAATCGCTGCCGCCATCGACGCATCAATGATCACATCACTGGGCACATGGAGGTTGGTAATGCCCTTGTCGGAATTAACCATTGCCAAACGGGGTTGCTTGTCATAAACCGCTTGGAGATCCGCTGCGATCGCCGCTTTTTCTGCTGGGGGAAGGTTGGCAATTTTGGCGTAAACATCCCCTAAACCGTTATTGGGGCTAACACCTAAGGCTTGGAAAGTATCGGCATATTTCGCAAAGACATCTTTGTAGTAAACGGTGACGGCGTGACCGAAAAGAATCGGGTCAGACACCTTCATCATCGTCGCTTTGACGTGCAGGGACAATAAAATATCCTCGGCTTTAGCGGCGGCAATTTCTTTTTCATAGAAAGCACGCAGGGCCTTGACGCTCATCACCGCAGCATCGACCACCTCACCCGCAAGCACGGGAATGGCTTCTTTGAGAACAGTGACGGTGCCATCGGTGCCTTGATGTTCAATTTTCAGGGTGCCCGCTTGTTCAATAACGACCGATTGCTCACTGCCATAGAAATCTCCCTCATCCATGTGGGCGACGTGGGATTTGGAGTTCTTTGTCCATTCCCCGACCTTGTGGGGATTGTGCCGGGCATATTCTTTAACGGCAGCGGCGACCCGGCGATCGCTATTGCCTTCCCGTAGAACCGGGTTTACGGCACTACCGAGAACTTTCGCATATTTCGCTTTAATCTCCTTTTCTGCCTCGGTCTTGGGGTCTGCGGGATAATCCGGCATGTTGTAACCCTTAGTCTGTAATTCTTTGATTGCTGCCGTTAATTGGGGAATAGAGGCACTAATATTGGGCAGCTTGATGATGTAGGCGTCGGGAGTTTTTGCGAGAGCACCCAATTCAGCGAGGGCATCGGGGCGGCGTTGGTCGGCGGTGAGATATTCCGGGAAATTTGCAATGATCCGCCCAGCGAGGGAAATATCCTTAGTTTCCACCTCAATATTGGCCGCAGTCGTAAAGGCTTCCACAATGGGGAGAAGGGAGTAGGTCGCCAGTGCAGGGGCTTCGTCGGTAAAAGTGTAGGTAATTTTCGAGGTCTGGTTGCTCATATCGCTTAGGCGTCGTGTCACGGAATGTTTCTCAGCCTAAATGATACATGGCACAGGGTCTAGCCTTGACGCTTCTCCGTCTGGAAATGCTGATAGGGGTCATGCAAAAGGCGATCGCCATCGTTTAGCCGGAGCCAAAGGGGGCGATCGCCTTTTGCAAAACTCTGAAGGGATTTGTTTCCATAACAAAAGGTATCCCTATCGATGACATCCTTAAATTGGAGGATGTGCAGTATCAAAAGCACTAACTCAACACAATTGATCTGCTTCGGTACTCATCTGCAACGTTTTCAATAGCAGCTCTGTAAGATCAATTAGCTGATACACAGACCCTTTTGTAACTTGGTTTGCTTTGAAGCCGTGGGCAATCGCATTACGCAAAGAAAGTCCATCTATGAGTAACTGATACTCAGGACGTGAAATCACTCCCTCAGTCATTAATTGTTTGACTAAATAAAGTGGATCAAGTCTTTGTAAACTCATTCTCTCATGCTCTGCAACAAGCCTTAAAGTTGCCTCAACAAGAGACCAGGCATAGAGAATAGCTGACTCTGGATGTTGCATTGCAAGTTTCCTGGCTACTTGTAGTCTTGTTTCTATTTCGGGTTTTTGAAGAGGGCTTTCCGCTTGTAGAGAAAACACAACATCTTCTGGATTAGTCATCACTAATTCAAATCGCCAACCAGGATGCTGTTCTACAGATTGGACTAAAGTCTGTAAATATTGTCTAGAGGAAGCATTCAGTGAGCGACGTGATTTTACTTCAACGATAACCGCTTCATCTCCCCGCCTTACAATCATGTCAGGGCGATAATTTTTCAGAAAATCAGGCAGGTCTTCAGGGTTAGGCTCAAAAGAAATTTCATATCCCTTTTCACGATATTCTTCAGCTAGCTGTAGTAATCGCTCTCTTTCTAGATTGGCTGTTTGGGTTGTCATCATGTAAGTACCTCTTGATCAGGAGCCTCATTTACGACAATATGCAAAAATTCATTTCCACGAGAAAAACCTTCCGCCAATGTTAAGGTCATATGTTCTACCTTAAAGTTACCTGATAAATCTCGTTTCCTGACAAGAACATCAGTGACTTGATCATCGTCAATATAAACTAATCCGATTATGGCATCCTGAATCGGCTTAACAATATTATCTACATCGATAGCAACAGAATCATAGAAATAGGTTATTTGTAGCATGATTAGACCAGTAGTTGCTTTTTGTCCAGATGACCAATATTTCTCTGCCTCTTGTCGTACCACTCTTTTCCAATCTCTAAGACGCTCACGTCTACGGGTCTGTTGTGATACAGGTGGTCCATCCACTATAAACTCAAGTCTTGAGAACATGCCTTCAACTAGAAAGGGTTAGTTATTTTATACTCCTATATGTCTGTGAGTAACACAATATAATAAGCGACTAGATCTTGACTTCCTTTAGAAGTCAGGTGTTCACCATCCTAACAAAAAAGGCGATCGCCATCGTTTAGCCGGAGCCAAAGGGGGCGATCGCCAATCTGTTTAGAAATGAAAAATAAAATTAGTCCAAAAAATTAGGCGTGGGTTTTAGAACAGGCCCAAAGTCAAAGACTCATCAATAGGGAAACAAGCACCCGCACCGAGCCAGAGAGTGACCGCAGTCCCAAAGAGGAAAACAGCCATCGCCACCGGACGACGGAAGGGGTTTTGGAATTTGTTGACGCTTTCAATGAAAGGCACCATCATCAAACCCAACGGAATCGCCCCTTGACAAGCAATACCCAGCAGTTTGTTGGGCAGTACCCGGAGGATCTGGAAGACGGGGTAGAGGTACCACTCCGGCAAAATTTCCAGGGGTGTTGCGAAAGGATTACCCGGTTCACCGATCATCGCTGGATCGAGAATCGCCAAGCCGGTAATTAAACCGATGGTTCCCGCAATACAGATGGGGAAGGTAAATAGAATGTCATTGGGCCAAGCCGGCTCACCATAGTAATTGTGTCCCATGTTTTGAGCCAGTTTTGCCCGGAGTTTTGGATCGCTAAGATCCGGCTTTTTCATGATAGACATGAGTAAAAGTTCTCCTCAACAAGAACGTTGTTTTGAGCAAACGGAAAACCTGATCCTTACAAAGGACCAGAAATACCTTGCTTACGGATCATGAGGAAGTGGGCCAACATGAAGACCGCAATCAACCAAGGTAAAACAAAAGTATGAAGACTGTAGAAACGGGTTAGGGTTGCTTGGCCAACGCTTGCGCCACCCCGGAGCAACTCAACCATTTGGTCGCCCACGACAGGAATCGCCGCAGGTACACCAGACACAATCTTGACTGCCCAGTAACCAACTTGGTCCCAAGGCAAGGAGTAACCAGTTACACCGAAGGAAACGGTGATCGTCGCCATGATGACCCCAGTAATCCAAGTCAGCTCACGGGGACGTTTAAAGCCACCGGTGAGGTACACCCGGAAAATGTGAAGAATCATCATCAAGACCATCATGCTGGCAGACCAACGGTGGATCGAACGGATCAACCACCCGAAGTTCACTTCATTCATGATGTATTGAACGGAAGTAAATGCCTCTGCTACGGTGGGTTTGTAGTAGAAGGTCATTGCGAATCCAGTGGCGAACTGGATAATGAAACAGGTAAGGGTAATACCACCCAGACAATAGAAGATATTGACGTGGGGGGGAACGTATTTACTAGAAATGTCGTCAGAGATCGCTTGGATTTCTAGTCGTTCGTTAAACCACTTATATAATTTGGAGTCGGTAACTTCTTTTGTAAACATGAAGCCTGATTAGAAACGAAAAATCTCTTTACAAAAATGTAACACAGCTTGCTCTGTCAAGTGGTGAAGTAACAGGATTATCGGGCTTTTTGGCGGATATGACCCTAATGGCGTCAGGGCAAATTTTTATGGACGGCGATCGCCCCAGGATAACCTCAAAAACCGTCAAAGGGCTGTTAATTTCGCTATAGTGTTAAAAATAATCAAGTATTTTTCATAAAACTCGACGGATGCTGAGAAAACGTTTACAGGCTGGTCTTTGCAGTCTTTTGCTGGTGTTGGTATTGGTCTTTGGGCCTATGGAGCGGGCGATCGCCTTTACCGACGAACAAGATTTACTGCTCCAGGCCTGGCGTTACGTCAGTCAAGCCTACGTCGATGAAACCTTTAATCACCAAAATTGGTGGCTCATCCGGCAAAAATTCCTGAAGCGGCCCCTCAAAACCCGCGACGAAGCCTATGAAGCTGTGGGTGAAATGTTGGCCCTCCTCGATGATCCCTACACGCGTCTATTGCGCCCAGAGCAGTACCGCAGCCTAAAAGTCAGTACCTCTGGTGAACTGTCGGGGGTCGGTTTACAGATCAATGTCAATCCAGAAGTCGATGTTTTAGAAGTGATTTTGCCCTTGCCTGGCTCCCCAGCAGAAGCGGCGGGCATTGAAGCCAAGGATCAAATCTTAGCCATTGATGGCATTGACACCCGCAATATTGGCCTTGAGGAGGCGGCGGCAAGAATGCGTGGCAAAAAAGGCAGCACCGTTTCTCTCACCGTAAAATCTCCGAAAACAGACACGGTACGCACCGTCAAAGTGACCCGCGACACCATTGCCTTAAATCCTGTCTATGACAAATTGGACGAAAAAAATGGCGAAAAAGTGGGTTACATTCGCCTCAATCAATTCAGTGCCAACGCCAAAACAGAAATTATCAAATCCCTGAATCAGTTGCAAAAACAGGGGGCTGACCGCTATGTCCTCGACCTGCGCAATAATCCCGGTGGTTTACTCCAGGCTGGCATCGAGATCGCGCGCCTCTGGCTTGATCAAGAAACCATTGTGTACACGGTCAACCGCCAAGGGATTTTTGAAAGTTACAGTGCTGTGGGCCAACCCCTCACCGATGCGCCCCTGGTTGTCCTCGTGAATCAAGCGACCGCTAGCGCCAGTGAAATTTTAGCTGGGGCACTCCAAGACAATGGCCGGGCGATGCTCGTGGGGGAAAAAACCTTTGGGAAAGGGCTGATTCAATCGCTGTTTGAATTGCCGGATGGGGCAGGTATGGCCGTTACCGTCGCGAAATATGAAACCCCCCTCCACCATGACATTAACAAGTTAGGGATTATGCCCGATGAGGTGGTGCCCCAAGAGCCGATCGGCTATGCAATGATGGGGAGTGAGACGGATCTGCAATATCAAGCCGCCCTCGATCTATTGACCCAAGACCAGGCGATCGCCCAAATTTCCCAAGCTTCCTAAACCGTTGAATCGACCACCGAAGGCTCTGCCATTTGCTGTGGTGATGTTTTTAGACCCGCTAATTGTTTTGCCTCCGTCGGCACAAATAACATCAAAGCCGCTGCAATCACGAGAAAACTTCCCCCCAAGACCACAGCAGTCAGTCGATTATCCTGGAGCCAATGTTCCATGATCCAGCCAAAGCCTAGGGAAACGGCAATTTCTGGTAGCACAATAAAAAAGTTAAAAATGCCCTGGTAAATGCCCCGTCTTTGGGTCGGTAAAGCGTAGGTCAAAATGGCATAGGGGATCGCTTGGGCACTGGCCCAGGCCAAGCCAAAACCAACCATCGAAGGCAAAAGCAGCCAGGGTTGCTGAATTTTTAAGAGGGCAATCAGACTAAAGCCGCCACACAAAAGACAAATGATGTGGATCACCTTGCGACCAAGGCGACGGGTTAACCAGGGTAACAGGAACGAGAAAGGAATACAGACGGCATTAAACACCGCAAAACAAAGCCCTGCCCATTCAATGCCTTGGTTATAGAGGGTTGACTGAATATCCACAGCCCCGAAAATATTCCGGGCTACCGCTGGCGGGAAGTAAATAAAAAAACAAAAAATTCCTAACCAGGTAAAAATTTGCACCCAAGCAAGTCGATACATCGTCGGTGGCATTTGTCCCAACACTTGCCAGGTTTCACTGAAACTCTGGCGGATACCACCCCGTTTTTCCTTGAGTTGGTCGAAGCGGTCTAAATCCGGAGGGGGAGATTCTGAGGTGGTCAGCACCGTCCACAGTACAGTGGTGAGAAAAAGCCCGGCACCAATATAAAAAGACCAGGTGACAGATTGGGGAATTTGCTGATCTGGGCCAGTGGTGGAATTGACAGCAAATAAGTGACTCAGGAGCCAAGGCAACATCGAAGCGGCGATCGCCCCTAGCCCAACCATCACGCTCTGCATGGCAAACCCTTTTGTCCGTTGCTGCTGGGGCAGTAAATCGCCAACGAAAGCCCGAAACGGCACCATACTCGTATTGGCACTGGTATCTAAGATCCACAGGAGTCCCGCCGCCATCCAAAGGCTGCCACATTGGGGCATAAGGACTAACGCCATGGACGCTAAGATGGCCCCCACGAGAATGTAAGGGCGACGGCGTCCCAGGGGAGTCCAAGTGTAATCACTTAAATTGCCAATGATCGGTTGTACCAAAAGACCCGTTAGGGGGGCCGCCAACCAAAGAATCGGAATACTGTGGGCACTGGCGCCGAGATGTTCAAAAATAGAGCTCATATTGGCCATCTGCAGGCCCCAACCAAACTGAATTCCCAGGAAGCCAATGCTCATGTTCCACAGTTGCCAGGCATTAAACTCTTGTTTTTGTTGCGGGGAATTGTCCGTTGAGGGGGTTGCGATGGTTGGATTTTGGGAAGATTTTTCTTCCCCAGTAAAAGCCATATAAAATTCTCCAGTTGCCGAGCGATCGCCCTATGGGTGAAGTTGAGGACTAGAGGACCATCGCCCATTGGTTGTCATAATTTCATTCTAGCGGCCCAACTTGGTCGCCCCAGGGAAATCGCTTTAATGCTTAGGAGTGAAATGCTTGATCAATGTGGGACTGGGCAAAAACGCTGATCGTTGTCGGGAGCATCTCCACCATCGGCGCGGGTTTCATTTCGCCGCGAAAATCTAGAATTTGGACGAGCAGTAAATAGGCGATCGCCAACAAAAGAGAAATCGCTCCGGTAATAATAGCGGTCAGTTTTCCGCGTTGCATGAATTTGGCCTCGCTTCGTTAATGCATTATGATTGTAGATTGGATTACTTATTATAAAAATTGCTAGGAGATCTTTCGTATGTCCCGTAAGTGCCAGATTACCGGCAAGAAAGCCAATAATGCGATGGCGGTGTCCCACTCCCACCGTCGGACGAAAAAGCTACAAGAAGTTAATTTGCAGTGGAAAAGAGTCTGGTGGCCCGAAGGCAATCGCTTTGTCCGCCTACGTCTTTCCACCAAAGCCATCAAAACCCTTGAAAAGAAAGGCATCGATGCCATGGCTAGAGAAGCTGGTATCAACCTTAACAAACTCTAAGGTCAAAAACGCCAGTTCTTTATTACTTTCACCAGACTTCCATGGGTTGCTATGGAGGTCTTCTTTATTTATTTCTAAATTTTAAAAAATTCAGTTCTTTTTCGCATCTCACCACTTCGCCACTATACTAGCCAACAATTCAAGTCAACACAAAAAAGAGGGGCGATCGCCCCCCATTACGCCAAAATTTAATTAAACCTATCTAGACCTTTGCATGGACTTTCAGCGGTTCTGCGGTCGCATTTTGGTTCCACTTAGAAGTACAGAGGATTCGGGAGCGATCGCAGCGATCCACATATTTCTTCGCGATTTCTGTGACCTCTAACATCAATCCCTTATCGAGCTTGGTCGGTTCTAGGCCCATATCGAGGAAACACTGATTATCTACATACAGTTCGTTTTCTGCTGCTTCATTCCGGGGATTTTCTAAATATTGAATTTCCGCCCCAGCGATATTCGCCACCATCTGCGCCAGATCCCGGACGCGGTGGGTTTCCGTCATCTGGTTGAGAATTTTGACCCGTTCCCCTTTCGCCGGAGGATTACTGATCGCCAGTTCAACACAACGCACCGTATCTTGAATATGAATAAAAGCACGGGTTTGGCCGCCAGTACCATGGACAGTCAGCGGATGGCCTACGGCTGCCTGCATCAAAAAGCGATTCAGCACGGTGCCATAGTCGCCATCATAATCAAAGCGGTTGATGAGCCGCTCGTCCATTGCTGTTTCTGCGGTGTTCGTACCCCAAACAATCCCTTGGTGCAAGTCAGTGACGCGGACTTGGTCATTTTTGTTGTAGTAGGCAAAAAATAGTTGATCCTGGGTTTTGGTCATGTGATAGATGCTGCCAGGATTTGCTGGGTGCAGAATTTGCTTCTCGATCACTTTGCCTTCTTCGGTGACCACTTGAACATCGAGGTAGCCTTCGGGGATCTTCATCCCAGCGGTACCGTAACCATAGACCCCCATGGTGCCGAGGTGTACCACGTGGATATCAAGGCCGGATTCTACAATGGCACAAAGTACGTTATTGGTTCCGTTTAGATTGTTATCGACGGTATAACGCTTGTGCTTGGGAGACTTCATGGAGTAAGGCGCGGCCCGCTGTTCGGCGAAGTGAACGACCACATCCGGTTGATAGTCAACGAATAGCTTGAGAAGCTGGTCATATTCGTGGGCAATATCGAAGTTGAAGAACTGAATTGTTTTGCCAGTGAGTTCTTTCCATGCTCTGAGCCTGACCGACATTGGGCTAATCGGCGTCAGTGATGTTACTTCCAGTTCGTTATCAATATTTCTTCTGGAAAGGTTATCAACAATAACAACATCATGACCTGTTTTCGACAGATGCAATGCTGTGGGCCAGCCGCAAAACCCATCTCCACCCAGAACAATAATTTTCATGGATTCAACTCCTTAGGTTTTTTATTTTGGTGCTTTAAAAAGTAATGTGCATGGTGTGTACTCCCGGAAAATTTTTTGGGGTTCATGGTACGCCATACATATATTCCCGAGTTTGTAGAAAAGGATGACTTCAAAGGGGATGTCGGGTATTTGGATCAAAACAAAATGCTCGAAATTAAAGCAAATCGTTGAAATCATCCCACATTATAGACGGTTGGGTCGTTCCCTGAGATCATCTTGCACGGGGTTAATGGACTTTTAATCCAGGCTAGCATAGGGATAAATCGCTGTTAATCTGGGCTTAAAACCTAGGGGCTGACAAATTATAGGCAAGGCGATCGCCACCTAATGCCTTTGGACTAGCGCCTTTCGACTAGGGCAAATGGGGAAACTCAGACTCTCCGGCGACAACAATGCGATTACGCCCCTGTTGTTTGGCTAAATAGAGGGCTTGGTCAGCTTTTTTCACAAACGTTAGGGGTTTTTCCTGGCTCTGGGGGATACCACTGACAACACCAAGGCTGACGGTAACAATTGCCTCATTTATCTCCGTTGCATTGTGGGCAATCTGAAGCTCTAAAACAGTTCGTCGAATCCGCTTGGCGACGATGGTTGCGCCTTCCTGAGTCGTATTCGGTAAGACAACCACAAACTCCTCTCCCCCATAGCGGGCCACCAAATCTGCCGGTCGTTTGAGGAGGTGTTTCACTGCTTGGGCAATTTGAATCAGACATTCATCTCCCTGTTGGTGACCATAGGAATCGTTGTAGCGCTTGAAGTAGTCCACATCAAAAAGAATTAAAGCGAGGGGTTTTTGCTCGCGGTAGAGACGATGCCACTCCGCCGTGAGCCGTTGATTAAAACAACGTCGGTTGGCAATTTGAGTTAAACCGTCTAAATGGACTAATTTTTGTAATTCTTGGTTGGTCTGCCGGAGGAGTGCTTCACTACGACGTAATTCTTTTGTTCTTTCTAAAATGAGCTTTGTGGAATTATCCAGAGCTTTCTTTAGGGAAGTTTGGGCGCGGCTCCGTTCTTCCACGACCGCTGAGAGGAGCAGAGAACTGAGGGCAAATACCCCCATAAAGGACTGTAAAAACAATAAAGATTGATTTTGGGACTCTAAAACAAAGACACCCAAACCATGGGCAGTTGTATAAATAGCCAAGATAGAAACAATGCTGACCAATAGGCTTGACACAAAAGCACCGTAGCGAAACACTGTCCAATTTAAAATCAGCAGCAATAGGTAAGCAACGGGATAACTTTGAATAAAAATACTCCAGCTCACACTGATGAAAACAGCTAAAATCAGCAACATCTCGATGACATGGTAGGGGATTTTTCGGCTAAAAAAGTCCTTCCCCAGGAGAATTACCGGGGTGAAAATCAAGTGAGCTAAAGTGCTCGCCAGCCACCAAGTAAACCAATTTAAGCCATACTGTCCCCATTCCATACGTTCTGCAAACACAATACTGGTGACACCAATAAATGCAGAGGCCATTGGCGAAAGGGTTGCAGCCGTGATGTAGGTTAAAACGCCCCGAACTTGATTAAAAAAATGTCGGCTCTGGGAATATTTTTTCAGGATAAAACGGGCTAACAGAGGTTGTACTAAATTGCCAGCAATGCAACCAAAGTTGACCCAAAAGAAAGCCTGAATACTAATATTTGGATCCCGTTCGATCAAATCAAAAGAAATAACCCAAAGGGAACCTAGGGCAATACTCGGTAAGATTTTATTGCCAAAAAGAAGAATTAAACCCAATGTCAATCCCGAAGGAAGCCATACTGAAGCGACGGTTCCCGGCAGGGTGGTAAAAATTAGACTGATTTCCGCGGTCCAGGCATAGGCGATCGCCAAGCAGATATTGAGGCCGAACCATCGCAGCCATCGACTGTGTAGCAGTCGGAGAAAATCCATAGTACCAGTAATTGGGGAGGAACGTTAACAAGAATTAAACAGCAAAAAGAAACTGGTTTCTACCAGCTCAAAATCGGTCTTCTAATAGGTTATCGGGGCTTAAAAAGATAGTCTGCGAAATAGGAATATAGTTATCATAGGTGAGAAATTGGGTTTCAAAAAATATGATTTTTATGAGTTTTTAAGGTGGAGAAAGACGGCGACGGCGTGGCACTAAATGTCGCGGAATTTCCCAATATTGACTAGCTTGCCCAAGGGGATACCATAAAGCATCAGTTTGGGTAATATGAATTGTTTTTTGGGGGAGCAAATCCGGCTGAATGTCTAAGGTGTGAATAATTTCTTGGGCAATTTTTTGGGCCAAGAGCGGCAGCACGGCATTACCAATTTCCCGGAAGCCATGCCAAACCTTGCGATGAAACTGAAACCAATCGGGGAAGGTATGTAGGCGGGCAGCTTCGCGAATCGAAATACAGCGGGGCAGTTGGTAATGAATCGGCCTAGGAGCCGTAAAGGAGCCTTTTTCGGTGGGAGTGCCGGCCCGTAAAGTATTGCTGAGACCCTGGGCATCCAGCTTAAAGAGGCGACTAATGGCTTCTTTTTTGCCAGGGGGAGTGGCTCGGAAACGGGCTTGGATTTCGGGTTGATGCTGAGAACCAAGGTGGCCCCAGAGAAAATTAGGTTCTAGGTGGCGGGAATGGCAATGGCGAAACTGCTCATGGAGCGATCGCCCAAAGGTTCCCAAAGGTTCGGGGGGGACAATGCCCCGGTCAATGTCTGTAAAAACAGGGATAGTTTCTAAATCGGCGATCGCCTCGTGGACAGTAACATAGGGTGCTAGGCCGGGGCCATGGCTCGGCGCTGGATAGGCCACCGAGGGAACATCCCGACGATATCCCAAGAGAATTAAGCGTTTACGTCGTTGGGGAGCACCATAGTCAGCACCATTGAGCACCTGGGGGGGCAAAACATGGTAGCCAGCCTCACCTAAAGATTGGCAAAGCTGTTTTAGCATCCCTTGGTGGCGTTGCCCAGTCAGGCCCTGGACATTTTCAAAAATGAAATATTTGGGTTGAATGTCCCGTAACAGACGGACATATTCAAAGATCAATTGATTGCGCGGGTCACCCAATTGTCGTTTGCCCATCACCGAAAATCCCTGGCAGGGAGGGCCACCCGTGAGTAAATCAATGTCTGCCGTTGAATAGCCCCGCCGTTCGATGGCTTGGCGCATTTCTGGCCATTGCAGGTGGCGAATATCCCGGCAAAAGGTGACGCCATAGGGAAAATTTACTTCGTGAACGAGGGCATGGACGGGATCAATCTCTACCGCTGCGACCACATCAAAGCCCGCCGCTTCTAGCCCCAGGGACATTCCGCCGCATCCGGCAAACAAATCAATGGCTAGGGGCCTTTGGTTCACAGTGCGCTCCCAGTAGGTGTTTGCAATTCTCTTTAATGCTAAAGGGTTTTGGCTCTATAGAGCTTGGCAAAGGTGACGAAAATGATCGCCTCGGTGCTCGAAACTGCGGTATTGATCGAAGCTGGCACAGGCGGGAGAAAGAAGCACCGTTTTCGGTTGATAGGTCGGAATTAAGGCAACACTGCGGGCGATCGCCTTTTCTAGGGTTTCAACGATTTCGTACTGGGTGTAATCGCTCTCTTGGAGTAACTGAGCAAACTGGGGGGCCGCCTCACCAATTAAAAGCACCGTCGCTGCCTTTTCTTTAATTTTTTCGATCCAGGCCCCAGCATTGCCTGCTTTGGGTTCGCCCCCAGCAATGAGAATCACCGGGCCAGGGGCCGCATTTAAGCCCACCTCAGCAGCATCATAGTTCGTTGCTTTACTGTCGTTGATAAAATCAACCCCCTGGTGCTGGCAAATGAACTCAAGACGATGGGGCACCCCAGGAAAAGTAGCAATAGCCTCGGCGATCGCCCCTTTGTCAATATTTGCTAACCGGGCGGCGGCGATCGCCAAGAGTAAATTCTGGAGATTATGGTCGCCGACCATTTTGAGTAGAGAAACCGGAATTACCAATTCCCCAAAGGCTTTCACCCAAGCATCCTGGATAAATACCCCCCGTTTAGGATCGCACGGTAAATGTTCTGCTCCCTTGATGCTTGTCCAATAGGCGTCGGGCCATTGCTCTGCCTGCGATCGCAAAAACGGATCATCTCCATTTAAGACCTGGCGACGACTACGCTGAATGAGGGACGCTTTAATGCTGTGATAATTGTCGAGGGTGTAGTGGCGGGCGAGGTGGTCTGGCGTGAAGGTCGTCCACACACCAATTTGGGGACGCAGGGTCGGCGCAGATTCGATCTGATAGCTACTAATTTCGGCCACGATCCACTCCGGGGTGGCTTCTCCCAACGCAAGCTCGCAGGCGGCATGGCCAATATTCCCGCAGGCAGGGCCGCCCCGACCCGCTACCTGAAAAATCGCTTCTACCAGGGCCGTAGTGGTGGTTTTACCATTGGTGCCTGTAATGCCGACCCAGGGTTTTTGATCCAGATTGCGCCAGGCCAATTCCATTTCGCCGATGGTGTCAATGCCTTGATCCCGCGCCTCTTTCAGAAAAGGAATATCCCAGGGCACCCCCGGACTGACGACGATTAAATCCGGGCGATCGCCTTCTTTCAAACTGGGGGTATGGCCGAGTTTGACCATAATCCCTTGGGCCGACAGCTCCTGTTGCACTGCCACGAGGGATTCATCCGTTTGGCGATCGCCTAAGACCACCTCCCAACCTTGCCGCTTTAAAAGCCGTGCTGCCGCAATTCCCGAACGACCAATGCCAATGACGAGCGCCTGAGCCATACCATCTCTGTCGAAATAATGTGATCGCTGATTGTACCGAATTATGGCCGCTTTCCCCTAACCAAATCGATAGCCAAAGCCCCGCACTGTGATTAAATATTCCGGCTGACTCGGATCTAACTCTAACTTTTCCCGTAACCAGCGGATATGCACATCTACCGTTTTTGTATCCCCTAGAAAATCAGCACCCCAAACCTGTTCAATTAACTGATCCCGTGACCAGACCCGGCGCGGATAGCTCATAAACAATTCCAATAAACGATATTCCTTGGGCGACAAACTCACTTCCTCACCCCGCACTGTCACCCGACACTCCTCCGGGAACAAAGAAATATCCTTAAACTGACGTACCGAATTTTTAGGCGTGCTCCGGATAAACTGCTGACGCCGCAACAGCGCACGGCACCGGGCCACCAACTCCCGCAGACTAAACGGCTTGGTTAAATAATCATCCGCGCCCACCTCTAGGCCCAATACCCGGTCTGTCTCACTCGCCTTGGCACTTAGAACTAAAATCGGAATTGTGTTTCCCTGATATCTCAAAAAACGACATAGATCTAAGCCATTCACCTCCGGCAACATAATATCTAGGATCACCAAATCCAGAGGCATATCCGGGGCATTGAATTCTGGATTTTGCAGCATATTCAAGCCTGTGCGGCCATTATCCGCAAAAAAGACCTCATAGCCTTCTTCCTCTAAACCCATCACAATCATGTCACGAATGACTGCCTCGTCCTCCACTACTAGGATCCGTGCTTTCGTCGATAGCTCAGCATCTAGGGTATGTGACATCAAATCAAGGGAGAGCATAAAAATAAATTATTTACAGGGTTACGCCAACATATACATCAAAAGGCAGAGATTTGGCTAGTACATTGTGATTTCCTATACATTCACACTGCCAAGTTTAGCCAGGGTCAGGATTTAGTCCATGAGTTGTAAATCACCAGCTAGGGTTTGCGCCTGTTGTCGCACAAACTCCACCTCCTCCGCTAGCCAAGTCCGGACTTCATGGTGATGAGCCGCTAACAGTCCCCACAAACGTTGATCGACGATGATTGGCGCAACCAGATCGGCCCGCACCCGAATTGATCGTAAAAAGTCCAGGTGACAAGGGTCAAAATCACTTGCCTCAATATCTGTAATTTGTAGGATTCTGCCTTGGAGATACCGTTGGGCATAATCACCATTAAAACAATCATCGGCCCCCGTCGAGCCTAAAATCGAAAATTCACTCTGGCTCAGGGATTCAATGATCACCTGCCCTTTCCATTCCCGGTAGAAATAATAAATGACAACCCGACTCACCCGGAGTTGCCAGCGTGTTTGATCAGTGGCCTGTTGTAGCAATTGATTACGAGTCAGGGTGCGATTTAATCGCTCGTTCACTCGATTAAGACTTCGATCAAACATATTCGACTGCTAGTTTTATTACCTTCGATTTTATAAAGATCTCCTTCACTTTGGGAATTAATGATGAATTTCCTCAGAGGGCGCTCCAGTTTTAACCTGCTTTGGCAAGGGATTTGTCTTGAACAAAAAAGCCCTGACAAACCGTAGTGGCTCCCAGGGCAGAGATTAACAACTTGCTGAAATTGCACGATAGTGTGACTAGCAGAAGCTCACAGCAACGTTTTTAGTAAACTTCCACATGCCAACGGTGTTCTTTTTTCATGGAGCGGCGCATTTCTTCCCAATTGAGACCACGCTTCTCTGCTTCGGCGGTAAAGGTTTCGTCAATGGGGGGTTGCATGCCCTTGAGACCACACATATAAACATGGGTATTGGGTTTTTGAATCATCTCAAAGAGTTCATCAGCATATTCGCTAACGCGGCTTTGAACGTAAACCTTGCCACCATCGGCGGTCTTCTGTTCGCGGCTAATGGCGTAGGTTAGGCGGAAGTTGTCAGGATTTTCCGCGGCCATTTTTTCGAAGTCGTCTTTATAAAGGATATTGGCAGTATAGGGGACACCGAAGATGAGCCATGCCTTGCCTTTAAATTTGTAGTCTTCGTGCTGCTCTTTGAACATCCGCCAGAGGAAAGCCCGGAAAGGTGCAATCCCAGTGCCGGTAGCGAGCATGACGACAGTTGCGTCTTCGTCATCGGGCAGCAGCATTTCTTTCCCAACGGGGCCAGTGATCTTGACGTCATCTGTGCCGACAGGAAGATTACAGAGATAGGTGGAGCACACACCATAAACTGTTTCGCCAGATTCGGGATCTTGGTATTCGAGTTGACGAACACAGAGGGAGACGGTCTTGTTGTCTTCCATATCGCCATGACGGGTAGAGGCGATGGAATAGAGTCTGAGCTTGTGGGGTTTCCCGTTTTTGTCTTCACCGGGAGGAATAATCCCAATACTTTGACCTTCTAGGTAGCGCAGATCGCCTTCGGAAATATCGAAGGTTACGTGACGCACGGTGCCGCTGCCGCCTTCGTCAACAAGCTCGTAGTTTTCGATACATTTGCCGAGGAAGGGGGTCTTCGGGCGATAAATATTAACTGGAACTGAGGTGTCGGTGGTTTTGGGGTGAACGATTTTTGTCGAAGAAGCCATAGGAGATTGTGCAGATGCTTGGGCGGAGGACTGGCCTTCACTCACAATCTGGGCTGCATCTTCTGCGGGACGGATACTAACGATTTTGCCTCCCAGTTTGGTAATGCGTTGCATTTCCTGGTTCATTCTGGCATAGGGCACAGTAATAAATGTGGTGCCACTTTTACGAACGAGGGAGTTTTCGTTACGACCGTCGCCACCCAGACCAACAACTTCGTAGATAAACAGACGATTGGCGTAGGATTGATTTCCAGTAGAGTTTGCTGTGCTAGTGATACCGTACATTATGTGCAGTTTCCCAATTATTTTGATTTATCAGTTTTTTTGATCTTAAAGGGGGTGGATCGTCGGTACAAACCGCTTTTTCCCGCTTTAGAGTCAAGATTATAAGGGCTTTACTCCATTTAGACTATCATTGTGCTGCCCATGCTTTACTGAATGGGGCGGGAAGTGCGACTGATTTTGATGTATCAGAATTGGGATGGCAAGGCCACTGGAAACACGATCTTAGCCGGGCTCGGTTCCTTGGAGTTAGTTAGTGCAAGATTGTGAGTCAAGGAAGTTTAGAAAGACATTTTAGGGATGTTTCTCTAGGGGTTTTGTGATGGCTGTTGCATTCTTCTTGGGGCTTTGTAAGGGGATCTTCATAGAGGTAATCTTTTTAGATTTTCTTTAGATTTTTTTGAAATGGATTAGAACGGGGCGATCGCCTTTGCTGGGGAATTGTGATAGCAAAATATAATCAAACGGCGGTAATCCGTTGAAGATTTAGGGGGATATGTCACAATGAGGGGCGAAACTCTTTGACCATTGGTGTCTATTTAGAACAGCCCAAACAGAGCAACTCGCCCCAAGCAATTCCGAAAAATGCCCTTGGTCAACTGTGCGCTGTCACCCAAAATTTGTTGGGAAATTTGACATCAATGGATGTGTAACTTAGAAAGCAAGAATCCTAGGCATTCGTAATGGAACCGCTTTATCAATATGCATGGTTGATTCCGGTGCTGCCTCTGTTGGGGGCAATGGTTATCGGGATCGGCTTAATCTCCTTAAACAAATTCACGAACAAGCTACGGCAACTCAATGCGGTATTTGTTCTGTCGCTCATCGGCACTTCGATGGCCCTCTCTTTTGGGCTACTCTGGAGTCAAATTCAGGGTCATGAAGCCTTTACCTACACCCTAGAATGGGCGGCGGCAGGCGATTTTCATCTGCAGATGGGCTATACCGTGGATCACCTGAGTGCCTTGATGTCGGTGATCGTAACCACGGTGGCCTTGCTGGTGATGATCTATACCGATGGTTACATGGCCCACGATCCGGGTTATGTCCGTTTTTATGCTTATTTGAGCATTTTTAGCTCGTCGATGTTGGGCTTGGTGTTTAGCCCAAACCTTGTGCAGGTTTACATTTTCTGGGAATTGGTGGGGATGTGTTCCTACCTCCTGATTGGCTTCTGGTATGACCGCAAGGCGGCGGCCGATGCTTGCCAAAAGGCTTTTGTCACAAACCGTGTCGGCGATTTTGGTCTCTTGCTGGGGATGCTCGGTCTCTATTGGGCCACGGGCAGTTTTGAGTTTGATCTGATGGGCGATCGCCTGATGGATCTCGTCTCGACGGGGCAAATCAGCTCTCTCCTGGCCATTGTCTTTGCTGTACTTGTGTTCCTTGGCCCTGTGGCTAAATCCGCCCAATTTCCGCTCCATGTGTGGCTCCCCGATGCCATGGAAGGGCCAACCCCCATTTCCGCTTTGATCCACGCGGCGACCATGGTTGCTGCTGGAGTGTTCCTCGTGGCGCGGATGTATCCCGTGTTTGAGCCGATCCCAGAGGCGATGAATGTCATTGCCTGGACGGGGGCAACCACCGCTTTTCTAGGGGCGACCATTGCCTTAACCCAAAACGACATCAAAAAAGGTCTTGCCTATTCCACCATGTCCCAGTTGGGCTACATGGTGATGGCCATGGGGATCGGTGGCTACACCGCTGGGTTGTTTCACCTGATGACCCATGCCTACTTCAAAGCGATGCTCTTCTTGGGTTCCGGTTCTGTCATCCATGGTATGGAAGAGGTGGTCGGCCATAATGCTGTGCTGGCCCAGGATATGCGGCTGATGGGTGGCCTGCGAAAATATATGCCCATCACTGCCACAACGTTTCTCATTGGGACCCTCGCTATCTGTGGGATCCCGCCCTTTGCTGGTTTCTGGTCAAAGGACGAAATTTTGGGCCTGGCGTTTGAGGCCAATCCTGTGCTCTGGTTCATTGGTTGGGCCACCGCTGGCATGACCGCTTTTTATATGTTCCGGATGTACTTCCTGACCTTTGAAGGGGAGTTTCGCGGCACGGATCAGCAACTGCAAGAAAAGCTCCTGACGGCGGCAGGTCAAGCCCCCGAAGAAGGCCACCATGGCTCTAAGCCCCACGAGTCTCCTTTGACGATGACTTTCCCGTTGATGGCTTTGGCAGTTCCGTCGGTATTGATCGGTTTGCTGGGGGTTCCCTGGGGTAATCGGTTTGAAGCTTTTGTCTTTTCTCCCAACGAAGCAGCAGAGGCCGCTGAGCATGGTTTTGAATTGACAGAATTTTTGATCATGGGTGGTAATTCTGTGGGGATCGCCCTCATTGGGATTACCATTGCCTCGCTGATGTATCTCCAGCAGAGAATTGATCCGGCTCGTTTGGCCGAAAAATTCCCGGTGTTGTATCAGTTGTCTTTGAACAAATGGTACTTCGACGATATCTACAACAATGTTTTTGTGATGGGTACCCGGCGCTTAGCCCGACAAATCCTTGAGGTGGACTATCGCGTCGTCGATGGGGCCGTAAACCTCACGGGGATCGCCACTCTCCTGAGTGGTGAGGGCTTGAAATACATTGAAAATGGCCGCGTCCAGTTCTATGCGCTCATTGTGTTTGGGGCGGTGCTAGGCTTCGTCATTTTCTTTAGTGTGGCCTAGCCGTCACTATATTCCGAAAGTTGAGAAGATAAAATTTCCCCTTGCCTGAGTGGTGAGGGGTTTTATTTTTCCTGATAAGATTTGCAGTGGCGTTGTTACAGGGGTTAGCAGAAAAATTATGGCTGAATTTAAACAAGGAACCCAGGTAAAGCTGACACAGTTGCCTCCCTATCTCAAGACCGCAGACCCGATGCCGATGTTGCGTCCGGCGGATTTATTGGCGGTGGGGGCGGTTGGCACCCTAGGCGATCGCCGCCCTGGTGGTTATTGGGCGGTTAAGTTCGAGCGGGGCTCTTTTTTGCTTGAAGAAACCTATCTAGCAGTCGCCACTGGGACGGCCTAAACCTAGGAATTGGGCAGATCGACAGCCGGACTCAGGGGGACAAAATCGCCGTGAATAGTGAGGCCGAGGCACATGGTTTCGCCTGTTTGGATGCGTTTCCCCGTAAGGGCGCAGGTTTCATCCTTTTTGGCGATCGCCTCAAGGGTCGCCCGAATATCTGCTTCGCTAAACTGGGGGCGATAATCCCCTGAGTTGTGATTGACGTAGTTCCAGAGAATATCGCGGATTAGAGCTTGGTATCCCTGGTTTCCAGCGAGTTCCTTGAGTTTATCTTTCAGTTTGCGCTCTAGGCGAATACTGGTGACTTCCATTTCTGTCGTGCTAGTTGCCCGAGTCATAATTTTCGCTGATCCCCTTACATTTAAGACTTTACTAAATATCTGTCCTCGGAATGAGGCAAAACATCAAAAGTTGTAGTGTCAGTGTAGTGAAAATGTTTTAGAAAAAAAAGCGCGATTTGGCTGAATTGTTACTCATTGACAATATCTAAGGCGATCGCCTCCGCCACTTTGACCCCATCAATGGCTGCCGAGAGAATGCCCCCTGCATAACCAGCTCCCTCCCCCGCAGGATAGAGGCCCTGGGTATTAATACTTTGGTAATCTTTGCCCCGTTTAATGCGAATTGGCGAAGAGGTGCGCGTTTCCACCCCCGTTAACATCGCCTCAGCCATGGCAAACCCCTTAATTTGTTTGTCAAAAGCGGGTAGAGCTTCCCGAATCGCTTCGATGGCGTAGTCCGGGAGCGCGGTGCTGAGATCCGTTAGCTTAACTCCCGGGGCATAGGAAGGTTTTACTTTGCCCAACGACTCAGAAGAACAACCCGCGAGGAAGTCCCCCACCAGTTGACCCGGCGCGCTGTAATCACCACCACCCAGTTCAAAGGCCCTGGCTTCTAATTTTCGTTGGAGATCAATGCCTGCGAGGGGATGACCTGGAAAATCCTCTTCTGGGGTAATGCCGACAACGATCCCCGCATTGGCGTTACGTTCGTTGCGGGAATATTGGCTCATGCCGTTGGTGACGACTTTGCCTGCCTCGGAGGTGGCCCCAATCACCAATCCCCCCGGACACATACAAAAGCTATAGACCGAGCGCCCATTTTGACAGTGGTGGACGAGCTTGTAATCGGCGGCACCGAGAATCTTATTGCCAGCAAATTCCCCGTAGCGACATTCATCGATCAGGGGTTGGGGATGTTCAATGCGAAAGCCAATGGAAAAGGGCTTGGGTTCGATGTAAACGCCCTGGTCATGGAGCATTTGGAAGGTATCCCGCGCACTGTGGCCCATGGCCAGCACCACGTGGGAACTGGGAATAAATTCGCCATTTTCGAGGGTGACGCCTTTGACCTGATGGTTTTCTAGTTCGAGGGTTTTGACCTTGCTTTGGAAACGAATTTCGCCGCCGAGGGATTCGATGGTTTTGCGAATGCTTTGGACGATGCCCACGAGTTTAAAGGTGCCGATGTGGGGCTTGGCGATGTAGAGGATTTCGGGATTGGCCCCGGCGGCGACGAATTCTTCGAGGACTTTGCGTTTGTAATGGTGGCGATCGCGCACCTGGCTGTAGAGCTTCCCATCGGAGAATGTCCCTGCGCCTCCTTCTCCAAATTGAGCATTAGATTCGGGGTTAAATTCTCCCTTCTTTTTCCAGAAATTAAAGGTGTCTTTGGTGCGCTCATTGACGGTTTTTCCCCGTTCTAACACAATCGGCCGAAAGCCCATTTTGGCTAGCATTAATCCCGCAAACATCCCACAAGGCCCCATGCCGATGACGATGGGCCGCGTCGCACAATCTGCCGGTGCTTGGGCCACCATTTTGTAACTCATGTCTGGAGTGGGGAGCACATGGGGATCTTTTTTGAAGCGTTTTAGCAAAGCTTGATCCTTCGTGGTGTGCACATCAAAGATGTAGACGAGGTAAATATTGCTCTTTTTACGGGCATCGTAGCTGCGTTTAAAAATCTGATATTCCAGCAAGTCATCCGGCTGAATTTTTAACTTCTGGCAAATGGCCTGGGCGATCGCCTCTGGGCTGTGGTCGAGGGGCAGTTTGATTTCCGTAAGACGAAGCATGGCAGTTACTGACAAAAATAGCGGTGATGATCCCTGGGGCCGGGGATTCTTATTAAAAACGAAAAAAATCTTCCCCACAATGGCGAGGAAGACCCAGACTTAATAAACAGAAGATTTAGTCAGCGGCCTTAGATCAACCCCAACCAGCTCAGGACGCCTTCTTTGGTGAATAATTCGATGGCGATCGCAATGATGATCCCGATCATCGCCGCCCGGCCATTGAGCTTCTCGGAATAGAGATTGAAGCCAAACTTCGGATCTTCAAGATTGGGCTTAACGGTGGGTTCTGGAGCTGCCATGGTAAAAACCTCGTCTTATCGAAATTAATGTAATAATTCTTAATATGTAGTGTAGCGCACAAAAGCCACGGTCGTACATTTCGCTATTTCATGGCTCAATCGTTTTATTCGTCTATTGTCATAGACTTTTACACTTAGTTGTTACCAAGTTTATTCGCCTTAGAAATAGATGGCGATCGCCATTGAGGTTATCCAAAATGCTAAGGCATCTTTACTCTAATTGTTACACGACCAAACTGCGATCGCCTGCTGATCAGAGGAGCGAAGGGCGAACGGTCACACAACACCTTGGTGCTTAATTCGACAATATTTTTCCAAGTTGATCATTGCGATCGCCCCTATTTTGTATAGCGGGATACATCAAGCTGACCATAATTAAAGGCTAATAAAGCTTAAGTTGAGTGCAGTGATTACATCTAAGCAAGAACACAATATCAACCTGCTCTTTAAGCCCTAGGGTATGGGGTGCTCTACTTGGCAGCATAAATGATCAATTTTTGGAAACAAGAAGGCAATGACGAAAATTTTGATTATTGAGGATGAAGCAGAAACCCGTAATGTTTTCCTTAAGTGCCTAGAATTTGAAGGCTTTAAAACCTGTGCTGCAAGTAATGCTTTAGATGGTATCGAACTGGCATTAAACGAACAACCAAATTTGATTGTGTGTGACATTCTCATGCCTGACATGGATGGTTACTTCGTGTTGTCAAAAATACGCCGCTCACCTAAAACAACCGCGATTCCTTTTATCTTTCTCACTGCCAAAGTTACTATGGCCGAGCTTCGCTATGGTATGCAGCTCGGAGCAGACGATTACCTGACCAAGCCTTGCACAGTTGAACAATTTCTAGGGGCAATTAATGTTCGACTAAAGCGACAACAAGACACGATTGAAAATCACCATCTAGATTCGACAAAAAATAAAACAGTTGTTTCTTCTGGTGCCGAAATCGACTTTCCATTAACAGATATCGATCGCGATTTTTCTTTTCCCTACTCCAGCAATTTAAATCGAGCGTTTGATTTTATTGAAGATCATTACCATCAACCCATTAAAATCAAGGCGATCGCCGAGGAAGTTGGCTATTCCACTTCCTACCTGAGTAATTTAGTTCAAAAAGAAACTGGCTACACAGTCAAACAGTGGATTATCGCAAGGCGCATGCTGCAGGCTCGCAAACTATTGAAAAATACAAACAAGCCAATCCATAAAATTGCAGAATTATGTGGCTACCATGATGCGGGCTACTTTACCAACCAATTCCGGCGATTCCATGGAAAAACACCATTAAATTGGCGTTCTGAGCAAATATAGCCTGTCTTCTTGTGGGCTGCCAGGACAGTTTTTCACAAAAACCAACTGAGAATAACATCTTCGGAAAAGACTTTTCTGTAATTGATTTAACAAAAAAAGCAGGATATCAAGGGAGTTGAAAAAACAGCCTAAAAAAATGACATTTTTTCAAAAAAAAATCTAATGTTTATTACGAAAGTGGCTGCTACTATAGACCGCAACTCTTAATAAATAAAAGTACTTTTCTGAGTTTTAGGGCTCTTTCAAAATTCTGCGGTTTTGAAAGTTTAAGTTGTTATTTTTGGGTAGATATAAATTATGACTCTGATTTCAGCACAGCAGGCTTTACAGGGACTAGGGGGTTCCGACTCTTTCGGTGGCAGGCGCTCGAACTTACAGTCTTTGTGTCATGTTTGTGGAAAATACCATGGCGCGAGTGATCACTGGCAGTTTATGCAGACGATGCCCCAAGATCCTGTAGAAATGGTTGATGACCTCGTAAAAATGGGGATTTATAAAGAGAATCAGTTGCGGGCTGCAGAAGGAGTAAATGCCTACGAACTGAGAAAAACTTTATTTTTGAAGCGCATTGGTCGCAGTGATCCAAAGCGAGAGAAGCTGATCTTGGCCCTCTGTAAGCAGGCTGGCGGGATGGAAAATGCTTTTGCGGCGGCCTTTGGGCCCCAAGCTGGTCTATTTTTTGCGGACTCAATTCGTAGTAGTCAACAGACCCGTCGAGAATTTCTGCGGAATATGGCCGTTGGTGCTGCCCTTGTGAGTTTAGCAAGTTGTGGTCAGGATACAACGCCCCCTGCGGCAGACACTCCGGCAGATGCGCCAGTGGGTAATTTGGAGAAAACTGATTTACAGATTGGTTTTATTCCCATTACCTGTGCGACGCCCATTATTATGTCTGAGCCTTTGGGCTTTTACGAAAAGTATGGTTTTAATGCCAAGGTCGTCAAAATGCCGAGCTGGGGGGCCGTCAGAGATTCGGCGATCGCCGGCGAATTGGATGCCTATCACATGCTGGCTCCGATGCCCATTGCGATGACTCTAGGTCTTGGTTCCGAGGCATTTGGCGTGAAGTTGGCAAGTATTGAAAATATCAATGGTCAAGCAATCACAGTTGCTGAAAAATATAAGGGGCAGGTAAATGGACCTGCCGACTTTAGGGGCTTTACCATTGGGGTTCCCTTCCCTTACTCAATGCACAATCTCCTGTTGCGTTACTACCTGGCGACGGGCGGCATTGATCCTGATGTGGATGTTCAAATTCGTCCTGTTCCCCCGCCAGATAGTATTGCTCAGTTGGTAGCGGGTGATATCGACGCATACTTGATGCCTGATCCGTTTAACCAGCGGGCCGTGTACGAAGGTGCAGGCTTTATCCACATGTTGACTAAAGAAATTTGGCCAGGTCATCCTTGTTGCGCTTTTGCCGCGAGTGATCAGTGGATTGACGCCAACCCCAATACCTTCCGTGCCCTTAACAAGTCCATTATCGAAGCGGCTGCTTACGCTCAAGTCCCTGAAAATCGTCCAGAAATTGCCAGAGCGATTTCCGAGCGGGCCTTCCTTAACCAGCCTGTGGAAGTTGTCGAAGCAGTTCTCACTGGCAAGTTTGACGATGGTAATGGCAATAGCCTTGATATTCCTGACCGAATCGGCTTTGATCCCTATCCTTGGCAGAGTTTTGCAAACTGGATTTCTTCCCAGCTTGTGCGTTGGGATCTTCAGGGTGACGGATTGGCTCCCACAATTATTCCTGAGACTGGCTATGACACTGTTGGTACAGATGTCTTCCTCACTGATTTAGCAAGAGAACTGGCAACTGAGCTTGGTCAGACACCGCCCACTGAGATCTATCGCGAGGAGACCCTCAAATTTGACACCTTCGATCCCGCTGATCCTGCGGCTTATGTGCAACAGCAAATCGATGAATATGGCGTGTAATTTTTAGGAGGTTTTTTATTATGGCAGTCACAAGTAAACGACTACCAACATCAGCTTACGCTAGGCCGAAAGAGTCCCTTTGGCAAAATGAGAATTTTCTCGCATTTGCACTATTTGTTGCTTCCCTTATTGTCTTTTTAGGAGGATGGGAAATCAGTGCTCGCATAGGAATCCTTGCGAATATGCCTACTGCTTCTTTGACTCTCAAGGAGTTGTGGTGGTGGACAACCAATCCTTTTTTCGACAATGGGCCTAACGACCTGGGCATTGGCTGGAATTTGTTAATCAGTTTGCGACGGGTGGCGATCGGCTACCTTGCGGCTTCTTGTGTCGCTGTTCCCCTCGGAATCTTGATTGGTATTTCACCGATCGCCAGAAAAGGTTTTAACCCATTCATTCAGTTGTTAAAACCCGTATCTCCCCTAGCGTGGTTACCTCTTGGTTTATATGTCTTGCGCGATTCTGAGCAAACAGGTGTTTTTATCATCTTCATTTCCAGTATTTGGCCGACTTTGATCAACACGTCTTTCGGTGTGGCAAATGTTAGTAAAGAATATTTGGATGTGGCAAAAACCCTTGGTGCTTCGAGTTTCCGCACTATTTTCAAAGTGATTATTCCTGCTGCTCTGCCCAACATCTTGTCGGGTTTAAGGATCAGTATGGGGATTGCTTGGCTGGTCATTGTGGCGGCAGAAATGTTGTTGGGTACAGGTTTAGGCTACTTCATCTGGAATGAGTGGAATAACCTTTATATTCCGAACATTTTGGTGGCGATTCTGATCATCGGTTTAGTTGGTCTCATTCTGGATAGTTGCTTTGCGGCTGTCGAAAAATTTGTTGCATTTGGTCGAAAATAATGAGTGTTACTCCTGTGAATTACGCAACTCCCCTAACGCCGGAAGATACTTTTTCGGATACGGCTCAACTTTCAATTCGTAATTTGACCAAAGTCTTTCACGGTAAACAAAGTTTATTGGGTAAGGTTACTGGTAAAAAATCGAGAGATTATGTGGCGATCGAGGATATTAGCCTCGATATTGAACCGAACACTTTTGTGTCGATTATTGGGCCTTCGGGCTGTGGTAAGTCCACGTTGTTGGATATGATCGCGGGTTTGTCGCCTGTCACTTCTGGTGAGATTCGTCTTAATGGCGTACCGATTACTGGGCCAGGGCCTGATCGCGGCATGGTGTTTCAAAGTTATGCGCTGATGCCTTGGATGACAGTGGAGGAAAATCTCTACTTTGCGGTGGAAACGGTTTATCCGGATATGCCGAAAAAGCAAATTAAGCGCACGATTAAAGAGCATATTCAGCTTGTGGGTCTAACGGGTGCGGAGAAAAAGCATCCCCATCAGATTTCTGGTGGCATGAAACAGCGGGTCGGTATTGCCCGTGCTCTGGCGATTAATCCCCAAATTTTATTGATGGATGAGCCGTTCGGAGCATTGGATGCACTAACGCGTGGGTTCTTGCAGGATGAGATTGAACGCATCTGGGAGCGGGAACGGAAAACGGTAATCATGATTACCCACAGTATTGATGAGGCTTTATTGCTTTCTGATCGCATCATTATGATGACCCGTGGCCCGGCTGCTGGTGTGGATGAAATTTTGGATGTGCCTTTCCCTCGTCCTCGTAATCGTGAGGAGCTGGATCAGTATCCGGAATATCACGATCTGAAGGTTGAAATGGAGAGTCATCTTTCTCGCGAAACCCGCGCGGTTGAGGCGGCAAGAATTAGTCGTTAAGCGACATGATTCGATTTGGTTACGTTGTAAATTTTGATTTTTTAGAGGATTTAAAGAATGGCAATTTCTGAGGTTACAGAAAAGCTTTTAGCTGCGAAAAAGGCTGCTGGTATTTCCTTTGCAGATTTGGAAGTGAAAGTTGGTTGTGATGAGGTTTGGATTGCTTCCGTGGTTTACCGTCAGGCCAGTGCCTCTTTAGAAGAAGCAACCAAGATTGTGCAAGCGATTGGGGCGGATGAGTCTCTAATTGAGCCGTTGACAGAATGTCCTTTAAAAGGTTCGCTTGAGCCTGTTATTCCGACGGATCCTCTCATCTATCGTTTCTACGAAATCATGCAGGTTTACGGTATGCCCATTAAAGCGGTTGTCCATGAAAAATTCGGCGATGGCATCATGAGTGCGATTGATTTTTCCATTGATGTTGAGTGCGAAGAAGATCCCAAAGGCGATCGCGTTAAGGTGATCATGTGCGGTAAGTTCTTGCCCTACAAGAAATGGTAAGTAGAGCTCCTGCTATGAATTAATGGCGTTTGCATGGATCGGGGCTGTTAGTGATTGGCTGGCAGCCTCTTTTTTAAACAGAATTTGTGTTGAGGCTTTGAAATATGACATCGACTCCAAAAAAGTTAGTCCCTCCTTTTGATCGAGAAACGGCGATCGCCAAAGTGCGGATGGCGGAAAATGCGTGGAATGGTCGCGATCCGGATAAAGTGTGCATGGCCTATACAGAAGATAGTTTTTGGCGCAACCGTGCTGAAATTTTTCAAGGTCGGGAAAATATCCGTGAATTTCTGCGCCGCAAGTGGGATAAAGAGCTAAATTATCGTCTCGTCAAAGAAATGTGGGCCTTCGACGAAAACCGGATTGCGGTACGCTTTCAATACGAATGGCAGGATGATGCAGGGCAATGGTATCGCGCCTATGGCAATGAAAATTGGGAGTTTGACGAAAATGGTTTAATGCGTCGCCGAGAAGCCAGTATTAACGACAAACCCATTGCCGAATCTGAGCGCCGCTTTTTTTGGGATGCCCCTGGCGATCGCCCCCTCGATCATCCCGGATTGATTAATTCCCCTGAATAAATACAAAATTTTCAGCGTTCCCATCATCTGCAAGCGGTAATTAGCCCATTGATTCACATCAGTCTGAGTTGACTCAATGGGTAACGGCAGCCGAGTGATAGAGTCAGTCATAATACTTTCTACTGTACTGATGTCGAGGATAATAACGTTTCTTGTCTAAACCATTTGCCCAAGAATTAAAACAGCTCCGTCGCCAGCACCAACTCATTTTAAATGCCGTTGGCGAAGGGGTTTATGGCCTTGATTTAGATGGCAATGTGACCTTTATTAATCCCGCTGCCGCCAAGATGATTGACTGGCCAGTGACAGAGTTGGTCGGCAAGTCAATGCATACGGTATTGCACCATTCCCATGTGGATGGTTCGCCCTATCCCCGTGAAGATTGCCCAATTTATGCCGCCCTCAAAGATGGTAGTACCCATCGCGTGATTTCCGATGTATTTTGGCGCAAAGATGGCACCAGTTTTCCGGTGGAATATATCAGCACCCCCATGAAAGATGAAGACGGCACTTTAATTGGGGCTGTTGTCACATTTCAAGATATTAGTCAGCGGCGTTGGGCAGAAAAAATTCTTGAACAGGCCAATGAAGATTTAGAGCAAAAAATTCAAGAGCGGACCCAAAAGTTGCAACGAGCCAATCAACAGCTAAGGGAACTTAGCGAAATGCGTTCACGCTTCATCACCATGGTTTGTCATGAATTTCGTAATCCCCTTAATAACATCACCCTGTCTGTTTCTTCCCTGAAACGTTATGACACCCATCTTTCCTTAGCAGAAAAAGCAGGTTATCTTTCCAGTATTAATGCGAATGTTGAGCGCATGACTCAAATCATTGACGATATTTTAGTGATTGGTAGGATTGAAGCCAAAGTTCTAGAAGTTAACCGAACAAAAGTTGATGTAGTGGCATTTTGCCGTCGGTTATTAGAGGAAGGAGAATTTATTCGTCAGTCTGATCCCATTAAATTGATTTGCCCCAGCCATTCGATTATCACTGAGCTTGACGAACGCTTACTCTATTCAATTTTAGGAAATTTACTTGCCAATGCGATTCGCTATACCCACGCGAGTGGCGCAATTACTTTGAGCTTAAGAAAGTGGAAACAAATACTAATTATCAAAGTCCAAGATGAAGGGATTGGCATTGCCTTAAAAGATCGAAAATATCTTTTTGAACCGTTTCATCGGGGTTGTAATACCAGTAATATTCCTGGTACAGGACTAGGGCTAAGTATCGTTAAACAGTTTGTGGATCTCCTTGGAGGCAATATTCATGTGTCCAGCCGAATCAATAAAGGAACGACTTTTACTGTGAGATTGCCAATGTTCAATAACAGTAAAAACAATATTTCGGCTTCCACCAGTTAATTAAAATCAAAAAATATCATCTTGAGTTTATTAAAAAATATTTCCTATCAACTCAAGGATTCAAGCTAATGATTAGATGTGATTGGGATTAAAGTTTGGCAAAAGCGAAGAATGTGTTCGGCGACGAGGGTTGTTTGCTCCACATGGGGGAGGTGGCCACAATTGGGAATCCAGTGGAGGGTGCTATTGGGTAAGCCCTGTTGAAAGCGATGGGCTGCTTTTGTGCCAAGGATTCGGTCTTGTTCACCCCAGAGAATTAAGGTAGGTTGCTGGATCTGCTTCAATTTGGGATAAAAAGAGCCATAGCCACCGCCTTTCGTAAATTGAATCAAGGCTTCCTGCCAGCGATCGCACTGGACATGCATCGCGCCACAGAGTACCGCATCTGTTGTGACTTTTGTTTTATCGAAATAGGCACTCTGGCAAATCTTTCGGCGGATATTCATACTCCCTAAAAATTGTGTAGCCCACCGATCCAAAGGCGGTACCATCGCAAAGCGGCTGAGGGGTTTTGGGGCCAGACCAGCACTATCTAAGAGGACAATTTGCTTGACCGCGTCGGGGTAGCTCAGGGCAAACTCGAGGGCCACCGCCCCACCCATAGAGGCACCAACAATCACTACCGGGCGATTAATTTGCTGTTGCCAAAACTGGCAGAGGTGGGTTTTGATGGTTTCTGGGGTAAAGGGAAGCTGTTCTGGTCGCTCCGTAAAACCGAAACTGAGCAAATCCACGGCCCAAACAGGATGCTGCTGGGCTAATTTGGGCAAAAGATAGCGGTATTCTAAAACTGAGCTATCAAAGCCATGGATGAGGAGAATGTCTTGGTCGCCGCTGCCCTGTTGGACAAAGTTCGTCAAGATGGGATTTGTCTGAAGCGGAGTGGCGATCGCCACCTGTTGGAGCTGCTGGGCGAGGCGAATCGCATCAAGTTCCGTAAGCTGATTAACCAGAGGCGGTAAAAAGGAAGGATACATAGGGGATTTCAACAAATGCAGCCAAATTGCCTACTTATTGTTACAGGTTTGCCCCTGGCCTACAAGCAAACGGTGTCCGAGAAAATTTAGGGAGCTAGGGCACGCTCAAGCAAAATTGTATGCTTGGGTAGTTGTGGTTTTTCGACAATAATAGAATAGTAGGACTTAGTTCCTTAGAGCTCTTTGTGCCAGTTGACATTTCCCAATTTAAGTTACAGCTACCCATTGTGATTCACCTGCCAGAATCTGTCCAAGCTCCATCAGGATCGTCATGTTCCATTTCCCGCAACCGCCCTTGAAACTATCCCGACGGTTTATCCTCATTATTTTGCTTGCCTTAGCCTATTACGGGACCGCAGAAATTTCTCGCCAGGTTGCTTCGACCCCCCAATCCGTTACCCCTATATGGCCCCCCGATGGCATTGCCCTGGCAGCAACATTTATCTATGGCTATCAAGTATTACCAGGGGTATTTCTTGGCTCTTTTTTGGCGAATATTTGGGCTTTTTTTCATGGGGGAAATCTCAATCAAGTCCTCACTTCAATTGTGCAGGTATTGGCGATCGCCCTAGGCACCACAAGCGGTATGGGCTTGGGAAAATACTTACTAGATACCAAAATTCAGCGCAAAAATCCCCTCAAAAAACTTGACGATCTCTGCAAGTTTCTTCTATTTATCGGTATTTTAACCCCGGCAATCAATGCCACAGCCGGAGTTTTTGCCCTTGCCATCGGCAATACAGTTACTTGGGCAAACTTTGGAGAATCTTGGTTAACTTGGTGGATTTCTAACGTTTCTGGAATTTACATTTTTACCCCGGCCCTAATTAGTTGGTATGAGCTATTTCAACCACAAACCTTAAATCGTCTCGTTCAAAAAGCAATTTTCACTTTTAATAAACATTCTAAAAAGCCCGCTAAACTTGCCTGGAAATTATTGCTTGAAACAAGATTTGTTGAGGCCCTGAGCCTACTTACAATTATTTTGTTGATTAGTTATATTTCCTTTTCTCAAGATCTCCATTTGGAATATATGCTCATTCCCTGTCTGGTGTGGGCCGTGATTCGTTTTGGTCAATTTGGCGCGACAAATCTTATTTCCCTCGTGACAATGTTAGCGGCACTCGGCACTGTGCGGGGACTGGGTTCCTTTGCCAGTGAAGATATTAACGAATCTTTACTACGCTTGCAGTTATTCACCGTGGTCATCGTGGTGACTAATTTGAGCTTAATGGCGACTTTAAGAGAAAAAAAAGAAGCCTTTAACAACTTGCGCCAATCTAAACTCCACCTCCAAGAAAAATCATCACAACTTGAACAAAGCAAGATAATCCTGAAAGAAAATGCCTTTTTATTAGAGCAACAAAACTTAGAGCTCATCGAAGCCAAACAAGCAGCAGAAAATGCGAATCGCACCAAAACGCGGTTTTTGTCTAGTATGAGCCATGAGTTGCGCACCCCTTTAAACGCTATTTTAGGGTTAGTAGAACTGCTCAAGGATTCTGATAATTTAGACGAATACGAACGGGGAGATTTACAAACCATCAGTGACTCAGGGATTCACCTACTCCATCTCATTGAAGATATTTTAGATATTTCTCGCATTGAAGCGGGAAGAGTCGAACTTCATTTTCAAGAAGTAGATTTTCCCAAATTTCTCCAAGGGATTAAGGGCATTATTCAAGCGCAAATCAATACCGATGCCATTGAATTCATTTGTGAATTCCCCCCCAAGTTGCCAGCAGTGGTGAGCATTGATGAAAAAAAGCTTAAGCAAGTATTGTTAAATCTCTTGCATAATGCAGCGAAATTTACAGAGAAAGGCCAGATTATTTTTCGCTTAAAACTTCATTCTTTTCCCGATTTGAGTGAGACCTATACATTGCTCAATTTTGAAGTTGAAGACTCTGGGATTGGCATCGAGCCTGATAAGCTCAACTTGATTTTTCTGCCTTTTGAACAAACTGGTAAAGCCAAATTTAAAACCCAAGGAACTGGTTTAGGTCTCGCCATTAGTCAAGAAATTGTCCGGATGATGGGCGGCAAAATTTCAGTGACGAGTCAGCCGGGCATCGGCAGTAAATTCGAGTTTATGATCTGTACTCAAATTGTCAATAAGCCTAGTGACTCCCTTGAAAAAAAGCAAAATCCTTTGTTTGTTTTTGATCGAGAGTTGGCGACGAAACTGCCCCTGAAGATCCTCTTAGCGGAAGATAATTTAACGAATCAAAAGGTTGTCGCAAAGATCCTAAAGAATTTAGGTTATCAGGTGGACATTGTGAGTAATGGTTTAGAAGTCCTAGAGGCAGTTGAACAGCAAATTTATGATGTGATTTTGATGGATATTCAGATGCCTGAAATGGACGGCTTAGACGCCACCAAAGCATTACTTAAACTGAATTTGGAGCCACATCCCTATGTTATTGCGCTGACGGCCAATGCTATGCAGCATGATCGATTGGCTTGTTTGGAGGTTGGGATGGATGATTACATTACCAAGCCTGTGCGGTTGGATTTGTTGGTACAGGCCCTGTGGCGATCACAATGTTGTCGCCTCGTATTTTAAAAGCCTTGTGTTTGCCGATGAACCCCTAGATTTAGCAAAAATCTGTCCCCCCAGTATTTGTCTTTAGAATAGTAACGACTAAAACCAAAATTTAAGGATTGACCCCATGGATGTGAAAGCGGCGATCGCCTATGCAGCAAAAGAACCCCTCAAGGTAGAAACCGTCCAACTCGAACCCCCCAAAGCTGGAGAAGTGCTGGTAGAAATCAAGGCGACGGGGGTTTGTCATACCGATGCCTACACTTTATCTGGGGCCGATCCAGAGGGGCTATTCCCGGCGATCCTAGGCCATGAGGGGGCTGGGGTTGTGGTTGAAGTGGGGCCGGATGTTAAAAGTCTGAAACCGGGCGATCACGTTATTCCCCTCTATGTGCCAGAATGCCGCGAGTGCGAATATTGCCTCAGTTTTAAAACAAATCTCTGTCAGGCAATCCGACTTACCCAAGGCCGGGGCGTGATGCCCGATGGTACCGGACGTTTTTCGATTAATGGTAAGCCGCTGTTTCACTACATGGGCACCTCCACCTTTGCTAACTACACCGTGGTGCCAGAAATTTCCCTGGCAAAAATCCGCGAAGATGCCCCCTTTGATAAGGTCTGCTACATCGGCTGCGGTGTCACCACGGGGATCGGGGCGGTGATCAATACGGCGAAAGTTGAAGTGGGGTCAAAGGTAATTGTCTTCGGCTTGGGGGGCATTGGCCTAAACGTGATCCAAGGCTGTCGCATGGTGGGGGCAGATATGATTGTCGGCGTCGATATTAACGACGATAAAAAGGCGATCGCCGAAAAATTTGGTATGACCCATTTCGTCAATCCCAAGGAAGTTGAGGGTGATCTCGTGCCCTATTTAGTGGATTTAACAAAAGGCGGTGCGGACTACACCTTTGAATGTATTGGCAATGTCAACGTGATGCGCCAAGCGCTGGAAAGTTGCCATAAGGGTTGGGGTGTTTCTACTATTGTTGGGGTAGCAGGCGCAGGTCAAGAGATTAGTACCCGACCCTTCCAGTTGGTAACGGGTCGCGTCTGGAAAGGAACCGCCTTCGGGGGCGCGAGGGGCCGTACCGATGTGCCGAAAATTGTCGATTGGTACATGGAAGGCAAAATCAACATCGATGATCTGATTACCCACACCATGCCCATTGAGAAGATTAACGAAGCCTTCGATTTGATGCACGCCGGAGAATCTATCCGCAGCGTGGTCACCTTTTAGATCCTCAAAATTGGTAGGGGTTTACCATGGTAAGCCCCCATAGCACGATCAAATTAACGATGACAAACCTTGTTTTAACGAAAGAAACCCTCTGTTTTGGCGGCAAAGTGCAGTATTACCAGCACGATTCTGAGGCGTGCGGTGTACCGATGAATTTTTCGGTATTTGTGCCGCCCCAAGCCGAAACTCGACCCGTACCAACCCTCTATTATTTATCAGGTTTGACCTGTACTGAGGAAAATTTCACCACGAAGGCGGGCGCTCAAAAATATGCCGCAGACTATGGCTTAATGCTCGTCGCCCCCGATACTAGCCCTCGCAATACGGGCATCGCCGACGAGGATAAAGATTGGGATCTTGGCAGTGGCGCCGGTTTCTATGTGGATGCAACCCAACAGCCCTGGGCCAACCATTATCAAATGTACAGTTACATCACCGAGGAACTGCCCAAACTCATCGAAGCGAACTTTTCCGTGACGGCGAAACGGGGGATTTTTGGCCATTCCATGGGGGGTCATGGAGCTTTAATTTGTGCCCTCCGGCAGCCTGATTTCTACCAGTCGGTGTCTGCCTTTGCGCCGATTGTTGCGCCGAGCCAGTGCCCCTGGGGAGAAAAAGCGTTTACTGCTTATCTGGGCACGGATAAAACCCTCTGGGAAAATTATGATGCGACGGCTCTCTTACAAAAAAATGGCCCTTTAAAGTACCCAATCCTGGTGGATCAAGGCAGCGCCGATGGTTTTTTGGAGAAACAATTACTGACAGAAAAATTGGCGATCGCCTGTGAAAAAGTCGGTCAACCCCTCACCCTCCGCTACCAAGACGGCTATGACCACAGCTATTTTTTCATTGCCACTTTTATGCTTGACCATGTCCGACATCACGCCCAATTCCTGATTGGCTAAATGTTTTCGCCGAACCTGTTCCATAATGGGAACATCAGTTTAGGTGTGAGCCAAGCGTTACAGAGATTATGATTGGGCAGTTACTCGATGGCCGCTATCGCATCGTCAAATCCTTGGCGGCGGGAGGCTTTGGGCAAACCTTTATCGCCGAGGACATCAAACAGTTCAACAAGCCCTGTGTCGTTAAGCAGTTTAAACCCAGTTTTTCTGATCCCGAAGCCCTGAAGGTGGCGCGGCGGCTTTTTGAAGTGGAAGCCCAACTGCTCAATCGTCTGGGAGACCATGATCAAATTCCCCACTTGCTCGCCTATTTTGAAATCAATCAAGAATTTTTCCTGGTTCAGGATTTTGTTGAAGGCCATAGCCTCGAACGGGAAATCACCGTCGGCAAAAAACTTAGTGAAGCCTATGCGATCGCCCTGTTAAAAAGTATCCTCGAACCGCTCAGTTTTATCCATAGCCAAAACGTGATTCACCGGGATATTAAACCCGCAAACCTGATTCGGCGGAAACAGGACGGAAAAATTGTTCTGATCGACTTCGGCGCTGTGAAAGAACTGGCAGGCACCCAAATTAATGCCCAGGGTCAAACCCGTGTCGGCACCATCATTGGCACCCCTGGCTATATGGCCAACGAGCAAGGCCGGGGCAAACCTAAACTCAGTAGTGATATTTACGCCACAGGCTTGATTATTATCCAGGCCCTCACTGGGAAACTGCCCCCCATGGGTTATCGCAGTGGCGACGAGCTCTACGAAGATCCCCAAACTGCAGAGATTCTTTGGCGTCAGGATGCCCAGGTGAGTCCAGAATTTGCGGCGATCCTAGACCGAATGATTTGTTTCGATTTTCGCAGTCGTTACCCATCGGCCATGGCCGTAAAAGCTGCTCTCCAATCCCTGACGGGGGCTGCCCAACCCGTCGCCAAGCCAGCCATTAATCTCCAAAAAACGAATTTGCAGGAAGCAGCAGTGCCCGCAACGGTGGTGAGTGGTGGCTTGGGTCAAAACATTCAAGGACAAGCGCCCCTCGCCGCTCCCCCCAAAACCCACTGGGCGAAGTTTCTATTCCGTGCCGTGCAACGGTTTATCGGGGTGTCTTTGCTAATTATGGGGCTGCCGATCGCCATCTACGGTCTCGTGGAAGGGGTCAATGAAAATGTCTCCCAGGAGGACCGCGAAGGGGCGATCGCCGCTTTTATTATTTTCGGGGTTCCCTTTACTGGAACAGGCTCATTTATGCTGTGGCGGTTAAATCGCCAAGTACGGAAGGAAAAATTTGACTCCGACTGGCTGCGGCAAAATTTCTACCAAACCCTCAGTGAGACCAATGGCGAAGTGACGGTGCTTCGTTTCGCCCAAAGTACCCAACTTTCCGGCAAAGAAGCACAAAAATATCTCGACGCCAGAGCCAAGGAATTTAATGGCACGACCCGACGATCGCCTGATGGGGAAATTCTTTATTCTTTTAAGCTCTAGCCCAACTTTCTAGGATGCGGCAAACACTTGGGGGGTTGCCGATTGGATCTTAATTTCGACCCGCGACCCGACGGGAACCAATTGATTAACTCCCATGCGGGCATGGAGACATTTCCCCGAATCTGTCTGGAGACAATAGCGGTATTCCCGGCCCAAAAATTGCCGCTCCTTCACAATTACTGGGGATTCTGGCTGGGGAATCAATTCCAATTCCTCCTCCCGCACCATTAATTCTCCCTCAGCGGCCTGTTCTGGGGGGGCGATCGCCACTTTAAATTCACCGATCTCCGTGCGCCAAACCCCACCAATCCACTGGGCTGGTAGAAAATTCGCATGGGTGACAAATTCTGCCACAAACCGAGAGGCCGGGCGGGTATAAATTTCCTCTGGTGTGCCCAACTGCTCTAAATTTCCCTGGCGCATCACCGCAATCCGATCCGAAATGGCCAACGCTTCCTCTTGGTCGTGGGTTACAAAAATCGCCGAAATGCCCGCCGCTTTAATAATTTGGCGAATCTCATGCCGGAGGTGATGGCGCACCTGCACATCCAAATTACTCAGGGGTTCATCTAACAAAATTAACGAAGGACGGGGTGCCAGGGCGCGGGCGAGGGCGATCCGTTGCTGTTGCCCCCCAGATAGCTCGTGGGGATAGCGCTTTTCTAGGCCCGCAAGTCCCACTAAATGCAAAATTTCCTGAATTCGTTGGCGAATTTCCTGGCGGGAAAACTTACGTTCGCGGTGGCGCAACCCAAAGGCAATGTTATCGGCGATGGTGAGGTGGGGAAACAAAGCGTAATCCTGGAAAACCATCCCTGTATTCCGTCGCTCCGGGGGAAGGCAATTTTCTGGGGTACTGACGGGTACACCATTGAGAATAATTTGTCCTGCGCTGGGCTGCTCGAACCCGGCGATTAAGCGCAGTAACGTCGTTTTACCGCAACCGGAAGGCCCTAAAAGTCCGAGAATTTCCCCCTGTTTGAGTTGAAACTGAATATCTTTGACCGCTGGTAGATCTTGGGCACTGAAACGTTTACAAAGACTTTCGACGCGTAGGATGGGGGAATCATTCATGGGGGTTTAACGGTGACTCTAATGGCAGGGCCTTGAGACAATTCCCAGAGGCGATCGCCAATTAATTAAGAACTATTCTCAACTGCTGCATCATAACATAGGAATATTTAGTTTGATCGATCAAAGACAAGATATTTTGTCGAATTGCGGCAGAATGCCTTTGTTTTCCCTGGGGTGCTGTGGGGGAGATTCCACGGTAAGCTAGAAGAACAACTATTTTTGCTCTATTGATATTCACAACAGAACCGTTAATGACTCTACCGAAAACCCTTGAAACCCATGAAAATGGACGTTTAGTCTGGGATATCGCGGCTGCAGCCGATGACCGGAAAGCCGAAGATATTGCGATTTTGAAGGTAGATCAAATTTCCTATCTGGCGGATTTTTTCGTTGT